>NZ_JBCHVD010000001.1:0-511798 GCF_046736435.1 Arthrobacter sp. LAPM80
CCCAAGGGGAATCGTTCTGCCGACCCGCGAGTAGCCGTGATGCGATTAGCGATTTCAGAGTGAAGTTCCTGGCAGGAGGTTCGGAGCACGGAGAGCATGTTGGCAGACGTATCAACTGCAGAGACGGCGTGTCCAAGTGTCGCGATGGTCCGTGTTCCTAGTCCTGTGCCGGCTCCTAGCTCCAGTACTTCCAGTCGGTGACCGCTCAAGGGTGATCCCGATAGCCACGAGACCACCTCCGCCGACCAGGCCGGGCGAACCTCATCATGCACAACAGCGCCGTGCGTCGAAGCTGTTGGTGCGCTATGGACCTGATTCATGCCTTCAGACTAACGATTATCAGGCGGAACTCCGTCTTGAATACCTAGGATCCGTTCCTACAGGGGTGAGGAATTTGGTGCATCCCAGCAATCCCTGCACGGTTGATCGGTGTCTTATCTGGATCGTGTCTGCCCATCCCATGTCATTGTGAGCGCTTGTGGCAGAGTTGTCGGTGATCGAGTGGCGAAGAAAGGTTGATGTATTCGTGGATCTTGAGAGCAATCCGGAACCGGCGTCCCGACTGTGCCGTGAAGCGCAGGGGCGGTTGATGCGTCGCGTGGCACAGCTGACCGACGAGGACGTCCAATCGTCAAGTCGCCTGCCGGGCTGGACCGTGGGCCATGTTCTGACCCATCTTGCTCGCAATGCGGACGCCCATGCGCGACGACTATCAGGTGCGCTGGGTGGCCACGATGTTCCTAAATACCAAAGTGGTGAGCAACAGCGCAGCACCGAGATTGAAGACGGGGCCACGCGGTCACCTGGTGAGATCATCGCCGATCTCCAATCCAGCATGGAGCGTCTTGAAGAGATATTCACGGCATCCATGGCGGCAGGATGGCCCAACGGGCATTTCCTTGGCGGAGGGCACTACGGTGTAGCTGGTTGCCCAGCACACAGGCTCCGGGAGGTGGAGTTGCACCACGTAGATCTCGGACTGGGCTACGGCCCGTTGGATTGGCCGCAAGAGTATGTGGACTGGGAACTTCCGCAGTTGCTTGCAAATGCTCCCGAGCGACTCGATTCATCTAATAGTCGGCGGTTGGTTATGGCATGGTTGGCCGGACGCGGGCCGTTGGACAGCGAGACAACGCCGAACCCCTGGTAACCACCAAGTCCCTCGAATCGCGCGGGCACAGAGAGAACATACGGGCCGCTGGTGCCGAAAGCGCGGCCGTACAGTGCCCGTGGGCCGAACGCTCACCGGGACAGCCGAGATTGGCAGTAGGGGATGGAGTTATGGCTCTCACCGGCCAAGACCCGGATCGGCAGGCGCGCCCGTGGTGCTGACGCACAGCGAAGACTACGCTTTGGGGCATGAGCGGTTCGAAGATGTCTCAGAACTACACCGACGGTGCGCAGCGGGCGGTGATCCTGGCTCAGGAAGAGTCAAGGGTAATGATGCATGACTCGTACATCGGTCCCGAGCATCTACTATTGGGGCTTTTGCACGCTTATCCAAACACGGTGCAGACGGCGCTGGGCGTCTGGCCGGATGAAGTGCGTCAAGCGATAATGAGTTTCGCCTCCCCTGGTCCGCCAGACACCTCAGAATCGATGCCGTTCACCCGCAAGTCTCTGGAGGTCCTCAAGGCGGCGCAGCGCACCGCGCGGGAGCTTCATTCCGATCACGTCGGGATCAAGCACCTATTGTTCGGGGTGCTGAGTGTCCATAGCGACCGCCTGGATCGTGCGCTGGCCGCTGCGGGTGTGGATCGAGACAGTGCACAAATGCGGGTAATGGCGGCGCTTATGCAGGGGTGATCGGTTGGTCATAGCTGGGCAACAGGCAGCGATCCCCCACCGTCCTATCCTCGCAAACACAGGCGAGTGGTCCACCCGAATAGGCATTTCGGAGTATCCCGCAAGCCGGTCGATCACAGGTCGGCCGGATCACCTGGACGAACAGTGGCTGTGAGATTTGTTGGGTTGTCCGCGGGGGAACCCTCTGTGGGAAAAGGATTAAGTGGTGGCAGTTTGGGGTGAGGATTCATGGCACTAGATTGGTCCCGGCCAGCGGGTCCACGAGTCATCACCTTCTTAAATGATCGAAGGTAGCAGGCTGCTTTTCGCGTGTTCTGGCGGTAGTGTCGCCATATGCCCGCGATCATAGAACCGAGAAGCGAACTGATTCCCGATCCGGCCACAGTTGCTGCCCTGGTGGCGCAACTGGTAGAAGGAACTTGGCCCAGCTCCGATCAGGAACAGGAGACCCTATTCAGGCGCCTCCACTTCAAAACCGGAGAACGCTTGGATCACGCGTCGGACGAATCATCTACGGCATCATTCACCCTCTTCACTGAAGTGCCAGGCATTTCCTTCGCCTCATGGGACTCGTTTCGTGGCAAGTTCTTGGGCGTCCACTTTCACCTATATGCCTTCCCTGAGGCGCAGGCTTCTGCGAGCCTCCTCGGCCACGACGTCGTGTCGAACAATTTGACGGATGTCTATGGCCAGCCAATAAGGCCGAGGGAAGACGAAGAAGTGCCCCCCAGTATCTGGAAGGCAAATGGCCGCGAAATAGTCACCCATCTCTTCACCATGCGCGACAGCACCCTGATGCTCAGCGTTTCCGATGAAGTGCTTGCTGCGGATGCCGAAGCAGAAGCAATCAATAGGTCCCGCTCTCCAGACAAGAATGAGCCGTCCCCATAGGGGGAACGCTTACCGGGCACTTTGACAACCTGGCGGCTGGCGTCAACGACGTTGTGCGGGGCCGTTACTTGTTGAGTCTTAATAGTCCATGTTTGTAGCACGGTCTTCAAGGTACGCGTTGTATTCGACGTATTTTGCAAACCGGTCAGAGTTTTCCATGGCTTCGGCAAGTTCGGCAAGTTCGGCAAGTTCGGCAAGTTCGGCAAGTTCGGCAAGTTCGGCAAGTTCGGCAAGTTCGGCAAGTTCGGCAAGTTCGGCAAGTTCGGCAAGTTCGGTCCGGAAGGCGGGATCGAATCGGACGTGCAGCCCAGAGGGATCCACTCCATGGCGAAGCACGTACGCGTGTCACTGAGCCATGCGCCGAACTCGTCGATAAGTTCCAAATAAGGGTTGATGGCTTCATCTGTCGCGGGCATGAAGAAGATGCCGACGCGCTTAGTTGCAGAACTCAGTCCCACTGGGATGGCCCCAATCCCTTTTAGGCAGGTAGACCGAAGAACCGTGACCCTTCTCAACCCGTGAGAATAGGTATTGCGCCAGCGCTCGACCACATCAACGAGCCGATCGTTGTAACGCTTGTCATCCTTTCGCGTCAGATCGAAAACCTGTCCGTACTTATCCCCCCACCGCAGTCCTATGAACTTTTCTAGAGAATGCTTGGAAGAGTCGAAGCCTTGGAAGGGCAGTGCGAGAACCATATAGTGTTCGAGGAGACTGAGGCAGGTGTTGACCGAAGCCATCAAGTCACTGAACCGGAACGCCAGGTCAGCTGGCTGGGCTGTCGGGCAGCAGGCTTCGGCGGTCCTCGGCGATCGAGGAGTGGCTGCTCATCCCGCCGTCGACCACCAGGCATTGTCCGGTGACGTAGCGCGACTCGTCGGAAGCCAGAAACAACATGGCCTGCGCGATGTCTTCTGCGGCGCCAATGAACGGCAGTGCGTTGTGCGAACGGATGGACTCAATCGCGTCAGCCGAGAGGTTGTCACGCAGCGCCGGGGTCATAATCGCACCCGGGGCAATGGCATTGCAGCGCACGTTCTGCGCCCCGTACTGCGTCGCGACGTATTGGGTCAGGCGGATCACCGCTGCCTTCGCCGTGCCGTAGGAGACCTGAAGGAAGTCCCCGGAAAGCCCGCCCACCGAGGCGGTGTTGATGATCGACCCCCCGCCGGCGGCGATGATGTGCGGCAGCGCCGCACGCGAGCCGACCACGGTGCTGCGCACATTCAGGCGCATGGTCCGGTCGAATTCGTCCATGTCCAGGCGCAGCAGGTCCAGGTCCTTGCGCGGGTTGCTGCCGCCGACGTGGTTGCACATGATGTGCAGCGAGCCGAACTCCTGGACTGCCGCCTCGACCAGGGCGGTCAGCGACGCCTCCTCCATAGCGTCAACGGCGAGTCCGAGCGCCCTGCCTCCGGCCCCGGTGATCTGCGCCGCAGCCGCTTCGGCCTGCTCCGGCTTCAGGTCGCCGATCACCACCGCGGCCCCTTCCGCGGCCAGCAGCTTCGCTGCCGCGAGGCCGATCCCGCTTGCACCACCGGTGATCACAGCGACTTTACCCTGGGCTCGATTCATGGCTAACACCTCACGCTTGGCAGTTCTGGTGCATCCACGGTAGTCCCGCTGCGGCGGTCTGCACAGGGTGAACCGCAGAAATCGGGAAAATCGTACGCGAAGTTTTCTTTTTAGTCTTTGTAATGGGCTTTTCCCACGGGCTGGACGATCGGTTTGAGTCTGTTCGTGCTGCCTTGCGGGCGTCCCGGGCCGGGGGCCGAGGCTATCGGCTGTTCTGCGTGGTGGACGGTATTACGGCAGGTCCGCCGATACGCTGCGCGCACCCGTGACGGGCTCAGGGCGGTTTTGGGAAGGGCTGTTGCCAGGGCAGCCGGCATTCGATGGCCAGGGGGGCCAGGCGCAGCAGCGTGTGCGCTGCCATCACGATCCAGGTCCACCGGTCGGCCGCCGCCGGTTCCCGCAGCTTGGGCCTGGCCCACCCCAAGCTCTGCTTCAGGAACTGTAATATGTGTTCGATATCGAAGCGGCGCAGGTACTTTGACCACCAGTGATCGGCCTGTGTCGCTTCCTGTGGCAACGGTTTCGAGGCCCAGAGCCACATCGGCTTGGGTTTCGCGTTTCCCGGCAGTCACTCGACGTCTAGGCCGATGACCATTCTGCTATTCCGAGAATCGAGTCGGGTCGGTGGCGTAGGCGAAAACGCCTGCTGCAGATATATTGGCCTCAGTACACCATCGGTAAACCCTCGCTTGTGGCGCATCAGTGCCGGCCAATCGATCGACAGCCTGTCCCCGCTGATGCCCTTGTTCCGCGTCAGGTTGGCGGCGTCGATGATTTCCGCGCCACGGCGGAGGATCTTCTTGGGATCACAGCCACGCAGCGCACAGGTGCCGCCGCAGGGGAGTGCATCCACGATTCCCACCCGCCATCCCCGCGCAGCGCATTTGTTCGCCGCTGTCATGCCGGCAATGCCGGCGCCGTCGGACTTTCTCGTGCCGAACCGTAGTTGACGGCGAAGACAGGGGCGTCTCAGCCCCGGTCGCAGGTCTTGAGAAATTCCGTGCTGCTGGAACCGACCCATCGTGCGACTTGCACAAGCCCGGGGGAATCGGCCTCATCAGGACTTTGGTGATTGTCCTGGTCGATGATCCCGTCCAGCGCGTCTGCCGCGGCGCTCAACGTTTGAGCAGTCAAACGGCCCTCCCCGGCCTCGAGGACGCTCACAATCGCGAGCGTCTCGAATCGCGTAGCCAGGGAACTGCAGTCTTCGGCGAGCACGCCGGCACGCTCATCCTGGCGGCCCAACGGCGAACGAAGATTCATCACCTCCGTGCGCTGCCGGTAGAGCGGGCGCATCAGCTCGGGCGGCATGCGGTGTTGCCCCGGTGTCCCAGACGCCGGATTGGCCAACTGTGCGATGGACCGCAGCAGCTCGCTCCCAGCGCTTCTGGCCCGGCGCACCCGCTGGCCCACTCGGTCTGGTTTGAGTTGTGGCACGATCGTGAATCCGAGCAGCAGCCCGATCGCGACCCCGGCAAATAAGAGAAGGATGTATTCGATGAGCGTGCGAGTCGGGTCAAGGCCCTTCCCGACGGCGTTCATACCGACCGAGACAACGACGAAGCTGCCTATCGACAGGACCTGGTTACTGGCGATCAACCAGACGCCGGCAATCGCGGCGATGAGCGCGAAGGGCAGAAGCCATGACTGCGGCAGGAGCCATAGCGCCAAGGCCATGACGCCAGCGCCTCCGGCGACTCCCAGCACTCGTTGCTTGGCTTTGAACAGGGACTGGGTCCAGCTGATCTGCAGGATCGCGAAGGATGCCGTGGCCATTGAGGTGACCAGAGAATCATGCGGTCCCACGGTCGCCCACGCCACGAGGAACGTGAGCAATACGCCCAGAGCCGTTCGTAGCGCGTGTCTCAAGGTTTGTGCGCGCCACGTGAATGCGGATCTGACGGAGGCCCGGTCAAAGGCGCGCCTCGTTGCTGGCGCGTCAGCGACCTTCGTGGTGTCTCTGCGGCGGGCAGCCTCCTCGACGCGATCCAGCGTCCGCAAAGCCGCATCCAGCGCAACCGTGTTCGAGGAAGCCGCGTCGGGTGTCCGAGGACTGAGATCGCCGGGCTTGCGTGCCGCAACAACGGCCGACACCTCGGAGGCCCGCCGGTCCGCTTTCGCCGCATCGTCGACTCCCAGGACGGTCCGGATCGTCCGGTATTCGACGGCGCCCTGGAGCGACTCCTGCAGCCACCGTACTGGCCTGTCCCTCAGCCACATTGTGTAGGCATGCTCGAAGCCGGGGTCGGCCTCCGTCAGTGTCGCGGCCGCCAGCGCACGGGCGACGTCGCTGGGGTCTCGCATCTTCATCAGGATCCGCAGCAAGACGACGAAGCAGACGCCGACAAAGGCCGCCACCACCGTCTGAACTGGTGAACCAGTGTTCGTTTGGAGAGCGAAGGCAAGCAACGTGGCAATGCCCAGACCCAGGCCAGCTTGCGCGTAGTTCCTGCCCAGGACAGGCAGCAGGCCCGCCACGAAGATGATTAGACAGACGAGCACCAGAGCCAGTCCTTGGTTATATTCAGCGAGAATACGCGGTATCGACGCGGCCAAGGCGGTTAGCGGTCCATACCACGCCACTTTTCTCAGATCCGCCCGCAACGTGCCTCCTCCGACGCCGAGGGTGAAGAAGATGGCCGTGAAACCGGCAATAATGATGCTCGCGCCGAGGTTCAGAGCCGACGCGATGAGCATCGCTCCGCCCATCACAACGATCACCACCGCGATCAGACCGATGCTCGCCGAGACATCCCGTCCGATTTTCTTCCGGGGTTTGGCCGGCTCCGCACCTGCCGCTTCAGCTCCCGTCGCACGCATGCCGTCAGGCTACCACGCCCGATCCCGGTCGACGAACGTCTGTTTCCACCGGAGTACGAAGTGAGCACGGCGGTGTAGCAAAACGCCGACCACGCGGATTGGCTGCCTGGCGCGCCACGATCCAGTGTGACCGACGCGTAACGGACTTCGTCCGAGCAATCGAGCCTCCACGCACCCAAATGGCGCGGTCGACACACCCGCCGGCCTGCTCGAGACCGCGGAAGCGACCGGGACGCGCTGGCCGTGCTGACCACCGCGAACGCGCTGCATTTGGCTGGACTCTTAGCCTTCTGTTTTCGTCCATTACCGCTTTTGACTGGCGGCAGCCCTTGACTGCCAGCGTTCCCGTTGCCGTGTAGGAAGCAGCCGCAGACGATGCCAGCACGTCAGTCCAGACCGAAACCGCGCCCTGGACAACCCATCGCGTTGAGGCACGACGGCCCTCCTTTCACAACCAGTGACATACCGTTCGTCCAGCTCTCCCAATTCGCCCATGTGGCGGTAACACACCGCCCCAGAAGAGGCAGGGGCAGGTCCGTTCCAACTCGGTCGCCTTCCTGTCGTCGAGATTCCCTGCCCGTCCCGAAAAAGGAACCGCTTACGGGGCGGTGAAGGTGAAGTGTGTCACTGGTGACCCCACGGCTCCCTGGACTCGGTAGAAGTCGAGTGCGTGGGTGTCGTCGTTGTCCGCCGGGATGAACACATCCCGGATGCCTACCGCTGCCGCAAGCTCACGAAGCTCGCGGATGAGCCAACTCCCCACGCCTTGCCGTTGATTCTCCCTACCCACCGCGAGATCGTAGATGAAAAGTTCAGACGACGCCGATCTGGTCATCGGGAGGGTGTGCGCGCTGAGCCCTCCGCGCGCCGTAACAAGAACCCTGAGCGAGACACCGCCCGGTTTTGCTTGAGTCAATCTATCCCGGTGCAGTTCCTTTCAGCCTGTCTTTGTCAATGGGGTTTTGATCGGAGTCGAAGCAAGTGGTAAGCCAACCAAACCGTGCCAACGATTGGAAGTAGAGGAAACGTGGGTGTGCCTGTAGCGACCAGGAAGGCGAAAACGGCCCAGAGAATAGCGGTGATTACAGCGATGGCGATAAATGACCTGCGAGTGACTGGATAAGTCGGTAGAACGATACCTTCGGCGCGAAGCTCGCGGGTTTCAATCACTGCCCCACGGATCAATGGACCGAATACAGCAGCCAAACCTGCGATGTCCACGAGCGTTTGCCAGGGTTGCGGAACGTTCAAAGCATCCAGTGCGCTACCCAACACCGCGCCCAGGATCAGGAACCACCACAGACCCCAGGCAACGAGGCGCCTTCGTTTCGGCGGCATGCGTTCTAGCGAATCGGACGGTCGGGATTGCCAGTCGTACTTCGTACCGTTCTCGTCTGCCGCCGGCTCCTAAGAGATCACCCCTGATTCCGAACGGAACACACACCGTGGAGACCCGGCGGCGAACCCCGGAACTCAAGGGTTATCTCTTAAACAAGCGGAACAGTCCCGCTGTCGTGAGACGAGATTGCTGCAGCCACCTCACTGCAGCCGGACCAAAGTATCGGTGCGATCATGGCTGCCTGCAGGCCAGCTTCAGCGAAACCGAGGGGCAGCCGTGGACCAAAGCTGATCAAGATGAAGTAATAGGGGGAGCCTCACGCTTGGAGGGCTTCATGGCTCGGTTTCTACCCACTCTCGCAACCACGGCTCTGGCCACGTTTATCGGCAAGGTCATCGCATTCTCGCTTGCTGGCGCATTCGGAACCACCATCGCCTCTGCTATTCTCTCGGCGCTTGAGGGCCACATTCAGACGGCGCTCTGGATCGGGCTAGGTGCACTCGTAGTGCTGGCCATCGTGGCGGAGCTCATCCGCGAGCTACGTCAAGAGAGAGAATCTCGGATCTCACGGGTGGTCTTTGTTCAAATGCCGCCCGGATGGGAACCCGAGCCGCCCATGTGGCTGAACGAGTCCCATAACCTTGGTTCGAACGTGCCGATCGAAAGTGACGACATCTTCGAGGATATGCGGCGCTCAGCAAGCTACGATCTGAAAGCCGGCGCCCCGCCATCCAAGTCGAACCTCGGAAACTAGCGGACTGGGCTGGACTTGGGGAGGACGGTTTTTGTGCAGCTGTCCCGTCTCATCCAAGTTGGACCATGAAAAGGGCGAGGGCTAGCGGAATGGTCCGACTGTAGTGAGACAACTTCAGCAAGTTCGTCTCACTACAGTCGGACCAAACCCTCGAATCCAGTCGAAAATCCAGCCCGTACATTTGATTCTTGCCCAGGGCGTCGGGTATCCCGTAAGGGGAACGTCAACTGGGGCACTTCATGCAACGATCCCATCGTTGCAGCTAGGACCTTCCATCGCTGGCGACGGAACGGATAGGGACGTGTTCGGCTCCGGACTCATTCGCGTCCATCACTGTCCCACAGTGCCCATCGGCGCTCAGGCTAAGCGCATGGCCTCATAGGCTTCGTGCAACCTGCGAGCCATGTCGCTCTATTGGGAGGATTCCTGATGACTAGCAATCCTCAACTAATAGATATTGACTAATAGTTGTGGAATGATAGGTGCATGGAACATCACGTCTCTCCACACGACCCCCAATTGCTCAGGGGGGTGCTGCCGATGCTCATTCTGTCACTGCTTCACCACCAGGAATCTTATGGTTATGACCTGGTGGAACGCTTGCGCTCCTTGGGTTTGTCTGGTCTGGCGACCGGTGCCGTGTATCCGGTGCTCAGTCGATTCGAGCGTGATGGTTGGCTGATCAGCTACATGCAGCCCTCGGCCTCTGGACCGGCTCGAAAGTACTACGCACTCACAGAGGCGGGCGAACTTGCCCGCCTCAATGCTGCCCAAAAGTGGCAGGAAGTCGCTGCCGTGGCTGAGCGGGGCCTGTCCATTGTCAGCAGGGAAACAAAGCGCGAAGAAGAACGGAGTGACTCATGAACGTCAAGGACAAGAGCGCCGACGGCATGGGCCAGCCACAGCCGAGCGAGGCGACGGCTCCTGGAAAGCCGCCGAAACTCGGATTGCGGCACGCCCTTGCCAGGGAACGGTATTTGTTCAAGGTGGATCTGTATCTTGACGGAAGGGTTCCGACGCGTATTCGCAAGCGAATTCTGGCCGATCTACGCAACAGCATCGACGCCGACGCCGAAAGCACCAGCATCAAGGAGGTCCTCGAAGGCTTAGGCAAACCGAGTGAGCTGGCAGCCAGTTACGCCGAAGGCGCTGACCAATCGCGACCGCTGTGGACAACAGGGGTGGTGGCCGCCCTATGCGTGCTCATGGTGTACTGGCTTTTCCTATTCACCTTCACCTTCGGGATGCTTGCCGTCGCCATGCAGGCTGGCGGAGAATTCCATTCCCATTTCTTCTTCCTCAAGGTCACGGCATTCTCCGGAGACAACGGCGTAGGCATCGGGTGGACCGGAAATGCCGCGCTCTGGTTCCCAATGGCCCTTGCCGCCATCGCATTCATCCCCGCAAGCAGGGCCTGGCGCATGTTCGGGCGCCGTCGGGGCTGACTCGGCGGCCTGCATGGTTTCTGCATGGGGGTGTCACATTCCGAAAGGTACCGCACCCAATTTTTGCGGTCGCCTGCACCGCGATTGCGTGTCCGCAACTGCAACCTGTTCCGGTCAGAAATCAGGGCAGCACCTAATTGAAGAGTGCTGGGTAGCCGTCATCGGCTAGGTCTAAGGACATTGCCTCGTCCAACCTGAACCATCCGATGGCGTCGTGTTCATCGGGTGCAGCATTGATGATCGCACCTTCCCATGCTTCAACCTTCCATATTTCTTGGAATATCTCAGCGTCCCGGCGGGTCAGCAGCGGGTGCCCAGTCGGCGGAGTGATTTCTACGCCTAACTCTTCTCGAAGCTCCCGCACAAGCGCTTGACGACTATTTTCGCCCCGTTCAAGGTGACCTCCCGGGAAGTCCCAAACATTCGGATATCGTGCCGTCGACGACGATCGGTGTACGAGAAGCACCCGCCCCGCGCAGATAAGCATTCCGCACGAAACCTGATGCACCAAGGATTCATCCATGGGTCGATTTTAGGGATGAGCTCACCGGTGGGCGAGCGAGAGGTACGGCATCTGGAAGGCGAAGGCCTTCGGGCTCTCGAATGGGACGCTCCTGAGCGGTGTCAGACAGAGCAAAGTAGCAGGCTAGGATCTTTTGATGGCTACCCTCATGACCCCCAGTGTATTTTTTCAATCCTCCTGGCTAGAAGCCGCCGTTGAATTTGGGGGAGCTCACCGGGATGGTGGCGGAGGGGAGGATTGGTCATTGGAAGACCTCCGGGATCCGCTGGACTTTGGCCGATTTGTTGACGAACTTGTTGCTGCTGCGCTACCGGAAAGCCCACGGAAGCCTGGTTATGTGACGTGCACCTATCTGTGGATCGTTGAAGGGGATGTGGTCCTTGGTTCCCTTGCCATCCGCCACGAACTCAATGATTTCGGGCTGAATGAAGGCGGGCACATTGGATACAGTGTGCGGCCATCCGCGCGCCGACTCGGTCACGCCTCCAAAGCGTTGAATGACGCGTTGCCTGTTGCCCGCGAGCTGGGCATTTCCAGGGTTCTCGTCACCTGCGATGAGGACAATGCCGGTTCCCGTGCCACTATCGAAAAGAATAGTGGCGTCTACGAAGACAGCCGTAACGGTAAGCGCCGCTACTGGATCAACACGCACTAAATTCATACTGTCTTGGCCCGGTGGCGTTTTCAGAAGACGACAGCACGAGTGTCAGAGCCGCGCCCGTTGCGGGAACCCTGACCGGTACGGTCAACGATTCCCGCGTCGGCCTTTTGGTTTTAGAATGGACGTTTAACGATTGCTACAAATGGCATAGACGTAGAGAGACTCCCGAAGGCAACGGAATCATGTCCTGAGACGAGCCAATATCCGGACAGAAGCTTCCCTCGGTAGCCACCAAACCGCAGCGCAATCAGTAGTGGGTGAATTCAGCGAATAACCACCGCGGTGCCACCCCCGTTACCTTTTTAGTAGCCCCTTAAAGAGTAAGAATTGGGGTTGTTGGCCTGTCGGTCCCGGCATGATTAAGTCCCCCAGTCATTGATGATCCGGGGGGTGTTGTCACCGGGATTCGATAGGCGCCAGGGGATCGCTAATGGGGACCGGACCAGCACAACGAATGAGCGTGTAGGTCAGCCGTAACGTGGATGCCGAGCCTTGCCGCCGTAGGACATGCCAACGCTAGTTTCACAGGACTATTTCTGGGAGGTTTGCGGTGATCAAAGGACACGAGGACGTCGATATCTTCATTGGTGTTGACGTCGGTAAGAGCAACCATCATGCGGTCGCTATCGACCGTACTGGCAAGAAACTCCTTGACCGGGCACTGCCCCAGGACGAGGCGAAACTGCGGGCGATCATCAAGGCCGTCGCCGGCAAGGGCACCGTGCTGCTCGTCGTGGACCAGCCCTCCACCATTGGCGCCTTGCCCGTCGCCGTGGCCCAAGCCGAGGGCATTCTGGTCGGCTACATTCCGGGTTTGGCGATGCGCCGCATCGCCGATCTGCACCCCGGAGAAGCCAAGACCGACGTGTTAACCGAACTACCCAAGTCCAGCGGGCGAACCCATAGCCGGAGCCACAGTGCGTCAGCTAGGTTCTGTTCCCATGGACAACGAAGATTACGTCCCACAGGATCTGGCCTCGTTGGAGGTGGCTCTGGCGGGTTCCCTGGTTGCGACTGGCGAACCCTTCGAGCCGTATCGGCTGGTTGACGCTTCAGGGAAGGGCATTGGGCCGGCGGCGGTCTACCTCGCCGAGTTGCTGGCCTGTGGTCGGTCGGTGAAGACGCTGCGCTCCTACGGCATGGACCTGTTGCGGTGGTTTCGGTTCTTGTCTGCACTGGAGGTGGAGTGGGACCAGGCGACCCGGGTCGAGGCGCGTGATTTCTGTCGGTGGTTGCAGGTTGCCCGGAAACCGGTGCGGCCTCACTGGCGATATCCAGGTGGTGACGGGCCCGCTTCCGAGGCGAGGCGTGGGACTGAAATGGCGGATCCATGGCCGGGAGGGGTGCCGGACGCTGACCGGTACGCCGCGGTGACGGTTGCGCATTGCGAGAGCGTGTTGCGCAGTTTCTACGATTTCCATTTGGAGGCGGGCTCCGGGCCGATGCTCAACCCCTTTCCGCTAGCACGGGCCCGGGCAGGTTCCGGGGCCCGCGCGCAGCACAACCCTAATGAAGGATTTGGTGGCAAGCGCGGGGGCCGGTATCGGCCCAAGGTTGTCACCCGGGCGCCACGGGCGATTCCCGATAGGCAATTCGATGAGTTGTTTGCCAAGCTGGGGTCCCATAGGGATCGGGCTTTGGTGGCGTTTTGGGTCTCGACCGGCGCCCGGGCCTCGGAATTGCTGGGTGCCACGGTGGCTGACGCTGATCCCGGGCAGCAGCTAATGACTGTGATCCGCAAGGGCACCGGCGCGGTGCAGCCCTTGCCGGCTGCACCGGATGCTTTTGTTTGGTTGCGCCTTTATCAGGTGCAAGTGCAGGGCCTGGTTCCGGCGGGCCGGGATGAACCGTTGTGGTGGACGTTGCGCCGTCCGTTCAGGGCCTTGAGCTATGACGCGGCGCGGGCGATGTTTGACCGGGCGAATACGGCTTTGGGCACGCATTGGTCCTTGCACGACCTTCGACACACGGCTGCGTACCGAATGGCACGGGATCCGCTGATGCCCCTGACCGACGTGCAATGGGTTCTCGGCCACGCGTATTTGTCGACCACCCAGCGCTATCTGAACCCGGTGACCGAGGAGGTGATTGCCGGCGTGTTGGCCTTCCACGCCCGGCAGCGCCTGCGGGATCCCGGTCCCACTCCCGCCCCGGATTACCGGCCCGAGAGCATGCAGATCCTCTTCGGGAATGACCCCTCATGAAGAGCAACGACCAGTTGACCGACACACCGGCGGTAAGCATCACGGCGGCGGACCAAGCAGTGGCAGGCAGGATGGTGGCCCTAACGGGCGCGCAGTTGAGGGCAGGGTTCCCCGCCCGCGAGCTCGAGTCCTCGTGGCTTTCGACGTGTCAGGACCGTGCTGCGGTGCTTGAACGTGTCTTCGCGGCCCCGTTCAGGCTGGAGAACCCCAGCAGCCAGCGACCGCGGGATGCTGGGGTTCGGTCGGTGCTGGGCTGGCTCTCGTCATTCCCCGGCGAGACTTGGCAGCAGCGATGGCAAGCCAGCGGGGCCGAGGCCGCCGGTGACTGGCGGGACCTGTTCAACGGGGAATCCGTCAGCCGGGGGCCGGCCTGCCCTCCGGTACCGCATCTGAGTGTTGGGTTGTTGGTCCTGATTTGTTCCGACGTGATCCGGCCGAGTCTGGGTTGGCTCTTGCTCTTCGCCCCGGTCCGTCGATCGTTGGCCAGTGAAATGGCTCGCACGCGTGATGGACAGGCGTTTTCTGCCATGAACCGCACGTGCGTCGACGAAGAGGTTGGCCTGCAAGCCGGCCAGCAGGCGCTGACCCATATTGCGGTGATCATGGCGGCGAAGGGAGGGCTTGTTGCCAACGTGGAAGTCGGCGATTGCGTTGAGCTGCTGGAGCTCACGGCGGGACTCCCCACGCGTTCCAACGGTTTTATTCGCAGCCCGCTGTTCTATCAGCTGCTGCGCTGGCATGGAGTCTTGGGCCAGGAGGCGCCCGCCGCGATTGAAATGTTCTCCGGCAACGGCCAGCCCACCTGCGAACAGCTAATCGACCGCTACAACATCAAGTGCCGTCCGGTGAGGGACGTGCTCGTAGATTACTTGCGGGAACGCCAGATCGCCATGGATTTCTCTTCATTGCAACGCACGGCCTATTTGGTGGGTAAGTTGTTCTGGGCCGACCTCGAATCCCATCACCCGGGGATCGATTCACTGAAGCTCCCACGCGACGTCGCGTCTTCCTGGAAAAAGCGGGTCATGACCCGCACCCGCACCAGCACCGCCCCCAACGGCCAACAGGTGCAGCGGACCACGGAGCGGCTCGATGGCCGCAGCGTGCTATCGGCGGTGCGGGTCTTCTACCTGGACCTGGCCGAGTGGGCCGATGAAGACCCTGCACGGTGGGGTCCGTGGGCGGTGCGTTGCCCGGTCAATGCCACGGATGTCTCCCACAAGAAAACACGGTTGGCACGCAAATCCCGGACAGACCAGCGGACCCGCGAACGCCTGCCGGTGTTGCCCGCACTGGTCTCGTGGGTCTACTCCGAACGGGAACGCACCAGCGAACTGCTCGCGGCCGCCAAACGCACCGACCCCGGCGAACTCTTTACCGCTGAAGGCCAACCAATGCGCCGCTCGGAGATGAAGACACCCGGTGGCAAGCACACCTGGGCCGAGCCCCCGGACGGCGGGAAACGAGTTGACCTCATGTTTGAAGAGCACCGCGCATTCTGGACCTGGGCCATGGTCGAAGTGCTGCGTCACACCGGCATCCGCATCGAGGAACTTTGCGAGCTCTCGCACCACAGCCTGATCCAATACCGGCTGCCCGACACCGGTGCACTAATTCCCCTGCTGCAGATAGCCCCCTCCAAGACCGACGCCGAACGAATCCTGGTCATCTCACCCGAACTTGCCGATGTCCTTTCCCAGATCGTGTCCCGAATTCGCGCGGGCCAGCCCCACGTACCAGCCGTAGTCTCCTACGACAAGAATGAACGCGTCTTCAACGCGCCCCTGCCGCTGCTGTTCCAATGGCGCCGACGCCTGGAAAACCGGGCCGTCTCCGAAACCGCCCTGCGCCACTACCTCGACCACGCTCTGGACGGGATCGGCATCAAGGACGGTGGCGGGAACCCGATGCGCTACACCTTCCACGATTTCCGCCGGCTCTTCATCACCGATGCGATCATGCACGGCATGCCACCACACATCGCCCAGCTGGTCGCCGGCCACCGCGACATCAATACGACCATGGGATACAACTCCGTCTATCCCGAGGAAGTCATCAAGGGCCACCGGGAATTCATTGCCCGCCGCCGATCCCTACGTCCGGCCCAGGAATACCGCACCCCTACCGACGCGGAATGGGCCGAGTTCATCGGCCACTTCGAACACCGCAAGGTCGCCCTGGGTGACTGCGGCCGCTCTTACGACACACCCTGCATCCACGAGCACAGCTGCCTGCGCTGCCCGCTGCTGCGGCCCGATCCAACGGCCAGGCCACGGCTGATCCAGATCCGCGATAATCTCATCGACCGAATCAAGGAAGCCGAGGCCCACCGCTGGCTCGGGGAAGCCGAAGGGCTGAAAGTCAGTCTCGCCGGCGCCCGGGCCAAACTGACCGAAATGGATCAAATCACCGCCCGCCGCACCACCACCACCCAGCTGGGCATGCCAACTTTCACCCAAGCTGCCGGCCGGACCAACATCCAGCAAAACAATGAAGATGAAAGCTCGCAATGACGCCGGATAGCCCTGAAATTCTTAGTTCGGAGAAGACGCCAGAGACGCAGCGATCATTGCTGAAGCAGCACGGTCCCTGCCACACACCCTGCGCTCCATCGTCGTCGCCGACGAAAAAGCCGCCGAACTCTCCATGTTGTGTGGATTTGACGATGATCTGGCCAAGCAGGCCACCGCGACCTCGAACCGGATCCGGGGCCTGCTCACCCAGATACATCCCGCCTTGGAACGGGTCATTGGCACGCATCTGGACCATCCAGCGATGGCCGAGTTGCTGATCAAATACCCGACGCCAGAGAAGCTACGCAAAGCAGGCCAAACCCGTGTCACAGCACTGCTCGCCAAGTACGCTCCACGGGCCGGAAAACGCTGGGCACAAGACGTGTTCACCGCCCTGGGTGAGCAGAGCGTTGTAGTCGCTGGCACTAACGCGGCAGGCACTGTTCTGCCTCAACTCGCCGCAATGCTCAAGCAACTGCGCACGGCCCGAGATGAGCTCCTGACACAGGTTGAAGCACTCGTGGAGGCCCACCCTCTTCACGTCGTCCTGACCTCCATGCCGGCAGTCGGTGTCAGGACCGAAGCGCGCATCCTCACCGAGGTCGCGGGCAAGGAATTCAAGACTGCCGGCCACCTCGCCTCCTACGCCGGACTGGCGCCGGTGACCTGGCGATCAGGCACCTCGATCCGTGGAGACCACCCGTCAAAGAAGGGCAACAAGTCCTTGAAACGGGCGTTCTTCCTCTCCGCATTCGCAGCCCTGAAAGACCCGCTCTCACGGGCCTACTACGACCGGAAACGAGCCGAAGGGAAGCGCCACAACCAGGCGCTGATCGCCCTTGCCCGGCGCCGCTGCGACGTGCTCTTCGCAATGCTCCGTGACGGCGCCCTCTACGACGCACCAGCTTCCAAAACCACATAACCACTCAAAGACAGCAACTGCCGGACACTCGCCGGCAGCAACTTCCCCTGCCCAAAATACTTCATCAATATTCTGGAAGAAAAACGGCTAGACCCCTTGACGAAGAACATAGGGACACCCCCCCAATCATGCCGCCGCCATGACTACGAACACCCCACAAGGAAAATCTTGGCAGGGGGTTTCCTTACTCGGTCCGTCGTCAACGCCGGTGGCGGCTTCATCGTCAAACAGGGCGACGCTCAACACTTGGGTATGGCGCAAATTTCAGGTGCCGTTCTACCTGGCACTTCTGAGTCTCAATAATGCGATCACGAACGGGATGACGCCGGCCGCCACAAAAGCGACGGCACCCCAGACATTAAGTCCTAGGACAGCGGTCGTGACCACGATGATGACGAAGCCGATCAAGGGGACCCCAAACAGGAAGTACCACCCTGCACGGCTGCGCCAATCGGTCGCTCTCAACGCTGCTGCGTTGAGAGGTACCCCGAGCAACATTATGGGTGGAAGAGCGGCGAGGAGTAGGCCAACGAGGAGCACGATTGCCGTGCCAACGTGGAGGCGGCTTTGACCTGAGCCAGCGGTGAACTGTGCGATGCCAACGGGAAGCAGAACGAACAAGAGAACCACCATGAGTCCGGCGCCAAAGAAATTGGGTTTCATACGTCCCTCCTGCTCAGCCACCACAGACACCGCCCAACGACAGGAGCAGCCCAGTATCAACTCCGACGAGTCCGCCTATCACCCCTCCAATGGCGATTCCGGCGGGAACTCCAACTTCTGCTGCAGGACCAGTTAGCAACCCCGCCAGTAGTCCAACACCACCGCCGAGTATTACGCCAATGCCTCCAAGCCCGGCGGCCAATGACACGGTCTGATTCAGAGTACAAGTCCCGAGTGGGTCTGTGAGGTTGAGTGGGTTGTTGTTGGCGTAGGTGTAGCGGTTGGCGTTGGCGGGGTTGAGTGGTTGGTCGAGGGTGTCTTGTTGGGTGAAGCGTCCGGTGGTGGGGTTGTAGTAGCGGGCCCCGTATTTGATCCAGCCGGTGGTGCGGTCTTGGGTGCCTTGTTTGAAGAGGTAGGGGTTTTGGGGGACGCCGTTGCCGCCTGCGGTTTGGGTCAGGGCGGGGACCCCGTAGGGGTCGTAAGTGTAGGTGAAGCCGGGGTAGCCGGCGGTGGTGATGACGCTGATCGGGTTGCCGGTGCCGTCGTTGACGTACAGGGATTGCAGGCCGGAGCTGGTGCGGAGCATGAGGGGTTCGCCGGTGACGGGGTCGTGTTCGATGTAGGCGGTGTTCGCGTTTTCGTGGACTTGTTCAATGATCGGTTGGCCCTGGGTATCAGCGCGCCCGTAGGTGTAGGAGTAGGTGGCGGTGGGGGTGGTTTGGGCCAGGAGCTCGTTCTGGGAGGCGCCGGCGTAGCTGTAGGTGTAGGTGGTGCCGGCCTTGGTGGTGGTGGCGAGTTGCGAGGCGCCGTTGTAGGAGTAGGTGCCGTTGGGGTCTTTGGTGAGGTTTCCTGTGCCGTCGTACACATAGCCGGTGGTGGTGATTTGGTTGCCGGCGTTGACGGTGAAGGACTGGTTGGTGGTGGTCGCCCCGGTCGTGGCGGCGGTGAGCCGGTTCCCCCGCACATCGTACGTGTACGTGTAGGTGATGGCCGGGGTGGTCCCGCCGGTGGTGGCGGCTTTCGTGAGCCGGTTCGCCCCGTCGTAGCTGTAGGCGGTCACGGAGCCGGTGAGGTTGTCCTTGGCCCATTGAATATTCGCCCGATCCGCACTGGCCGTTATCGGGCAGGTCGGTGGGGTGGAGCCGGCGGCGTGGCAATAAGAAATGTCCAGGACGGTGGTGTTGGAGGTGTTTCCGGTGCCCTGTTGTGCAATGGTGCGGGAGACTCGCCCGGTGGTGTCGTAGTCGGTGTGGGTATGTGCGGTCCAGGTGGTGTGGGCGGGGTTGGTTTGTAGCCAGGTATCGGTGCGCCGACCCTGGTCATCGGTGGCGAATCCCAGCGTCCCGGCGTTCGGGGTGCCACCGAGGTTTTGCAGGTATGTCAGCGAGGTGGGTGTCCCGGAGGTGTCGTAGGCGTAGGTGGTGGTGCCCCGGGTGTCGGTGGTCGAGGCCAGATTCGATCCCAGGTCATAGGCGTAGCTGATGGTGCCACCTCCTGCAGTGTTGACCCGGGAGGTCAGCCTTCCCAGCTGGTCATAGGTGTAGGTCGTCGTCCCAGCCCCGTCGGTACGGGTCAGGGTTTGCCCGTTTTCGTTATACGTGTAGGAGATGGTCGGGGTGGTGTCGGAGAAGCGGGTCCCGGCCAGCCGTCCCACGCCGTCGTAGGTGTAGGTCAGGGTGGTTCCGGCCCCGGTGGTCTGGGTGGCTAGCCGGCCCCATTGGTCGTAGGTCCGGGATTGGGTGGTCAGGGAGGACCCGGTGACCGGGGTGACGGTGGTCAGTTCGTGGTTGCTGTTATAGCCATAAACGGTCTTGTTGCTCCCGTTGCCGGGCGCCAGAGCCGTCGCGACGGTCCCGTCCGTGTTGTAGCTCAGGGTTGCTGTCGCGGCCAGGGAATCGGAGGACGTCAGCGGGTTCCCGGTCCCGTCAAAAGTAAACAGGGACGTGTCCCCGGCATCACTGGTCGATGAGGTTGGTAAATATTTGGTCGAGGCGGCCGTGTTGCCGTACGCGAACTGTGCGGTAGCCCCGCCAGGGGCTTGGGTTTGGGTCAGGGACTGGCCGGTATTCGCCCCGTAGCTGTTGGTCGTGGTCCCGGCGGTGGTGCCGGTGCCCTGCGTCGCGGTCAGGGTGTCGAAGTCCGCGGTGTAGGTCGCGGCGCGGGCCCTGCCCATCGAGTCGGTGGCCGCTAACACCCGGCCCGTGGTGGAGAGCGTGTAGGTGGTGTGGGGTCCGGTCGCGACAGCCACGGACTGGTTCGTATTCGGACCCGCCAACAAAGTCTGGGAACTGGAGGGGTAGCTCAGGCGGGTGATGGAATTCCCCGGCGAACCGGTACTGGTGTTGATTTGTTCGATCTGGGTGACCCGGCCGGTGCTGTCGTAGCTGAGGTTCGTCACCCCACCGGCAGGCGAGGTAACTTGGGTGACCCGGCCGCTGGTGTAGGCGAAGGTGGTGGTTTTCCCGGCCAGGTCCGTGAACCCGGTCAGGTTCTGGGAGGCGTCGTGGGCGAAGGACACGGACCGTGAGAAGGTCCCGGAGGTTTGAGAGATCGCATTCAACAACCCGCTGGTGGAGTCATAGCCAAGGTTCGCGACCCGCGCCCCGGCCACACCCCTCGTTGAGGTCACAACACGGGCTCTTCCGGAGGTCCAGGTAATCGCGGTCGCGTTACTGTTCCGGTCGGTGACCTTCGTGGCCTTCCCGTCCGTATCGAAGGTCACCACCGACGCGGACGTGCGCGAGGTCAACACCCAGCCCGTCGAGCCGGTCTTCACCAGATCCGCTTTCACCCCAGCCGGGGACGTATACGCCGTCGTCGACCCGGTCACGGGGGTGAACAGGGCAGAATACCCATCCCCGGAAGTAAACACCACACCCGCCGAAGTTTGCGAGAGAGACCCGCCCGTACCGGCGGCCAGGGTCCAGCGGGGAGCCACCAACCCCGACGTGCCGGTGTCGGCCGAGAGGGAATTGAAGCTCATCCCCAACCCCACAGTGCTGCCAATCCCAGGCAAAGAAAGGGCGCTCACACCCAGGGACAGGTTGCCGGTACCGACATCGATCGAGCCGCTGACTTGGTCACTGACCTGCACCGGGAGCCGGGTCGCGCCCGGCCGGGCACCCAACAACCCCAACGTCGATACATCGCCCGTGGGGAGTGCCGCGAAAGAGGGGGACGCGACGCCCACACCCACCGCGAACACCAAACCGGTGGTCAGGGCCCCGGCCACCGACTTCCGCCCCACTGCACCCCACCCGAAGCGTGAAACCGTTGAATAGCTGTGCTCTTGACCGTCAACCGACAAACGTTGGCGCGCAGTTTTCATAGACATCGTCGTCCCCCAAACCGAAGCGAAAGTAATGGGCCATGTCTATCCCTGTTCCGGAAAGAAAACAAGGGCAACGAACCAAATAAGTTACTTGAAAGTATAAATTCGACCCGAAAAGGCCTCCCGGGGCAGACATGTGTGGGTGGAATTGCTGGCCTTCCCGCTATCGGCCGTCGATGGTTGGTGGTGGCTCGCAACCGCCGGCAGGTCCAGTTCAGAATGCGCTATCTCGGGGATCAGTTAGTCCATAATCGTCCCGCAAACCGGGTCGGAGACCGACCCGTGGATTCATGCACGCGCTCGAGTCGAAAAATCTCACCATGGCAGTTTCAGAAGGAAAAATCGGGGGCGAGTTTGACGCACGACCTGCAGATTCAGTGTCCCTCAAGCGTGTCCCGTATAAGCATTTGAAATCGTCCCGCAAGCCGGTCCTCCACCGGACACACCAGCCGCTGGCCTGCTGCTTTGCTCATGAGGGCCCATGAAGTGTCCGTATAGGGTGTACGGTGAACTGTCCGGTGATGGGGCCCTATGTGAGACACTGATCTACTTGCCTAAGATCATGGTCGGCTACGCCCGCGTATCCACGGAAGAGCAAGACCTCACCGCCCAGCGTGACGCCCTGGTAACCCTCGGCGTTGAACCGCAACGCGTCTATATTGATCACGGATTTACCGGCAGAAACAAGAACCGCGCCGGACTTCGCGAAGCCCTCGCCGCGTGCCGGGCCGGAGACACGTTCGTCGTTACCAAACTCGACCGCCTGGCCCGGTCCGTGAGGGATGCCCACGAAATAGCCGGCGACCTCGCCAGCCGTGAAATAAAGCTCAGCATCGGTGGCTCCATCCATGACCCCACCGAACCCATGGGCAAACTACTATTCAACGTCCTGGCAATGATCGCTGAGTTCGAAGCCGACCTCATCAGCATGCGCACCCGCGAAGGAATGAAGGTCGCCAAGGCCAACGGCCGACTCCGGGGAAAAGAGCCAAAACTCACCGTGAAACAAGAAGCCCACCTCCTGGAACTGCACGAAGCAGGGAAATACACCATGACCGAAATGGCCGAACTATTCTCCATCAGCCGATCCACCATCTACCGGGCCGTAGAACGCGGACAACGCAGGGCAGCCGAACCACTACGCTCCTGAGAATTGTGCAGTCAACTTCTCACGGAGCCCACCCATCACGAAGCCAAACTAAGCAGCGGCGGCGCCGTCCGCGATCCCACGGACCCCGACGGCCAGTTCCACCGTTCAAAGCCAGAGTCAGCATCGACACAGCCTAAACGTGGCTTTCCGTACCGATTCTCCTCAGACCCCGCTGCTGCACCCCGGCATGGACGTCCTCTACGACCGGCGCTTGTGCATGCCCGTCTCGGCCCGGCCCTTCGAAACCTGGGGCTCGCTGGGGGCCGCCTCGCGATGGTGTGGGGAACCAGCGCCGTGGGCAGGCCGGCTGACGGCTGCGCATGGTGGTTGCTCTTCGGGTTGCGGCAGGGCGGGTTGTGGGAGCTACGGATTAGCCGAGGCGACAAGCGACAGCATGTCCCGGCAGAGCTGGTGCCGAGATGTTTAACCGGGGCTGTGGCCGCCGTGGTAGGCGGCAAGGTGCGCGCCAACTGCTTGCGGGTGAAATTGAACCTTGCCCTGACAAAGCGCAGCCCCCGGGCGGGACAGGGATGACAGCTGAGCAGCGTCAGGCTGGAATAGAGTTCCGGCTCCCGTTTAAGGGCCAGACCGGAAACTGTTCCGGCGAACGAATTTCCCCCCACGTGGGCAGGTCAGCCGAGTGAGTGCAGCACTGCCACCAGGTCATTGACGAAGAGATCGTAACCATCGTGCGGCTGTTCCGGATCGAGATTTTCGGGACCGGCGGCAGCGGATTGGTATTGTCCTGCGAGGTCGTAGCTGAGCGTGAAGAACCCGGCCCGGGCCGGAATCGGCATCATCAGCACGAAGTCTTCCTTGGAGCCGGCGGCGCCGGGGGGTGCCGCAACACCTAGGGCTTCGGCGTCGTGTGAGGTGCCCGACCCACCCGGCCGGGACTCGTCATCGTCCGCCCGGTCGGCCTGTGAATCCACGGCATCACCTCCGGTTCGCATCGGGACCGGCCACGCAAGCTCGGCTGGCGCGGTCACGTACGTTAGAAAGGATTCTAGGCGCCGATAGGCCTCCTGGGATTCGGGATAGCGGAAGTTTTGCTGCCAGGGGCGTTCGGTGTTGCTCCGCTCCCAGCCGTAAACGGGGGAATCGACGGGAACGCCGTGCGCATCGAGGCTTTTGACGAGATTCATGGTTCAGCGGTAGAAAAAGTCCCGCTCCCATGCGGTCAGGGAGACGGTTGGACACCTCGAATCCAGCCATTCAATGGGCGACTTATAGCCGGCCGCCTCACGCAACGTGTGGTGGCGGTGTGCTTCGTTCTTCCTGTTGCCGTCAGCGTCTGGATGCCCGTGGGGGAGCAGCATGGGGATGAAGGTTAGGCTCGCGACAAATCCCTTGTCGAAGAAGACGGAGAAGTCCACGACGCTGCAATGCTGCACCAGTCCCCGAAGCTGGTCGGCCGAAACGATGGGATTCAGCCCGTAGTGCGAGGCGAGTTCCGCGCGGAACGTGGCAGCCGTGATGAGTGCCGAAATCCGGCCGTCCGCCTGGCGCAGTACTTTCTCAGCGACGCCTTGTCGCGAGAGGTCCATCCGCCGCCGTGGAAATAGACATAGACGGGCAGGGATCCGGGATTGCTGTCATTGGGAACAATGACGTCAAGCCTGTCGGGGCGGATTCGGTCGCCCACGAAATCAATGTCATGGAAATAGCGGACGTCCTCGATGGGATTGGCATTGAAGCGCTCAAGTTCGCCCTTGCTGAGAGGGTGCATGAGGAGCCGCCACGTCGACACGGGAACGCGGACCAGGACACCGCGGACCCGCGAGCCATGGGCAAACATGCCCGGGGTTGGCTCCTGTTGAACCATGGTTCCAGGGTATGCCCGGGCACTGGGAAGCGACTGGGAAAGCTAAAAAAACGGACCCGCAGCAGTGGTCGAAAAGTCGCGATTTCGCGGTGATTTTCGACGACTACTGCGGGTCGGTTTCGGCAGGCCGGAGACTAAAGGACGTCCGAGAGGAAGCCCTTCAGGCGGTCCGTTTTCGGTTCAGTGAACAGCTGATCCGGCGGTCCGGTCTCCACGACGACTCCGCCATCCATGAACGTGACGGTGTCCGAGACATTGCGGGAGAAACCCATCTCGTGTGTGACGACAACCATGGTCATGCCGCCCTTTGACAGGTCGGTCATGAGGGCAAGGACGCCCTTGACGAGTTCAGGATCCAGTGCCGAGGTGGCCTCGTCAAAGAACATGACCTCAGGTTCCATGGCCAGCGCCCGGGCAATTGCCACACGCTGCTGCTGGCCGCCTGACAGGTTGCCCGGACGGGCGTCCGCCTTGTGCTTCAGGCCCACCAGGTCCAACTGCTCCAGGGCCTTGGAGCGTGCCTGGTCCTTGGGCATCTTGCGGATCTTGTGCAGCGCGAGCGAAACATTCTCCGCGACTGTCTTGTGCGGGAACAGGTTGAACTGCTGGAAGACCATGCCAATGCGGCGGCGCAACTCGTCAGGGTTATCCTTCAAGACCGATGTGCCATCGAGAAGGATGTCGCCCTGATCGGGTTCGATCAGCCGGTTCATGACGCGCAGCAGGGTTGACTTGCCCGAACCCGAGGGGCCGATCACGGATGCCGTGGTGCCTGTGGGCACGTTAAGGTCGATGCCGCGCAGCACCTTGTTGGTGCCGAAGGCGAGGTGGATGTTGGTTGCGGTCAGGGAGCCTGACTTGAATTCACTCATGGGTTAAGCTCCCTTTCCAACCATTGCGGCCGCTTCATCGGGCTCGATCTTGACCGGCTTTCCATCACGCATGCGCTTGTCCATGAAGTTCACCAGGTGGGTCAGCGGGATGGTCAGGATCAGGTATAGCACACCGGCGGCGATCAGGGGAGACATATTCCCCGAGTTGGCTGCCGAGTCGTTGGCGACTCGATAGATTTCACGCTGCGTGGCGGTAACACCCAGTAGGTAGACCAGTGAGGACTCCTTGATCAAGGCGATCAACTGATTCACCAGAGCGGGAAGAACCCTTCGGATACCCTGCGGGATAACCACCAGAAGCATGGCTGAGCCGTAGCTAAAACCGAGGGCCCGAGTCGCCTCCAGCTGTCCCCTGTCAACACTTTGAATGCCGGAACGGAAGATCTCACCGATGTAGGCTGCCGCCATCAATGTCAGTGCAAGAATGGCCAGCGGGAAGGGGTTGGTAATGCCCGTTGCCTGACGAAGAATGGGCCCAAGACCAATGCCGATGATGACGATGACGAGGATCGCTGGAAGCCCACGGAAAATATCCGTGTAGACCCGTGATATCCACCGCAACGCTGCGTTGCGTGAGATTCCCATGACGGCCAGTACCAAACCGAAAAAGCAGCCGAGGACGGCCGATGATGCGGCCAGGATCAAAGTGTTGGGCAAACCGACTGTGAGCATTTGAGGGACAACTTGCCCCATGGCCTGCCAGTCAAAGAATGTTTTAAGGAACTGCTGGAGTACGTCCATAGGTTATGCCTTAGGAGATCTTTGCGGCCTTGGACCCGGGGGTCCAATCCTTAGGCATTTCGCGCTCCGGGTACCATTCCTTGGACAGTTTGGCCCAGGTGCCGTCGTTCACAACAGCATCCAAACCGGAGTTCAGGGCGTCGATGAGCGGCTTGTTGCCGGAGTTAACGGCGTAGGCCACGAAGTTCTGCGTATTGATGATCGACTCAACAATTGCCGTACCGTCGCCGTCTTTGACCTGACCTGATGCCTGCTGCGAAGGAGCAACCCAGGCGTCAATCTGGCCGGTCTTCAAATTGGCGTAGAGCGAGTTGTAGTCGGCGAAACGAACAGGCTCCAGATGCAGCGTATTGGTGACATAGTCGTCCTGAACTGAGCCTTGCACGACACCAACACGCAGATCCTTGTTGAGGTTAGCGAAACCCTTGACCGCGGAGTCTTTCTTGGCCACAACGGCCATGTAGCCGAAGTCATAGCCGTTGGTGAATCCAACATTTACGCGGCGCTTATCGGTCGTGGAGATTGAGGACGATCCGACGTCGAACGTCTTGTTCTGGACCTGGGCGAGCAGGCCAGAGAAGTCGGTGGACTTGAATTCAACCTTCAGGCCCAGCTTGTCAGCAACGGCGCGCAGCAGTTCATTGTCGAAACCGGTGAACTTACCGTTCTTGTCTAGGAAGATGTTCGGCGGGGCGTCTGAGAGGGTGCCGACGGTGATGGTGCCCGGAACGATCAGGCCCAGGTCGGCCTTGTTGATCTTGTCCAGGGGAATGACGTCAGCGGTGGTGTACTTGTCCAGTGAAACCCGGTCGCTGCCGGCCAGTGCATCCGTCGGCTTGTCCGAGCTGGTGGCGCCAGTGCCGCCGCCGCAAGCCGCGAGGGAGAACGCAAGTGCAACGGCAACCGGGACGGTTGTGAGCCACTTCAGGGCTGATTTCTTCATCAAACATTCACTTTCATTGCAGGTGCCCAGCCCGAAAGGACGGCTTGGGAGGGAAGTCAGTGGAGTGTGGGGAGGCGGAAGAAATTCCCAGGAATTTCTTAGCAGAACTCAACCAACAAAACTAAATTATGTCATCCGCTCCCAAAATATGGCGGGTGCGAATTTATGCGCGGCCAAATGCCCATTCGACCAAAGAAGGTGCGAAAAATGGTCATCCTTGACATGGTCCAGCCGTCTCCGGCGTTTGGACGCTGCACGACTGACGCGGCCGGCTTGGCTGGACGCGAAAATTCCGCCGTGTGATTTGGATCATAACTATTCGGGCAGTACCGGCCAGTCTCCCTCGATGACGGCTGCCGGATCCTTGACACGGCGCAGGTACGACTGGAAGTCGGCTGCCTGGTCCCTGGCCCACCCGACCTGTGCGGCGTGAAGTTCCGTGACGTCCATCCGCAGCGCGCTGTACTTGGCGGCCAGCGCATCGGCCAACCGAAGGGTGGCCTCAGCATCCGCCGCTGAGGTGTGCGCGTCCTCGAGCTTGATGCCGTATTCCTCGCACAGGGCGATGAGCGTGCGGCTGCCCTTCCGGAAGCGGTCCACCTGCTTGTTGCAGATGAACGGGTCAATGACGGGCGCGGCGGTGATCTGGTTCAGGCTGTGCCGGCGGGCCTCGAAGGCCAGGACGGTGAAGTCGTAGCTGGCGTTGAAGGCAATGACTGGGATGTTGTTGGCGAACAACGTGGCCAAAACGGCGCCAACCTCCGCGGTGACCTCATCGGAGGGGCGGCCGTGCTCGCGTGCGTGGGCGGTGCTGACACCGTGGATTGCGGCTGCTTCCTCCGGGATCTCGATCCCCGGATCGGCCAGCCACTCGTAGGTTTCGGCCACGGCCCCGGCCTCGTCAACCATCACGATGGACGCCGTCACGATGCGGGCCGTGCGGGGGTCCTTGCCCGTAGTTTCCAGGTCAAATGCGGCACGGGGGTGCATGCTCCAGCTAGTCATGCCACTAACGCTACCGGCTGCCATGGACATTGCAGCACCGGGCGGCCGCGGCGAACTAGGCTTGAGGCATGCGTGAGCAGTATGTTGAAGCGGTTTTGGCCGTGGCGGAACTGATTCCCGCCGCACGGGTCCTGTCCTACGGGGACATTGCGGCCCTGCTGGAGAGCGGCGGGCCGCGGCAGGTGGGCGCCGTCATGTCCGCCCACGGCAGCGCAGTGCCCTGGTGGCGGGTGATCCGCGCCAGCGGTGCGGCGCCCGCGTTCCATGAGGGCCGGGCCCTGGTGCACTACCGCGAGGAGCAGACCGCGCTGCGGGGCGACGTCGACGCGGCGCCTGTGGGCGGACGGGCGCCATCCTGGCGCGTGGACATGGCGCATGCCCGCTGGAATCCGGGTGAGAGGGAGTTCGACCTCATCGACACAATTGCCGCCAGGCTGCAGAACCCCGCTCCTGTCGCCACAATGTCAGACCCCCATGATGGACTGGATGCATGAGCACGGAAACTCGGGACACTCAGCAGGGGCCGCACATCCGGCAGGGGAAGACCCAACCCCAGGGGCAGCTTGCCCTGCCCAGGCTGACGCTTGTCGCCCCTGCCGACAGTGTCCGCAGCGCCCCGCAGCTCAGCGCCGACCAGCAGGTGGTGGTGGATCTCAAGCCCGGGTCCGGTCCCGTCCTGCTGTGGGGTGCGCCCGGCACAGGCAAATCCATGGTGCTCATCGAGGCGTCGGTCAAGCGGATGGAGCACGACGGCGTCGACCCGGGCGGTGCCCTCCTGCTGGCCCCGTCCCGCCTGGCTGCCGCACGGCTGCGCGACGGCTTCAGCGCCAGGTTCTCCAAGAGCCTGAGCACCTCCCCGGCAAGGACCTGGTCCTCCTATGCCTTTGACCTGCTGCGCCGGGCCAAGGTCGAGGGGCGCATGCCGCACCTTGACGGGCCGCCGCGTCTCATGAGCGGGCCCGAGCAGGACCTCATCATCAGGGACCTGCTCGCCGGCCACAAGATGGGACTAGGCACGGCGCCGCAATGGCCCGCGGAGCTCTCGGACGCCCTTGAAACCCGCGGTTTCCGCCAGGAGATCCGCCAGCTTTTTGACCGTGTCATTGAATACGGACTCCTTCCGGAGGAACTGGCCGGGCTGGGTCAGGCCAACCAGCGCCCCGACTGGGTGGCAGCCGCATCGCTGTACCAGGAGTACCGGGATGTGGTGGATTGGGGAAAGTCGGGCTCCTTCGACCCGGCAGGCATCATCACCGCGGCCACGACACTGTTGCAGATCGATCCCGAGTTCCTTGAGCGGGAACGCGGCCGCCTGGCGTTGATCGTGGTCGACGACATCCAGGAAGCCAACCATTCAGTGCATGAACTTCTGCGTCTCGTGGGCCGCGGCAAGGACATCCTCGTGGCAGCATCCCCGGACACTGTGGTGCAGGGCTTCCGTGGCGCACGGCCGGACCTCGTCGCCAGCCTGGGCGAAACGCTGTCCACCGAGGCGTTCGGGCTGCAGCAGTTCGCACTCTCCACTTCACACCGCATGAGCCCGCCCCTGGCTGCTGCGTGGTCGGGGGTTGCCGAGCGCATCTTCCAAATCCGCGGCGGGCACAAGGCCCGCGAACTTTCCTGGCCGACGGCGGGCACCGGGGACACGGCGTCGTCCGCCGGATCCTATGTGAGCGCGCACGTGGTGGCCTCCGAGGTGCACGAACTGCGCCTGGTGACCGAGCGGATCCTGCACCTGCAGCACCTGGGCGGGCACAGCCTGGGCAGTATTGCTGTCATTGTGCGCACGGGCTCCGCCCTGGCCGCGCTGCAGCGGTACCTGAGCGCGCAGGGCATTGCCGTCAAGGTTCCCGTTGCCGAAAATCCTGTCCGTGACGAGCCCGCCGTGCGCCCCCTGCTGGAAGCCTTCGGGATTGCCCTTGCCCCACAAACGCTCGACGCCGAAGCCTGCGTTGCGCTGCTGACCTCGCGTCTGGGGCGCTCAACCGCGCTGCACCTGCGCAGGCTGCGGCAGGCCCTGCGCCAGCAGGAACTGCACGGCGGAGGCGGCCGTGCCAGCGACGAGCTGCTGGTCGAAGCACTGCTTAACCCGGAAAAACTGGCCCCGCTGGGGTGGGAGGCAGACAACGCACGCCGCGTTGCCGCCATGCTCTCCGCCGGACGTGCCGCGGTGGCCGAGCCGGGCGCTAATGCAGAAACCGTGCTGTGGGCGCTGTGGGAAGCCTGTGACAGTTCCGGGACGTGGGAATCACAAGCCCTGCGCGGCGGTCCTACCGGGATCCGCGCCGACAGGGACCTCGATGCCGTCATGGCACTGTTCCAGACCGCCGAACGGTACGTCGACCAGCTGCCGGGATCGAGCCCGCAGCAGTTCCTGGACTACCTGATGAGCCAGGAACTGCCCATGGACACCCTGGCCGCCCGCGCCCAGCGCAGCGATGCCGTGGAAATCCTGACACCGGCCAGTGCGGCTGGCAGGGAATGGCCCATCGTCATTGTGGCCGGGTTGCAGGAAGGGGTCTGGCCCAACACCAGGCTGCGTGGGGAGCTGCTGGGCAGCCAGATGCTTGTCGACGTTTTGGAAAGGGGCTCGCAGGCCGCACGCCAGATTGAACCGGCCGCCCGGCTGCGCGAGATCAGGTACGACGAACTGCGCAGCTTTGCCGCCGCCATCTCACGTGCCTCCGAGATCCTCATTCTGACGGCCGCCGCGGGGCATGACCTCCAGCCATCGCAGTTCATCGACCTGGCGGCACCGTTCCTCCCCGTGACCGATTCGGGCGGAGAATCCCAGTACCCCGTGCGCCCCATTGAACAGGTGCCCCGGCCCATGACCCTGCGTTCCCTGGTGGCGGAACTGCGGCAGGAATCTGAAATGCACGCCGATCCCGAGGCCGCACGGATGCTGGCCGTCCTGGCAGGGAACAACGTGCCCGGCGCCGACCCGCAACAGTGGTGGGGTCTTCTGCCGTTGAGCACTGACGCGCCCATCGTCGCTCCGGGGGAGCCCGTCATCGTCTCACCGTCAAAGGTCGAGGAGGTGCTCAAGTCGCCCTTGAACTGGTTCATCAGGGCCGCAGGAGGGGAGGCGACAACAGACTTTGCCCGCAGCCTCGGGACACTCATCCACGGCATCGCCCAGGACATCCCCAACGCGGCCGGCCACGAATACCTGGCCGAACTGGACAAGCGCTGGCCCACGTTGGGCCTGCCCGAATCTTGGGAAACGGACGTTGACTACAAGCGCGCCCAGGAGATGCTGGGAAAGCTGGCCCAATACGTGATCGATGCACGGATGGCCGGGCGCACACTGGTTGGCGTGGAGGAAAGCTTCACCGTAGACCTCGGCGAGCTGCCAAGTGCCGGAACGCCCGACGCAGGACTGGCGGACACCCAAGGCGACGGCGGAGCCGCCGGCGAACAGCCAGCGCACGGCCATGTGGTGCGCCTGCGCGGGCAGGTCGACCGGCTGGAGGCGGACTCAGACGGGAACCTTATTGTGGTTGACATCAAGACAGGCCGCACCAAGCCCACCAAGGACCAGGTGGCCGAGCATCCGCAGTTGGGCGCCTATCAGGTGGCGGTGACTGCGGGGGGATTTGCCGAACGGGCAGCCGCGGCCGGACTGGCGGGCGCCGTGTCGGGCGGAGCCGCACTGTTGCCGTTGGGCGATGGCACCAAGGGCGTGAAAACGCAGGACCAGGCGCCCATGGTGGCGGGCAGCGAGAACGACCCAACCCGCAAGGTCATGGAGGCGGCCATGCTCATGGCCCAGTCGGTCTTTCCTGCCCACCACGGTGCAGACTGGTCCGAACGCAACGGCTGCCCCCTGCCCACCATTTGCCCGCTGTGCCCGGAAGGGAAACAAATCACCGAATGAGCACCCCCGAAAGCACCCTGGAAAGCAGCCAGGAAGGCGTTGCCGAAAGCGCCACCAACAGCGCCCTCGCAGGCCCCGCTGAAGGCAGCCCCGAGCCGGGGACGCGCCTTAGCCCGTATGAGCTGGCCGGGCTGCTGGGGCAGCGCCCTCCCACGCCCGAGCAGGCGGCCATCATCTGCTCGCCCCTTGAACCACTGCTCGTTATCGCCGGTGCGGGTTCCGGCAAGACCACCACCATGGCGGACAGGGTCGTATGGCTCGTGGCCAACGGACTCCTCCTGCCGGAGGAGATCCTCGGCGTCACCTTCACCCGCAAAGCCGCCGGCGAACTTGCCTCGCGTATCCGCGGGCAGCTGGCCAAGTTGGGCACCCTGGCCCGCTCGGGCGAGGTGGAGCTGGCCCCCGCCGCTGCAGCCAGAGACGCCCTGGAGCCCAAGGTTTCCACCTACCACTCCTATGCGAGCGGGATCGTCACCGACTATGGGCTGCGTCTGGGCATTGAACGCGACGCCGTGGTGCTCGGTGCCGCGGAGGCCTGGCAGCTGGCAAGCGAGGTCGTTGAGGCGCACGACGGCGCCCACGAACACTTCACGGCCGCGAAATCCACCCTGATCCAGTCGGTCATGGACCTGGCCGGGGAATGCGCCGAGCACCTCCAGGAACCCGAGCAGGTCATGGCAACCATCGAGGCCTACCTGGCAAGTTTTGAGTCCCTTCCCTACATTGCCGAGACCGCCAAGCCGCGCACCGTTGCGGTCAACAAGCAGCTCGATGTGCTGCGCACGCGTGCGTCCGTGGCCGCCCTGGTGCAGAAATATGCGCAGGCCAAGCGCCGCCGCAACGTCCTTGACTACGGCGACCTCGTGGCCCTGGCCGCCCGGATCGCCCGCGATGTCCCGCACGCCGCCGAGATGGAGCGCCAGCGCTACAAGGTGGTGCTGCTAGATGAATTCCAGGACACCTCGCACGCCCAGCTGCAGCTCTTCGCCGAGCTCTTTGGCGAGGGTCACCCCGTAACGGCCGTTGGTGACCCACACCAATCCATTTACGGGTTCCGCGGTGCCTCCGCCGGCCAGCTGTTCAGGTTCCCGGAGATTTTCCTCAAGCACGACGGCGGCTGGGCGCCGACTGCCGAACTCACCATTGCGTGGCGCAACTCGGCGCACATCCTGGCAGCAGCCAACGTGATGTCGGCCGAGCTTGCCCAGGCGCAAACCCGCAAGGCCAACGCCAAGCTGGCCGCCGGCCTGACGGAGCAGGAACGAGCCGCGGCAGGCCCGAAGGTTGTCGTATCGCCCCTGCGCGAAAAACCCAATGCCCCCGGCGGCGAGGTGCTCCTTGCCCGGTTCGAGACCGAACTGGACGAGGCGGAAGCCATCGCCGAGCTGATCCTTGACCGCAAGGGGGACTTCACCCACCGCGGCGGCGCCCAGGGCGAGCTGACCCTTGCGGTGCTGTGCCGCCGTCGTGCGCAATTCCCGCGCCTTCAATCAGTCTTCGAGGCCCGTGGCATCCCCTACGAAATCGTGGGGTTGAGCGGCCTGCTGGGAACGCCTGAAATTGTGGACCTCGTGTCAACACTGCGGGTCATTGCCGATCCCGGACGGTCGGACGCGCTCATGCGGTTGCTGACGGGCGCCCGGTGGCGCATCGGCCCGGCGGACCTCATGGCCTTCTCCGACTGGTCGCGACACCTGGCGCGGCGGCGGGAATGGGCCGCGCGGCACAAGGTGGACTTTGACGCCGCCGCACTGCAGGGCGAGGGAGTCCTGGAAGGGACGGCACAGGGACAGCCTGATACGGGAGAGGCGGCCGTTGTGACGGCCGACATCGTGGACTCCGCCTCTTTGGTTGAAGCCCTTGACTACCTCAGCCCCGACTACTGGCCCGAAGCCGCACGCCCCCTCAGCGATGTGGCCCGGACACGGTTGCTTGCGCTGCGGGATGAGTTGCGCCTGCTGCGGAGCTTTGTCGGGGAGGACCTGGGCAACCTGCTCGGCGTCGTGGAGAAAACCATGCTCCTTGACATTGAACTCGCGGCAAAGCCCGGCTCAAGCATCCACCATGCCAGGCGGCACCTTGACGCCTTTGCCGACGCCGCAGCCACGTTCATGCAGGCGGCGCAGCGGGTGGACCTGGATGCCTTCCTCGGCTGGCTGGAAACCGCCGAATCCGAGGAAGGCGGGCTTGAAATGACACCGGTGGACAGCAACCCCGACGCCGTCGCGCTGCTGACGGTGCACGCCTCCAAGGGACTCGAATGGGACGTGGTCTTTGTGCCCGGCATGAATGCCGGCGCCTTCCCCAGTGCCCGCGCCGACCGGTGGAGCACGGGCGCCAAATCGCTGCCCTGGCCGTTGCGCGGGGACAGGGACGACCTCCCCGAGTGGGACGTGGACGTCCCTGACCTGAAGACGTTGATGGAGAACGAGAAGCTGTTCGCCGACGACGTCTTGCTGCACGCGGAGGAGGAGGAACGCCGCCTTGCTTACGTCGCGTTCACCCGCGCCCGCGACTTCCTCATGTGCTCAACCACAATCTGGGGCAGCGGGAAGAAGCCGCTGGCACCGTCCCCGTTCCTCAATGAACTGCTGCCACTCACCGAAGGGGCCAAGCAGGCGGCCAGCATCGGCGCGTGGATGGAAGACCCCGAGGAGGGCGCCGAGAATCCCGTCAGTGCCGGCGCGGAAAGCGCCACGTGGCCCTACGACCCCCTCAACGGCCCCGAGATCGTGGGCAGGGCCGGCGTCGCAGCACGGGTGGGCCGGCGCACGAACGCCGAACGTTCGGCCGCTGCCGTGCTCGCGGCTCAAGAACTGCCAGCTGCGGAGGTGGGCACCGAGGCGTTCCTTGCCGCCAACCCGCGCTGGGGCACTGAATCCAGTGTGCTGCTGGCCCAGGAACACCTTGAATCAGACCAACTCCGGGTGGAACTGCCGCCGCACATTTCAGCCTCCAGGCTTGTCGCGCTGGGGGAGGACCCGGAAAAAGTCACACGGGCCATGCGCAGGCCCGTGCCCACGAAACCGGGCATGGCCGCCCGCAAGGGAACGGCATTCCACTCGTGGATCGAGGACTTCTTCGCAACCACGGGCCAGCTCGACTTTGACGAGGAGCCCGGCGCGGACGCCTACGTTGACGAGGCCTACGGGCTGGCGGACATGCAGGAGACGTTCAGGAACTCCGAATGGGCCCACAGGATTCCGGCAGACCTCGAGGTGCCCATCGAAACCCGGGTGGCCGAGGTCGTGGTGCGCGGGCGCATTGACGCCGTCTTCCGCGATGACGACGGCGGCTGGGACCTGATCGACTGGAAGACGGGCAAGGTGCCGTCCAAGGCACAGCTGGCTGTGCGCGGGGTGCAGCTCGCCGTGTACAGGCTGGCCTGGTCGCGGCTCAAGGGGGTCCCACTGGACCAGGTTCGGGCAGCGTTTTACTATGTGGGCCAGGACAAGCTCATCCGGCCCGTGGACCTGGCCGGGCAGGATGAACTCGAGGCGATTGTCACCAGCGCCTACTCCGCCTGAGCCGTCCCACCCGGTCTGCGTCACCCCGGCCCCTCCGTCTGGATGGTGCCGGCTGGAGTCGCTATCGCTTCTTTATCGGGTTCTTCTTCAGCGGGATGACCTTCAAGGCTGTGGTGTCGGCTTCCCCTGAAGGGACATCGGCGGCCGCTTCGCCACCGGCAGTGTCTGCCTCGCCAGCCTGGGCCAGGGGCTCTGCCTCGACCTCAGTGGCGTCGGCATCGTCGCGATTGGAGGCCTCGGAAACGGCAACGTCCCCCTTATCGGTGGGAGCGTGGTCGCTGTCTCCGCCGGCCTCGCCAGCGGTGGCGGGGGACACGTCGTCGTCGGTTTCGTCGGGTGACTTGTTCTCGGCAGGCCGGGCCGCGAGTGAAACCACCGGAACGGCCGAGGTCACGGGCTCGGACTCCTTCGCCGGTTCCTTGGCGGCGACAGGCTCGACGGGAATGGCTGAGACCGAAACTGCCGGTGCGGGAACCACCGCAACGGGAACAACTGTCGGTTCCACGCTGATCGGCTGGCCGCCGTGCTCGGCAATGTCAGCCTCAAGGGTCTTCAGCATGGACTCGGCATCCTCGACCATGCGGGCACTGTCCGCTGCATAACCCTTCACGAGCCACTGCGCGAGGGCAAATTCGGCACTGAGCGCGGCACGGCGGAGCAGGTGCGGGTCGGGGGTTTCCTTGCGGGCGGCGGCGTAGGACTGCATGACGGTGTCAACAAAGACTGGATCGTTCACGGCAACAAGCCATGCGAAGTCGTCTGCCGGGTCGCCGATCCGCAGATCGGTCCAGCCAATCACCGCGGTGACCTGGTCGGCGTCGAGCAGGATGTTGTCCTCATGCAGGTCACCGTGAACCACGCAGGCATTGAAACGCCACAGCGCAACGTCCTCCATGGCGTGCTCCCAGCGCCGCAGCAGCGATGGCGGAATCTTGCCCGTGGTGGCTGCCTGGTCAAGTTCGTTGAGCTTGCGCTGGCGGAACTCATTGGCCGTGTAGCTGGGCAGGTCCGAGTTGGTGACAAGTTCCTGCGGGAGGTCGTGGATGGCCGCAATGGCTGCGCCGATCTCCAATGCGAGCGCGGCAGTGCCCGATGCGAGCCGCTCCACGGATTCGGCCCTGCCCTTAATGTGCGAGTACACGAATGTGATGAGCTCGCCCTGGCGTACCGTGCCCGCGACCGAGGGCAGCAGGAAGGGCAGCTCGGCGCGGATCGCGGGGGAGAAGGCGCGCAAAACCTGGCGTTCGGTTTCCAGCCTTGTGCTGGCTTCGGGATGCCGCGGGGACCGCACACGCCACCGCCGGTTTTCCGAATCAACCAGCATGGCCGAACAGAAATCGGCTGCGTCATCGGGCTCCGGGCCAAACGCAGTGACATTGAGTCCGGGCACGGCGGCGCTCGCGATGGCGGCCAGTTCGATTGCTGTCATTCTTCTCACTCCTCTACCGTAAACGTGATATCGCCAACCCCGTGCCGTTGGGGCGGCGAGTCGCAAGAACTCCTTTCCGCGGGCACGTCCGGGTGCCCGGCCAGGTGCGCCGCAGCCGTGCCCGGTTTGTCCACAATCACGGTCCTCGGAATGTAAAAAATGGCAGCGGATGCGTACGGTAGAAACATGACCGCATCCAACCCGTCCCCCGAAACTTTGCTCGACCGCCAGTGCGAACAGCGCAGCGAAGCCGGGTACCTCGCGACGGTGTTGGGAACCGCCTCCCACAGGGTGGTTCTCTTCCACCGCGGCCAGGCCCTCATGAACGGCTCAGGACTGGGGTATTTCGACCCTGCCGTCCTGCCCGCAGCGCCCAACACCGGGACCATCAACGTTTATCTTGGCAGGGTCCGCGCCGGGCTGTCCGGGGCATTGCCGGAAGGCACCGACATTGTGCTCCGGGTTCTCCCGTACGACGCCGGAGATCTGGCCTGGGTGCCAGGTGGCGCCGAATTTTCCGGGTACAGAGACGTCGCTGCGGGCCTGGATGCCTTTGATACGCAGGTTTTTGTGGAAGCCCAGGCCGTTGCCAATTGGCACGGCACCCACACGCACTGTCCGCGTTGCGGCAGTCCCACCGAATCCCTGTGTGCCGGCTGGATGCGCCGTTGCGAACAGGACGGGTCCGAACACTTTCCGCGGACAGATCCGGCCGCCATCGTGGCCATCGTGGGCGCCGACGGCCGGATCCTGCTGGCGAACAACTTTGCGTGGGACGAAAATAGGTACTCCACCGTCGCCGGATTTGTTGAGGCGGGGGAGAGCGGTGAGCAGGCTGCCGTGCGGGAGATCGCTGAGGAAGTTGGGGTGCACCTGCACTCACTGAGCTACGTGGGATCCCAGGCGTGGCCGTTCCCGCGGTCCTTGATGCTCGGATTCATCGGCTACACGGACGACACGGAAGCGACCCCCGACAACGTCGAGGTCAGGTCTGCCCGCTGGTTCGGCCGGGAAGAACTGCAGGCAGCTGTGCTCGATGGAGGCGCCGTCATTCCGGGCAGGCTCTCCATTGCACGGGAGCTTCTCGAGCACTGGTACGGCGGGCGCCTCCTGGAGCCCGGCGACGTGGCTGCCAGCGAGGAAGCAGCGAAGAAGCATGAATTGGTACAGCGTGGAGAGAGCGCATGAGCTTTGATCCGCACCAGACGGGGCTCCCCGTCATGGATGAACGAACAGCCGAAGAGCGCATTCTGGCCGGTCTTGACGACGAACAGCGGACGGTTGCCACCACCCTGAACGGGCCCCTATGTGTTTTGGCAGGCGCAGGAACGGGCAAGACCCGGGCCATCACCCACCGCATCGCCTATGGCGTGCATACGGGTGTCTACAACCCCAACCGTCTGCTCGCGGTCACATTTACAGCCAGGGCCGCTGCCGAAATGCGCACCCGGCTCCGCGACCTGGGCGTAGGCACCGTCCAGGCACGCACGTTCCACGCCGCGGCGCTGCGCCAGCTGCAGTATTTCTGGCCGCACGCCGTCGGCGGCCAGCTGCCCGGCCTGCTCGAGCACAAGGCGCAGATTATCGCCGAGGCCGCACGCCGCCTGCGCCTGCCTACCGACAGGGCTGCCATCCGCGACCTTGCCTCCGAAATTGAGTGGGCCAAGGTTTCGATGCTGACCCCTGAGACCTATGTGCTCAAGGCCGAGGGCCGCGGGGAGCCTGGCGGGTTGGACAAGGTGGCGGTGGGACGGCTGTTCCAGGCCTATGAGGACGTCAAGGCCGATCGGAACCTCATTGACTTTGAGGACGTCCTGCTGATCACCGTCGGCATCCTGCAGGAGGACCCTCGCGTGGCGGCCACCGTACGCGACCAGTACAGGCACTTTGTAGTTGATGAGTACCAGGACGTTTCCCCGCTCCAGCAGCGCATGCTTGACCTGTGGCTGGGCGGGCGCGACGAACTGTGCGTCGTGGGCGACGCCAGCCAGACCATTTACTCCTTTACCGGCGCCACGCCGCGGCACCTGCTGGATTTTCCGAAGCGTTTTCCCTCCGCGGGAGTGGTCAAGCTCGTGCGGGACTACCGCTCAACCCCGCAGGTCGTGGGGTTGGCCAACTCGCTGCTGGGCAACCGGCGCAGCGGCGGACTCGCGGCCGACGAGCTTTGGTCCAAACCCCTTGAATTGGTGGCGCAGCGCCGCGGCGGGCCCGCACCCGAGTTCCTGGAATGCAGCGACGACGAGGCAGAAGCGGCGGCCGTTGCCAGCCGGATCAAGGCCCTGATGGCCACTGGCACCCAAGCCAGCGAGATCGCAGTGTTGTTTCGGACCAACGGGCAGTCGGAGGCGTACGAACAGGCGTTGACGTCGGCGAACGTCGGCTACCAGCTGCGCGGAGGCGAACGCTTCTTTGCCCGCAAGGAAGTCCGCGACGCCATGCTGCAGTTGCGTGCCGCATCGAGGGCTGCCGAGGACGAGCCGCTGGGGCAGCTTGTCCGGGACGTGTTGAACAACCTTGGCTATCAAAACGAGGCGCCTAAGACCGGCGGGGCCGTGCGCGAACGGTGGGAATCGTTGTCGGCGATCGTCGCCCTTGCCGATGAACTGGTGGTCTCCCGCAGCACGCCCGAACATGTCTTCACCTTGATCGACTTCGTGGCGGAACTGCAGGACCGGGCCTCTGCCCAGCACGCACCCACGGTCCAGGGCGTCACCCTCGCATCGCTGCACTCGGCCAAGGGCCTTGAATGGGATGCCGTGTTCCTTGTGGGGCTGAGCGAGGGGCTCATGCCGATTTCCTTCGCCGACACCCCCGAAACCGTGGATGAGGAACGGCGCCTGCTCTACGTGGGCATCACCCGCGCCCGGGAATTCCTGAACTTCTCCTGGTCCACGGCCCGCACCCCCGGCGGCCGCGCCAACCGCCGGCCCTCACGGTTCCTTGACGGGCTGCGCCCCAACTCGGTGGGAGGTGCGCCTACAGGTCCGCGTCAGTCTGCCGTGCGGAAATCCCGCAAGGCTGCGGGCCCCTCCGCGTGCAGGGTGTGCGGAAAGATCCTCGCCACGGGGGCCGAACGCAAGCTGGGCCGCTGTGCCGACTGCCCGCCCGGCTACGACGAGGCCGTCTTTGAGCAATTGCGCGAATGGCGGCTGGGGGAGGCCTCCAGCGCATCCATTCCTGCCTTTGTGGTGTTTACCGACGCGACCCTGATGGCGATTGCCGAGGCCGCGCCACAGGACCTCGACGAGCTCTCAGCCCTGCCGGGCGTGGGTCCATCCAAGCTTGAGCGTTACGGTGAAGCCGTACTGGAGATAGTGGCGAAGGGCTGATTCTGCCATTGGCACCCGCACTCGGGGTGGGTGCCGAACTCCTGGTGCGTCCACCTGCCATTGTCGGGGTGGAAGGTCAACACCGATGACCACGAGCTTGGCTGGTTGACGGCATCCAGGAACAGCAAGGCATGCGCTGCTGCCGTGCCGGCCAACGCCATGGACAGCGCAACGTTTTCCATCATCTCGGCGCGCGGCCTTGCCCCGGATCCATGCGTGTTTTCCGGCGGGGACGCCGCGGCCGCGGCGAGCTGTCCGCACACCTCCAGCCAGCGCGGGTCGTTGACGTTGCGGTGCCGCTCAACGCATTCGGCACACGCCGTCTCGCCGGGAACCACCAGCGGTCCAAGAGTGCCATCCTGCTCGCGGACAAGCACAAACAAGTGTGGACGTTCCCCAGCAAGGAAGCGTGCGGCCGTGTGGGCGGGAACCGCGTCGTGGCCCACCACAATGGCAAGGTCAAGGCAACGCACACCGGGACCCCCGGCCCCGCCGTCGTGCACCACATGGGCGTTGGCGCCGGGATCGATCCGCAGTAGGTTGCGGCGCACGGCCACAGCGCGGGCCAGGCCAATGTCGCCGGGCCCGAAGGACCCGGGGCCGACGTCGGTCGCGGCAACAGGGCTGTCGTCCTCCAGCAGCACAGTGCCCACCCCGGCGCTGACGAGAATGGCGGCCAGTGCGGCTCCCGTGCGGCCCAATCCCAGCAGGTGAATGACTCCGCGTTCACGCCGGGTCATGAATGCGTTGCTCGGATCCTGATACAACGCCAGCAGCGCCGAATGTTCAGGCAGGAGCCGCTCAGCACGGAAGCCCTGCGTGTGCAGATTCGTGTCGCTGAACAGCAGGCCGGAGAGTTTGCTGCAGATGTCAGCGGCGCGGGAGGCCTCCACACCGAGGGCTGCGGCCCTGTCCATGACCTGGTTGTCAGCAATCCCGTGGCGCAACGCTGCAACAAAGGCCAGCTCGGAGTCCTGCAGGCCCTCAAGGATCAGTCCACCCGCACCCAGCCCGATCTGCACGCTGCCGGCGCCGCGGAGCACCATCCGAAGTCCTGGATTGATGGTTGTCATGACGGCCTCCCTCGGGGTTCTGCCGGCGCCGACCCTTCGGCACTGCGCCCCACAAGGTCTGTCCACTGACCACGGGGGATTTCCCTGTTTAGATCATGGCACCGAAGCGATGACTCCGTGCGAAGTTATCCACAAGGTGGGGTTGTCCACAATTGGCCTTGCGGGTTTCAAATCAGCCGGCCACCGGATGTACCGTCGAAGGATGGAAGCAGCAATTTCACCCGCAGGAGCACCGCCGACGCGTCCCAAAACCATCGGCAGGGGCACGCCCGGACCCTTGGGCGATTCCGTCTCGGCCCACACGCTGCGCAACGGGGGACCCGTTGTCGTCCGGCGGACAGCAAGACGAAAAACGGGGCTGTCCGCGTTCTGGGAGGACGGGCAGGCAGTTGTCGCCGTGCCGTCGCGGCTGAGCCTTGAGGACGAACGCTATTGGGTGCCGCTCATGGTGGGCAGGCTGGAACAAGGCACCAGAAAGGCGAAGGGCCGGCGAAGCGTTCCTGCCGGCGATGACGCCCTGATGCAGCGCGCCCTGCTGCTGTCCCGGCAGTACCTGGGAACACCTGTCATCCCTGAATCCGTGCGCTGGGTGACAAACCAAAACAGCCGTTGGGGCTCCGCGACTCCGGCCCGCAAGTCGATCCGGATCTCCCACCACGTGCAGGGCATGCCTGAATGGGTGCTTGACTACGTGCTGCTCCATGAACTTGCCCACCTCATTCACGCCGACCACAGTGCCAGGTTTTGGGCGGAGCTGGCCGGCTATCCGCGCCTTGAGGCTGCCAAGGCCTTCCTGGAGGGGGCATCGTTTGCCTCCGCCCGCAACATCAAGGGGATCGAAGGCGACGGGGACGATTTTCCGGCGGGTTAAGCACCGCGGCGGCCGGTGTGGTTGTCCGCCGGTGAAATTTCACCGGCAAACAAGCACACCGACCGCCGCAAAGTGGCGTTGGTCCGGGTCGGCGCCTACTTCCCGCCTTCGGGACCTTCGCCGGGCTTGGGGCCGTCATCGCCCGGGAGATCGTCCCCCGAAGGGAGGTCGTCAAAGCCGCCGTCGAGGAGCTTGGTCAGGGCGGCGTCCACCTCGGATTCCGATGCGTCCTCGGCGCTGCGGCGGGCGCTGAAGCCAGCTGCGTCATCGAGGTCGGCGGAGGTGGGCAGCAGGTCGGGGTGCGCCCAGATGGCGTCACGACCGGCAATTCCACGCTGTTCCTTCAGCGATGCCCACAGGGCGGAAGCCTCGCGGAGCCTGCGCGGACGCAGTTCAAGGCCAACCAGGGAACCGAAGGCATGCTCGGCCGGTCCGCCGGTCGCACGGCGGCGGCGGATCGTTTCGCGCAGGGCGCCGGCGGCAGGAAGGTTCGCAGCCGCCTCAAAGCTCAGCTCGTCAACCCAGCCTTCAACCAGTGCCAGGGCTGTTTCAAGCTTGGTCAGCGCCGCGTCCTGTTCGGGGGTGCGGGCCGGCATGAAGACACCCTCCGAGAGCGCAGCCTGCATTGCTTCCGGGTTGGACGGGTCGAGGTTGTGGGCCAGGTCCTCGATCCTTGACATGTCAATGTGGATGCCGCGGGCATACGATTCGATGGCACCCAGCAGGTGACCTCGAAGCCACGGAACCTGTACAAACAGTCGTGCATGGGCTGCCTCGCGCAGGGCGAGGAACAAACGAATTTCCTGTTCGGGAATCTCAAGTCCCTCGCCGAAGGCCTCGATGTTGGCCGGCAGGAGGGCCATCTGGAGATCGGCCAGGGGTATGCCAATGTCGGTGGAACCCACCACTTCCTTGGCCAGCGCGCCCACGGCTGCACCAAGCTGGAGGCCGAACAGTGCACCACCCATGTTCTGCATCATGGAGGCGGCGCCGCCCATCATAGTCTTCATTTCCTCGGGCAGCTGCTCATTCATGGCCTGGGAGATGGCAAAAGCGATGCTGTTTGCCACGGGCTCGGTCAACCGCTGCCAGGTGCCAAGGGTTTCTTCGACCCATTCGGCACGTGACCAGGCGCGGCCGACGATGCCGGTCGGGGCCAGATCGGTGACCGGGTCAAGCCACATTTCGGCCAGGCGCAGGGCCTCGTCCACAGCCTGCTGCTGCGCAGGCGACACGGAGGGATCGTCCCCGGCGGCCGCCTTCCGGGCGGCGTCGTGGGCAAGTTCCCAGTTGACCGGCGTGTCCGAGGAACCGCTCATCATGGCCTGGACCTGGGAGAACATTTGTGCCAGCACATTGGGATCGGAGGGCAGCCCGGCAGCCTTGGCCAGCTCGGCCGCATCAAAGCCTTCCATGCCCTGGCCGCCCAAAAGGTTGGCGAGCATCTCCTGAAGCGGATCCTTCGGGGTTTCGTCGTCGTCGTTGTTGGCTGGTGTGGAGGACATGATGGCCCGTTCGTTGTCGTGGACACGTAAGTAACTTTCACGTTACCGCCGTCGTCCGGCGTTGTCGCCCCGCGGATGCCCCCTGTTCGCTACAGGCAAAGGACCCTCCTGCCGCAGCCCGCATGGCCCCCGAAATGCCTCATTTTCAGGGCCGACTCACGGCGCAGGCACACGCGCGGCACAAGCAGACACAGTAGGCTTAGAGGTCGGTGCCCGTTTTGTCTCGGGGTGCCGGTTGAGGTCAAGAAGAGCTTTGGAAAGGTCACGGCTTTGAGCCAGGAGCATACCGACACTGCGGCACAACCAGGCACTTTCCGCGACCGCAGATTTACCTTGATGGTGACTTCCGGCGTTGTTGCCGTCGTGTTGGCCGTCGCTGCGATGACCATCCCCGTCCCTTATGTCGTTGAATCACCAGGCCCGGCCATCAATACCATCGGCACCATGAACGGCCAGCACATCATCACCGTCGCGGGCCACGAAAACTTTCCCCCCACGGCCGGCAGCCTTGACCTCACCACAGTCCACCTGACCGGCGGGCTGCCCGACAGCAAGATCAGCTTCATCGACGCGCTGAAGGCATGGCTCACGCCGTCGGACACCATCTACCCGGCCGAAATGATCTACGCGCCCGGCGTCAGCCAGGAAGCAGTGAACAGCGAGAATTCCGCTGCCATGACTGGTTCGCAGGAAAACGCCACGGCCGCCGCGATGGATGCCCTCGGCATCGCCTTCCAGACGAACCTTTCGGTGGCCTCCATCCCCGAGAACGGCGCATCCTGGGGCATTCTCAAGCCCGACGACGTCCTGCTCACCGTTGGCGCGCAAAAGGTCACGGACCTGACTGTCATCCAGAACGTGTTGGCCGAGGGCAAGGGCGCCCCCGTCGAGGTCGTTGTCCGCAGGGCCGGGGTTGAAAAAACCCTGTCCGTGACACCCAAGCCTGGTGACGGCGGAAAGTACCTGCTGGGGATAGCGCTGCAAAACACGTTCACGTTCCCCTTCGAGGTGAAAATCTCCCTGCAAAACATCGGCGGACCCAGTGCCGGCATGATTTTTGCCCTGGGCATCATGGACAACCTGACCCCCGGGGATCTCACGGGCGGCAAGGCGTTTGCCGGCACTGGCACCATCGACCCCAAGGGAAATGTCGGGGCCATTGGCGGCATCGCGCAAAAGATGATCGGTGCCCGTGGAAACGGTGCCGACTACTTCCTGGCCCCGGGCGCCAACTGCTCCGACGTCGTCGGCCACATCCCCAACGGACTGCAGGTCATCAAGGTCGATACCCTCAAGCAGGCCTACGATGCCGTCTCCCTGATCGGCTCGGGCAAGGACGGATCGGCCCTGGCCACCTGCAAGTAAATTGCCCGCACTGATGCGCCCACGTAACGATTGCGCATCACACGGAACTTTGGCCACATACCATTCGTGGCACCATTATAGAAGCAACCGGCATCATTTCAAGTCCACAGTTGAGTAAGAGGTAGAGAGTGACATCCCGACCATCCCCATCGCCGAGCAAGCCTGTGCGGCCCAGACGCCGCAGCGCACTAATTCCCACCATCATTGTGGTGGCGGCATTGGTGGTCGCAGTGTTGATCTTCTCCGGGTTCTACACCGACCTGCTCTGGTATCAGCAGATCGGCTTTTCCGGCGTGTTCTGGACCGAGCACATCGCAAAGCTGCTGATCTTCCTTGCAGGGTTCCTTGTCATGGCAGCGGCAGTGTATTTCTCCATCCGCATCGCCTATAAGGCCCGCCCCGTCTACGCGCCCGACAGTGCGCGCGATGACAGCCTCAACCGCTACCAGCTGCAGCTTGAGCCGGTACGCCGTGTCGTCATGATCGGCGTCCCCATCGTCTTTGGCCTGTTCGCCGGAACTGCCGCCATGGCGCAGTGGGAAAAGGTGATGCTGTTCCTGAACCGCGTGCCTTTCGGCACCCAGGACCCCGAATTCCACCTGGACATCAGCTTCTACACCAACACCCTGCCGTTCCTTGGCTTCGTGGTGGGCATACTGATCAGCGCCACGGTGGTTGCCTTCATCGGAGGGCTCCTCACGCACTATCTGTACGGTGCCATCCGGTTGACAGAGCGTGGCGTTTTCACCTCCCGCGCATCCCAGATCCACATTGCCGTCCTTGCCGGAGTCTTCCTGATTCTGCTCGGCGCCAACTTCTGGCTTGGCCGCTACGCAACGTTGCAAGACAACGGCGGCTACCGTGCAGGTGCCATGTTCACCGACGTCCACGCCGTGATCCCCACCAAGGCCATCCTGGCTGCGGCCGCCATCATCGTGGCTGTCCTGTTCATCGTTGCCGCGTTCATCGGCAAGTGGAAGCTGCCCCTGATCGGCACCGGCATGCTTGTCGTCACCGCGATTGTGGCCGGCGGCATCTACCCGTGGGCCATCCAGCAATGGCAGGTCACGCCGTCGGAAGGCAACGTGGAACTGCCCTACATTGCCCGCAACATTGACATGACCCGCGATGCCTACGGGCTGGCAGGCATGCAGGTCACCCCCTACGATGCAACCACCAAGGCAACCCCGGGAGCCTTGCGCGCGGACGCCGACTCGGTCGCAAACATCCGCCTGCTGGATCCGAACCTGATTTCCTCGACCTTCGCCCAGCTCCAGCAGTACCGCCCGTACTACGAGTTCCCGAAGACGTTGAACGTGGACAGGTACACCATTGCCGGCAAGGTCCAGGATGCAGTGATCGCGGTGCGCGAGCTGAACCCCAAGGGCATCAGCCCCACACAGCGGAGCTGGTACAACCAGCATCTGGTGTACACCCACGGCTACGGCGTGGTTGCCGCCTACGGCAACACGGTCTCCGCCGACGGCAAGCCCGTGTTCATGCAGTCGGGCGTCCCCTCCGAAGGCGTGCTGGGCTCAGATACCAGCTACCAGCCGCGCATTTACTTCGGCCAGTCAACCACCGACTACTCGGTTGTTGGTGCCCCCGAAGGGACCTCGCCCATCGAGCTTGACCGTCCGCAGGGAACCGATCCCACAAGCACCACCGACAACCCGTCCGCCGACTCCCTGACAACGTTCACCGGCAATGCCGGACCGAACGTCGGCAACTGGTTCAACCGCCTCATGTACGCGCTGAAGTTCCAGTCAACGGATCTGCTGCTGACCAACGGTGTCAATAACAAATCGCAGATTATCTATGACCGCACCCCGGCTGAACGCGTTGCCAAGGTTGCCCCGTACCTGACCCTTGACGGCAATCCCTACCCGGCCATTGTCGATGGGCGGGTCAAGTGGATTGTTGACGGCTACACCACCAGCTCGTACTACCCGTACTCGCAGCAACAGCAGCTTCAGGAAGCCACCACTGACTCCCTGACGGCCGCCGGCGGAGTGGCCGCCCTGCCCAACGCCTCGGTGAACTACATCCGCAACTCGGTCAAGGCCACCGTGGATGCCTATGACGGTTCGGTTGACCTGTACGCCTGGGACGCCCAGGATCCCATCCTGAAGGCGTGGCAGAAGGTCTTTCCCACCAGCGTGAAGCCGTTCACGGAAATGTCCGGCGACCTGATGTCCCACGTTCGCTACCCGGAGGATCTCTTCAAGATCCAGCGTGAACTGTTGGGACGCTACCACGTCACGGATCCGACGAACTTCTTCAAGAACACGCTGGCATGGAGCGTCCCTGACGACCCGACCACCGCCGCCGTCGACAAGCAGCCCCCCTACTACCTGTCCTTGAAGATGCCCGGTCAGGACAAGACGGCGTTCTCGCTGACCACTGACTTCATCCCCCAGGAAGTCCAGAACACAGCCTCGAGGAACATCCTGTACGGCTTCATGGCAGCCAATGGGGACGCGGGCAATGTCAAGGGCGTCAAGAGCCCCGACTACGGCAAGTTGCAGCTGCTGCAGCTGCCGGATGCCACGCAGGTGCCAGGTCCTGGCCAGGTGCAAAACACGTTCCAGTCGGACCCGTCCGTCTCCGAACAGCTGAACGTGCTCAAGCTTGGCCAGACGGATGTCATCAACGGCAACCTGCTGACCCTGCCCATGGGTGGCGGCATGCTCTATGTGCAGCCTGTCTACGTGAAGTCCACGGGCTCGACGTCGTACCCCACCCTGCAGCGTGTGCTCGTCGCCTTCGGTGACAAGATCGGTTACGCGGCGACCCTGAACACTGCCCTCGACCAGCTCTTTGGCGGCGACTCCGGTGCAGCTGCGGGAGACGCGAACCTCAAGAAGGATCCGAACGCGTCAGGCAGCTCCACCGACAAGCCCACGACGCCGTCGACCGGCAGCAATGCTGCGCTGTCCAAGGCGCTCAACGATGCCAGCGCGGCATTGAAGGCTGGCCAGGCTGCCTTGGCCAAGGGCGACTTTGCCGCCTACGGCGTTGCGCAGAAGGACCTTGCGGCAGCCCTTGCGGCAGCCATCGCTGCTGAAGGATCAGCAGGGGTAACGCCCAGCGCCACACCTTCGGCGACACCGAGTGCGAAACCCTAGTTCCGCCGTCGTGCATCAGCGGTGAAGGGCCCGGAGACCCATGGTGTCCGGGCCCTTGCTGTGGGGAGATGAAGGTCACGTGCCCACGGTTTTGCGTTGGCCCCGATGGCCTGTAAAGTAATAAGCACATCGCGGGGTGGAGCAGTTCGGTAGCTCGCCGGGCTCATAACCCGGAGGTCACAGGTTCAAATCCTGTCCCCGCAACTCCACTGAAAAGTCCCTGATCTTCGGATCAGGGACTTTTCTGTTTAACCATTGACTCTGGCCCGCGCTCGGTTACATTCTGCTGTTAAAGGCCGAACGCTCCCTCACATTGCTGAGGGAGCGTTCGGCATTTAAGCACCGATTCTGCGGGAGCGTTTGATTAGGCGGCGATGGCCTTGCCCGGGTTCAAGATTCCCTGGGGACCGAACAGCGCCAAGGCCATGCCAATGGCTACAATTTCAACGGGAATCCTGTGCCAGACAGAATGACAATTAGCAAGATCAAAATTGTCAGCATGACGGCGATTTCGCTCATGTGCGCAGCTTGGTCAACGGTCGGTGAACGGGACAGGTGAACGGCACAATTGCCAAGGGGATTTCCACGCCGGATCGATTTTTGGCAATTGTGTCTAAAACGTCACAGAGATCGAATGCTATTGTGACAACATGATCGCTGATTTGGCCCCACAATGGGCATGCGGCCTCGTCTGATTGCGCGTATTCAGAATAACGAGGGGATATTTCATGCAGTTTTTTGAATTCTTCTGGTCAATCATCATTGCCTTTCTGTTCCTGGCTTACCTGATCCTGCTGTTCCAGAGCGTGGCCGACCTTTTCCGGGACGAAAAACTTTTCGGCTGGACCAAGGCCGTTGTGGTGCGCGCGCCGGGCACTACAGTGAGCGAGGCTGACATCATCGCCTTGTGCCGCGACCGCCTGGCTCACTTCCGGTGCCCCACAGCGGTGGATTTCGTGGACGAACTGCTGCGCCATGCAACAGGAAAAATTCTCAAGGGCGATCTGCGCGAACCGTATTGGAGGGGTCATGACCGAAAGATCTAAGGATTTGCCAAGCACGACGGCGGATGGCACCTTGGGTGCCTTCGTCCCGTCCGCGCCGGGGAACCTGGGCGGAAAAACAATCATCATGTCGGGCGGATCGCGCGGTATTGGCCTGGCCATCGCCGAACGGGCCGCCCGTGACGGCGCCAACGTGGTGCTGATTGCCAAGACGGATTCGCCGGATCCGCGTCTTGAGGGCACCATTCATACGGCCGCTGCCGCCATTGAGGCAGCGGGAGGAAAGGTCATCGCCGTGGTGGGCGATGTCCGCGAAGACGAAACCATCGCCTCCGCAGTGCAGCAGGCTGTTGACACCTTTGGCGGGATCGACATTGTGGTCAACAACGCCAGCGTGATTTCCCTGGACGGGACGTTGAAAGTCACCCCGAAGCGCTACGACCTCATGCAGGACGTCAACGTCAGGGGCACGTTCATGCTGTCCAAGGCGGCGCTGCCGCAGCTGTTGAAAGCGGAGAACCCGCACATCCTTTCGCTCTGCCCGCCGCTGAACCTTGACCCGAAGTGGCTGGGCGCCAACCCCGCCTACACGCTGGCAAAATACGGCATGACGTTGACGGCTTTGGGCTTCGCGGCGGAGTTTGCCAAGCAGGGAGTGGCATCCAACGCGTTGTGGCCGCGCACCACCATTGCCACGGCGGCAGTTGCCAACATCCTGGGCGGGGAAGAGATGATCCGCCGCTCGCGCCACGCCTCCATCATGGCCGACGCCGCCCACGCGATCCTCACCACCGGAAGCCGGGAATTGACCGGGCAGATGATCATCGATGAGGAGCTGCTGCGGGCCCGTGGCATGACCGACTTTCAACACTACGCCGTTGATCCTTCCGTGGATCTGATGATGGACCTCTACGTGGATCCGTAACATGAAAGCAGCCCGCAGTAAACGGGGAAAATGACGTGAAAAACGTGATCTTTTCGCCGTTTTCTGCCGGTCAGGTGCAGTTCTCAGATGGCGGGGACTGCGTCCTTGACGATCACCAGCAGCGTGCTGGCCAGCAGGGCGTGCACTTGCGGGCGTGTCAGCGTCTTGCGCAGCAGCCATTCGCGCGCGCCGCTGCGGGCCAGCTGCGCGTAAATCCTGAACATGGCCCTGACCTGCTCTCGGTTTTCTCGCAGGCCGGACAGCCCGCAGGCCTCGATCAGCAGCTCAATGGAGTCATTCTCCGCCGCGATCAGGATCTTCTCAAGGTCGGGGTCCCGTCCCATGCTGCCCGATCCGAGCGACAGCCACGCGGTGCCCGATGTCTCCAGCGAATCAAGGAACCACGTCACCGACAGGTTGATGCGTTCGGGTAGCGACCCCTCGGGCAGCCTCGCAACGGCCACCGCGGAGACAGTGGAACTGACCTTTATGACCTGGAGGTACAGCTCGCGCTTGTTGCCGAAATAGTGGTTGATCAGCCCGCGCGCCACCCCCGCCGCTGCGGCGATGTCGGTGGCCGAAACCTCATCGTACGGCCGCTCGTTGAACAGTTTTTGGGCGCACCCAAAGATTTGCTGGCGCCGTTCGTCGGGGTTCAGCCGTTGCCGGCGCGGCTCGTCGGAAGGTTCGACGTCGGGCTCGTCCCGGGCGGGGGACGCTGCGGTCTGGGGCGGGGCGGGGTTGGAGGTAGTCACGGTGTTGGGTCTGTCTCTATCCAGGGCAGCCACTGCGGCAGGTCGGCCGGAACGGTCATGGGGAAGTGTGGCGGGCGCTTTTCCAAAAATGACATGACGCCCTCCACGGCGTCTGCGTGTGTTGGCGTGCCGGCGATCAGCCGGGAATCGAGGGCGTGGACGGGGATGGGGGAGTCGATGCCGCTGAGCCGGTTCAGCATCTGCTTGATGACGGCGGTGGAGACCTCAGATGTGTGGGTGATGATGTCCCTAGCCAGGGCGTAGGCGGCGTCAAGCACGGCATCGGGCTCATGCACCGAGGTGACGAGTCCGGCGTCGAGCGCTTCGGCGGCGCCAAACAGCCGCCCCGTCAGCATCCAGTCGCTGGCCCGGGTCATGCCCACAAGGCGGGGCAGGTACCAGACTGAGGCGCCCTCAGGGAAGATTCCGCGGCGGCTGAACGGGAAGGAAAAGCGGGAATCGGTGGACGCCAGGCGGAAGTCGCACGAAAGCGTGATGGTCAGGCCCCCTCCCACGCTGACCCCGCGCAGGGCCGCAATGACGGGCTTGTTCATGGCATAAATGGTCTTTGAGCAGCGCCCGGCGGGTTCCTGCCAGTTGGCGGCTGGGTCGGTCATGGTGACGTCAAAGCCGCCCCCGCTCAGGTCCGCGCCGACGGAAAAGTCCTTGCCGGTGCTCGTGAAGACCACCACCTGGACGGCGGGATCGGCGTCGGCCGCCGTGAATGCGTGCTCGAGCTCGTGCGCCATGGCCAGCGTGTAGCCGTTGCGGGCCTCGGGCCGGTTCAAGGTCACCGTGGCGATGCGTTCCTCAACGGTGTACGTGATGGCCGTATAGGGAAGGGTGATTTCAGCGGTCATGGTCGTGGCTTTCGTGAATGGAAAGTAAAGACTCGCGTCATCTATTGACACGGTGTCAATAGTCTTGCACGATTGGCGGTATGTCAACAACTCTGTTTTCTTCCGGGTGGATCGACGAAGATCTGCTCGATGTGAAGTCTTTGCTTCAGGATTTTTTCATCAAGGAGGTTGCCCCTCTCGAAGAAAAGCTCCAGGCCCAGGGGTTCCCTGACAAGGAGCTCCACGGGCGGGCCGGGTTACTTGGCCTCTGCGGCAGGTCCATCCCCGAGGAACAGAAAAAGCGCTGGCTGTCCAGGATGTGCAGCGGGGAATGGGTTGGTGCCATCGCCATGACCGAACCCGGCACCGGCTCCGACCCGCACGCCATCACCACCCGCGGCTTCACCCGCGGTCGCAAGCTGGACAAGATCGGGCTCACGGGACAGGACACATCGGAACTGTTCTTTGACAGGCTGCGCGTGCCGGCCGCCCATGTCATGGGCGGTGGAGGGCCAGGGCTTCTACCAGCTCGTGAACCAGCTGCCGCAGGAACGGCTCATCACTGCGATCCTGGCCCAGGCCATGAGTGAGGCGGCCGTGGCGGCGGCCCTTGAGTACACCAAGACTCGCGAAGCCTTCGGCAAGCCGTTGTTTGAAGTGCAGAACACCCGCTTTGAACTTGCCGAATGTGCCACCATCACCCAGGTCAACCGCGTGTTCCTTGACGCGCGCATCACCAAGCAGATCTTCGGCGGCTACGGCTACATGATGGAGTACCCCATTGCCGGCATGTACCAGGACAACCGGGTCCTGCGCGTGCTCGCCGGCGCCAACTAGGTCATGAAGGAACTCATCGCCCGCTCGCTCTGCTCGCAGCGGGACACTCGCGGTGTGGGGCCCACCCAACAAACCAGTTCTGCCAACCGTCCCTCCGCACCGCTGCGGATGCGATGACAATGGAAGGAATCACATGCCCGAACAAGTTGTACCTGAAGCATTTGTCTACGACGCCATCCGCACCCCCCGCGGCCGCGGCAAAAAGGGCGCCCTGCACGGCACCAAGCCGATCGACCTTGTCGTTGGCCTGATTGATGCCCTGCGTGAGCGCCACCCCGGCCTGGACGAGGACCTCATCGACGACCTCATCCTCGGCGTCGTATCGCCCGTGGGGGACCAGGGCGCCGTCATCGCCCGCACCTCCGTCCTTGCCGCGGGACTGCCCAACACTGTCGGCGGCGTGCAGCTGAACAGGTTCTGCGCCTCCGGACTTGAGGCCGTCAACACGGCCGCCCAAAAGATCCGCTCAGGCTGGGACCAGCTCATCATCGCCGGCGGCGTAGAGTCCATGTCCCGTGTGCCCATCGGGTCCGACGGCGGCGCCTGGGCCATGGACCCGGCCACCAACTACGACAGCTACTTTGTTCCGCAGGGCGTCGGCGCCGACCTCATCGCCACGATCGAGGGGTTCAGCAGGGTCGACGTCGATGCTTACGCCGTGCGATCCCAGCGGCTTGCCGCGCAGGCATGGGAAGAAGGCCGCTTCGCCAACTCGATCGTTCCCGTGAAGGACAAGAACGGCCTCGTTGTCCTTGACCGCGACGAGCACATGCGCCCCGGATCCACCCCGGAATCGCAGGCAGCGTTGCGTCCAGCCTTCGCCGCCATGGGCGAGGCAGGCGGATTTGACGCCGTCGCACTCCAGAAATTCCATCACGTGGAGAAGATCGAGCATGTCCACACGGCAGCCAACTCATCGGGAATTGTCGACGGCGCCGCCCTGGTTTTGGTGGGCAACGCCGAGGTGGGTGAAAAGCTGGGATTGACCCCGCGCGCCAGGATAGTCGCCACGGCCACTTCGGGCGCCGACCCCACGATCATGCTCACGGGCCCCACCCCCGCAACGCGGAAACTGCTGAAAAAGGCAGGCCTTGGAGTCGAGGACATCGATCTGTTTGAAATCAACGAGGCGTTCGCATCGGTGGTGTTGAAGTACCAGAAGGACATGGGCATCCCGGATGAGAAGCTCAACGTCAACGGCGGGGCCATTGCCATGGGCCACCCGCTGGGGGCCACGGGAGCCATGATCCTTGGCACCGTGCTGGATGAACTTGAACGCACCGACAAGCGCAGGGCCGTCATAACCCTGTGCATTGGCGGCGGCATGGGCGTGGCAACGTTGATTGAGAGGATCTAGGGCGATGAGCGAGGAAAATGTGCAACAGATGAACACCATCCGCTTCGACAAGGACGTCGACGGCGTTGTCATCCTGACCATGGATGACCCCAACCAGTCGGCCAACACCATGAACGGCGACTACATCAACTCAATGCAGGCCGCCGTCGACCGCCTGGCCGCAGAGATTGCCGCTGACAGGGACAGCATCACGGGCGTCATCCTCACCTCGGCAAAAAAGACCTTCTTTGCCGGCGGCGACCTGAAGGACCTGGTGAACTCCACCGCGGCCGACGCCGAAAAGATCTTTGAGCTGGCACAGAAGATCAAGTCCCAGCTGCGCATCCTTGAAACGCTCGGCAAACCTGTCGTGGCAGCCATGAACGGTGCCGCACTGGGTGGCGGGCTGGAAATCGCCCTTGCCACCCACCACAGGATCGCAGCCGACACCCGCGGATCGCTCATTGGCCTGCCCGAGGTCACCCTTGGCCTGCTCCCGGGCGGCGGTGGCATTGTCCGCACCGTCAGGCTCATGGGCATCGCCGACGCCACCATGAAGGTGCTGCTGCGGGGTCAGAAGTACAAGCCCCGCAAGGCACTCGAGGTGGGCCTGATCCACGAGGTCGTGGGCACCGTGGAGGAGCTCGTCCCGGCAGCCAAGGCCTGGATCGCGGCAAACCCCGACGCCGTCCAGCCGTGGGACGTGCCAAAGTACAGGATCCCCGGCGGCACCCCGTCAACACCTTCCTTCGCAGCAAACCTTCCAGCGTTCCCCGCCAACTTGCGCAAGCAGCTCAAGGGCGCCAACTACCCGGCCCCGCGCGCCATCCTGGCCGCCGCCGTCGAAAGCACCCAGGTTGATTTTGATACGGCCCTTGAGATTGAATCACGCTACTTCGTCGAGGTCGTGACAAGCCAGGTCTCCACCAACATGATCAAGGCGTTCTTCTTCGACATGGGCCACATCAGCGCCGGCGGCAGCCGTCCTGCGGGCTTCGAAAAGTACACGGCCAAGAAGGTCGCAGTCCTCGGCGCAGGCATGATGGGTGCAGGGATCGCCTATGTCTGTGCCCGCAGCGGCATGGAGGTTGTCCTGAAGGACGTCTCCCTCGAAGCAGCAGAGCGCGGGAAGGCCTACTCGAAGGCCCTGACGGAGAAGGCAGTGTCCCGGGGCCAGTCAACCCAGGAAGCTGCCGACATGCTGCTGGCCAAGATCACCCCCACGGCAACGGCGGCGGATGTTGCAGGTGCGGACCTCGTCATCGAGGCCGTGTTCGAAAACGTAGCGGTCAAACAGGCGGCATTCAAGGAAATCCAGGACATCGTCGGCGCCGACGCACTGCTGGGATCCAACACATCAACCCTGCCCATCACCGAGCTGGCAACGGGCGTGGACGAGCAGGAGAACTTCATCGGCCTGCATTTCTTCTCCCCGGTGGACAAGATGCCGCTGCTGGAAATTATCGCCGGCAAAAACACATCCGATGAAACGCTGGCCAAGGCCTTCGACATCGCCGTGCAGATCCGCAAGACGCCGATCGTCGTCAACGATTCCCGCGGCTTCTTCACCAGCCGGGTCATTGGCACGTTCATCAACGAGGCCTTTGCCATGCTGGGCGAGGGCATCGCGGCACCCTCGATCGAGCAGGCAGGCCTGCAGGCTGGCTACCCGGCAGCCCCGCTGCAGCTCGCCGACGAACTGAACCTGGTGCTCATGCAGAAGATCGAGAAGGAAACCAAGGCAGGCCTCGAGGCGGACAACGGCGTGCAGAAGTACCGCCGCCACACCGGCGCCGACGTCGTTGACCGCATGGTCGGCGAGTTCGACCGCAAGGGCAAGCTCGGCGGCGCAGGCTTCTACAACTATGCCGACGGCCACCGCACGGGCCTGTGGGAGGGGTTGAAGGAAACCTATGGCGGCACGGTTGAAATCCCGTTCGAGGACATGTTGGAGCGCATGCTCTTTGCCGAGTCCCTGGAGACCGTCAAGTGCCTCGATGAGGGCGTGCTGCGTAGCATCGAGGACGCCAACATCGGCTCCATCCTCGGCATCGGCTTCCCTGCCTGGACTGGAGGAGTTATCCAGTATATGAACGGGTACGACGGCGGACTGGCAGGTTTCGTTGCCAGGTCACGTGAGCTGGCGGCCAGATACGGCGACCATTTCCTGCCTCCGGCCTCGCTGGTGGCCAAGGCCAAGAAGGGCGAAAAGTACTCATGAACACTGTTGCCGCGGCCGGGTCCGCGTTCACGCACCCCTGGACCGCGTTCTCTGTGGGGCAGGCACCCACCCCGGGTGTCGCCGTCGTGCATTTGATCGGGCCAGGCCGCGGCAACATGATGGGGCTGGCGTTCTGGGCCGAACTTCCACAGCTTTTCGCGGCGCTTGACGCCGATGGCAGCGTGCGGGCAGTGGTGCTTGCTGGTGCCGGATCCCACTTCAGCACAGGCCTTGACGTGCAGGAGGTGCTGGGCGGCTGGCTGGAAAGCTTCACCGCCGACACCGCCGCGCAGGCCGCACCGCGCGCCGAATTCCTGGCCACGGTGGGACGCCTGCAGGCCGGCATTACAGCAGTTGCGGCGTGCCGCAAGCCCGTCATTGCCGCGGTATCGGGCTGGTGCATCGGCGGTGGCGTTGACCTCATCGCCGCCGCCGATGTCAGACTTGCCGCAGCCGAGGCAAAGTTCAGTGTGCGGGAGGCCCGCCTGGCCATTGTGGCCGACGTCGGAAGCCTCCAGCGCCTGCGCGGCATCATCGGCGAAGGCCAGCTGCGCGAACTGGCGCTGACAGGCAAGGACATCACGGCGGCGCGCGCCGAAAAGATCGGCCTCGTCAACGCCGTATACGAGGACGCCGAAGCGCTCATGGCGGCCGCACTGGAGATGGCAGGGGAGATTGCCGCTAATTCCCCGCTGGCTGTGGCGGGAACGAAGGCCATCCTGAATGAGGACAGGGAAGAGCAGGTGGCGCGCGGGTTGCGCCACGTGGCCCTGTGGAATGCGGCGTTCTTGCACAGCGAGGACCTGCTGGAGGCAGTGGCGGCCCTGGGTGGGCGCCGCCAGGGCGTGTTCACCGGTAAATAGGGCAACAGGGTAGTTGGAACTTGCGTACTAAAGGTCAGAGTCGATTTTCTACCAAGGAGCTTTTCATGTATCTCACCCAAGGCCTGCACCGTTCACTGCAGGCAACCCCGAACGCCACTGCCACCATCTTCAAGGACAGGAAGCGCACCTTCGCTGAACATGGCGAGCGGATTGCCCGCCTTGCCGGCGCGCTGCAAGGACTAGGGGTGCACGCGGGGGACCGGGTGGCTATCTTATCCATGAACAGTGACAGGTACGCTGAATACCTCCTGGCCGTGCCGTGGGCCGGAGCGGCAGTGAACCCGGTGAATATCAGATGGAGCCCGGCGGAGGTTGCCTACTCCCTGAACGACTCTGACACGCACGTGCTGCTCATTGATGACCCCTTTGTGCCCATGGCACCGATCCTGTTGGAGAAGGCCCCGGGGCTGAGTATCCTGATCCACTGCGGGGACGGGGCAACACCTGAGGGCATGCTCTCCTACGAAGACCTGGTGGCCGGCAGCGACCCAGTGGGCGACGCCTACCGCAGCGGGGACGATTTGGCAGGGGTGTACTACACCGGCGGCACCACGGGATTCCCCAAGGGTGTCATGCTCAGCCACACGAACTTCATGGCCTCGGGGCTGGGCACTATTGCCACGGGCGAACTACTCAAGGTGGGGTCGATCCTGCTCCATGCGGCGCCGATGTTCCATTTGGCCGACCTGGCCGCTTGGTGCGGGGCCACTATTCTGGGCGGTACCCACCTCATGGTCCCCTTCTTTGAACCCACCAGCGTGTTCAAAGCCATCGCAGAGCACCGGCCCACCGATGTCCTGTTGGTGCCCACCATGATCCAGATCCTGGTGGACCACCCCGACTCCAACAATTACGATCTCAGCTCCATGGCACGCATGCTGTACGGCGGCTCCTCCATCTCCGAAGGAGTGCTGAACCGCACTAAGGCACGCTTGCCCGGAATGCGCATGACCCAGGCCTACGGCCAGACAGAGGCCGCCCCGGTCATAACGCTGCTACTACCCGATGACCATGAGGGGAACCGCATGCGTTCGGGAGGGCGGGCGGCCCCGCACTGCCAGGTCGCCATCCTTGACCTTGATGGAAATGAGGTCCGCACAGGAGATGTGGGGGAGGTCTGTGCCAAGGGTGCCAATGTCATGCAGGGATATTGGAACAACCCTGAGCAGAGCGCACAGGCCCTGCGTGGCGGCTGGCTGCACACAGGGGACCTCGGCTACCTCGACGATGAGGGCTTTGTCTACGTCGTGGACAGGCTCAAGGACATGATCATCACGGCAGGCGAAAACGTGTACTCGGCAGAGGTCGAGAATGCCCTGAGCAAGCACCCCGCCGTGGCCTCATCCGCCGTCATCGGCGTCCCCGACGACTACTACGGCGAGCGCGTGCACGCCGTCGTGGTTCTTGCCCCCGGCCACCGCGCCACGGCCGAGGAGTTGCAAATCTTCTGTAAGGAGCTCATTGCCGGCTACAAGGTGCCGCGCAGCTTTGAGTTCCCCGAGGCGCTGCCCATGTCGGGTGCGGGCAAGATTCTCAAGCGCAGCTTGCGCGAGCGCTACGCCGCGGCGCAGGGATAGGAGCTTTTCATGGGTGGTCCGTTGCAGGGAGTGAAGGTTGTGGAGCTCTCTGCCATGGGGCCGGCGCCGCATGCCGCCATGATGTTGGCCGAGGTGGTGCGTGGTGTCGGCCCGGCACCCCCGGTGGGCGGGTACGACGTCGGCCCTCGCGGGGTACCGGCCCGGCACCACAGAACGGCTGGGGCTGGGCCCGGGACTTGTTTGCGGGCGCATGACCGGATGTCGCCAGGACGGTGCGCTGGCCCAGCGGGCGGGGCACAAGGTCAACTACATTGCGTTGACGAGTGCCTTGCATGCCATGGGTCCGGCCGCCCTGCTCGACGGCGCGGCGCCGTTTTACCGGACCTACGAATGCTGCGGCGGTGGGCACATAGCAGTCGGGGCCATCGAACCGCCGTTTTATGCGCTCCTGCTCAAGGGGCTTGACCTTGACGTCGAGTCCGTTCCCGACAGGGACAACCCCGCCGCGTGGCCGGAGCTTGCCGAGATGTTCGCGGCAACCTTCGCCACACGCAGCAGGGGGCGGGGCGCACGTTGTCGCCGCACCGGCGCCTCGGTTCTCCCGTACGCCGTCGTCCGCGAAGGAGCCGCCTGGCGAAACAGACTTTCAATCCATTCTCAGTTCCTGGAGGACACCTTGATCACCGTTACGGCACATGAACAATTTCAGGCGTGGAAAGACAAGGTGCTTCCTGCGGTGGAGGAGGTCCGCCCCGGAGTCTGGTCGATCCCGGTGCCTTTCATCAATAACCCGATGCGCTACACCCTGTCCTACCTGTTGGTGGGCGACGGCGAGGCGGCCCTGGTTGATCCTGGCTGGGATTCCGATGAGGGTTGGGATGTCCTCAAGGCGGGGCTGGCCGTTGCAGGGTTGGGCCCCAAGGACATCACCGGGATCGTGGTGACCCATTTCCATCCCGACCACCTAGGCATGGCCGCCCGCCTGCGCGCGGCGTCGGGAGCCTGGGTCGCCCTGAGTGAAAACGAGCCGATGCCCACGCACTGGCGCAGCGACCCTGAACGGTTTGTTGCCGAGGACAGGGCGCAGTTTGCCGCGTGGGGAGTGCCGGCCGAGTTTCTTGACGAGGTCAGCTTCCAGGCCGACACGTGGGCGCGAATCACGAGCGTTGAGGCGCCGCAGCGCCGGCTGGCCGACGGCGGGCTACTGCCGATTGCCGGCCTGACGGTGCGGGTGCTTTCCACACCGGGGCACACGCCCGGGCACATTTGCCTCGTCGACGAGGCAAACCAGCTCATCCTCACGGGCGACCACGTGCTGCCCCGCATCACACCGCACGTCTCCCTGGAAGCCCAAAACCATGCCAATCCGCTGGGTGACTACTTCGATTCGTTGCAGGTCATGGCGGTGGGTGCCGCCATGGAGGTGCTTCCGGGCCATGAGTATCGTTTCCGAGGCCTGCCCCAGCGTGTGGACGAGCTGACCGAACACACGCTCGAGCGCTCGCGGGAGGTCATCGCGGTGCTTGAATCCGGGACGGCCGAATCCGTTTGGGACGTGTCAAAGCAGCTGACGTGGTCTCGGGGCTTTGACTCGCTACGCGGGTTCACGCTGCGCCTTGCCCTGGCCGAGACAGCGAGCCACCTGGTGTATCTGGAGTCGACGGGGATGGCCGTGGACGTAAAGGTGTCCCGCGGCGCGCCGTCCATCCCCTGACCCCGCCCCAACGCTCGGTTACTTTCGGTCGTGTTCGGACCAACGCTCGGTTGTTTTTCGTGGGTTTTTCCCGGACGCTATCGCACTGGATAGGCGGGGGCGGTCGCATCCTCGTCGCCAGTGCGGGAGCGTTGCCGGGAACCCGACGATTGCTGAGGGAGCGTTGCCCGTAAAGCGACGAAAAGTAACCGAGCGTCTATAGGGGGTCGGGGTACTGGACTGGGTCGGTGAAGTCGCCCGATTCGCGGCGGAAGCGGGCAAGGATGTGTGTCAGCGCTTGCAACTCCTCGGCGGGGATCCCTGGCTTGGCAAACACATCTGCGTTCAGCACAACAGTGGCCTCCTCCACCAGAAGCCGCCCGGCGTCGGTCAGGACCACCAGCGTTGCGCGGCCGTCAGTGGGATGGGCCTCCCGGCGGACAAGGGCATCGCGCTCGAGCCTGTCCACGACGCTTGTCACGGAGGTTGGATGCACCTGCAGGCGGCTGCTGGCACTTGCCATCGGCAGGGCGCCGCCGCGTGTGAAGGACAAAAGCCGCAGCAATTCAAGCCTGGCGTAGGAAAGCCCCAGCGGCTTGAGCACGGCATCGACCCTGCTGTACATGAGCTGGTGGGCCCGCATGACGGAGGAATAGGCGGCCATGGCGTCGGCGGCATCGGCCCAGCCATGGGAGATCCATTGGCGTTTGGCCTCGGCAATGGGGTCCATGGGCAGCGGGGATGCGGGGGCCACGGGATGTCCTTTCGGAACAGTTGGTGCTGTGAAAGACGGCAGGAACCATCAAAAAAACAATTTACTTGGGATCCCTAGTAAATACTAGTGGGGCCTAGTATTCTTCAGGAAGAACCGGGCATGAAGCCATCACCTCAAAAGGGGCTGTCAATGAAGATCGTCGTTCTTATCAAGCAAGTGCCGGACACATCCCGGGAGCGCACGCTGGTGCCCGCCACCGGATGGCTTGACCGAGACGCGGCTGAGAACCTCGTCGACGAAATCAACGAACGGGCGCTGGAAGTGGCCCTGCGAGTGAAGGACTCGGACAAGTCAACCGAGATCACTGTCCTGGCCATGGGACCGGAGGAGGCCACCAAGGCCATCCGCAAGGCGCTGTCGATGGGTGCCGATTCAGGCATCCACGTGCTCGACGACGGATTGGCCGGCGCCGATGCCACGCGCACCGCCGCCGTGCTCGCCGCGGCCCTGCGCAGCACCAGCGCCGACGTGATCGTGGCGGGCAATGAATCAACCGACGGCCGCGGCGGCGTGGTTCCGGCCATGGTCGCAGAGCACCTGGGACTGCCACTGGTTGGCGGGCTGTCCGCCGTCGACCTTGGCAACGCAACGGTGTCCGGAACGCGCGAAGGCGAAACCGGATCGCTGCAGATCAGCGCGCAGCTTCCCGCCGTCGTCACCGTGACCGAACGGACCGCAGAGGCCAGGTTCCCCAATTTCAAGGGCATCCTGACGGCCAAGCGCAAGCCCGTCACCACGCTGTCGCTGGCGGACCTCGACGTCGCCGCAACCCCCGCCCGTGCCGTGGTGGTCGCCCACAGCGAGCGGCCGGCGCGCGAGGCCGGGCGAAAGATCGTTGACGACGGCGCGGCAGGAAACCTCCTGGCCGGCTACCTCATTGAAAACCACTTGGTATAGGAAGGGCATTCCGTGGCTCATGTAGTGACTCTCATTGAACTCACCCGCCAGGGTGGCATTGCCGCTTCCGCACGGGGACTGCTGGCCGCGGCCACGTCGCTGGGCACCCCGGTTGCCGTGGTGGCCGCCGGCACCGGGGTCGACGGCGCCGTGGCAGCACAGCTGGGCCTGCTCGGTGCCGCCGTGCTGTACCAGGCGGTTGGCCCGCAGGCTGATTCGGTACTGACGGCCCCAGCCGTCGAGGCGCTTGAGGCTGCCGTTGCGGCGTACGCGCCCGTGGCGGTGCTGACGGCCAATTCCGTTGACGGGCGCGAGGCAGCCGCCCGGCTTGCGGTGCGCGTGGGCGGCGCCCTGCTGGCCGACGCCGTATCGGTGCGCCTCGACGGCGAACGGATTATTGCCGGGCACTCCATTTTTGGCGGCGCTTACGACGTCGAATCGGCCGTCGAGGGCGGCCTGCCCATCATCACCGTGCGCCAGGGTGCGATCGACGGCGTCGAATCCACCGGTGGCGGCGCCGTGGAAATCATCACCGCCGCCCTGGCCGGCACGGGGCCGGGAGCCAGGATCGACTCCGTCAACGACGCCGCAACGGGCGCCACCCGGCCCGAACTGCGCGTGGCCAAGACGGTGGTCTCAGGCGGCCGCGGCCTGGGCTCGAAGGAAAACTTCGCGCTGGTTGAACAGCTGGCCGACGCACTGGGTGCCGCCGTCGGCGCTTCCCGTGCAGCCGTCGACGCCGGATACATCGACCAGCACGCGCAGGTGGGCCAGACGGGCGTGAGCGTTTCCCCTCAGCTGTACATTGCGCTGGGCATTTCCGGGGCCATCCAGCACAGGGCGGGCATGCAGACGGCCAAGACCATCGTCGCCATCAACAAGGACGCCGACTCGCCCATCTTCGATGTGGCCGACTTCGGCATTGTGGGCGATGTGTTCACAGTGGTGCCGCAACTGCTCCACGCATTGGAGGCCCGCCCGGTCTGACGGGCATGGCGTGTTACAAAGAGAGACAGCCGCTGCGCATGGGCTGACAGAATGGAAGCCACTAGGCGCAGCAGCGTCCACGGAAGTCCCTGAAAGAGGTTTGTAAGAGAATGTCGACCCCCACGAACAAGCAGGCCGCCGGCATCCTGGCACGGTGGAAGGCCCTTGGCCTGCCCGCGAAGATCGGCACCGCCGCGGGAGCCGTGGTGCTGGTCCTGCTGGTGCTGGTGCTCGCAGCCCGCTGGATTACGGCCCTAGAACCGGTGAAGGACTTCCTCACCACCTACCCGGGGGCATCCGAACTGCCCAAAAGTGCACCCGTTGGCATCCCGGCCTGGCTGGGCTGGCAGCATTTCTTGAACATGTTCTTCATTTTCCTGATCATCCGGTCGGGCTGGGCCGTGCGCACCACCAAGCGCCCCGCAGCCCACTGGATCCGCAACAACAAGGGCCTGATCAAGACGAAGAACGCCCCCACCAAGATCAGCCTTGACCTGTGGCTGCACCTGTCCCTGGATGCCCTGTGGGTGCTCAACGGCCTGATCTTCATCGTGCTGCTCTTCGCCACGGGCCAGTGGATGCGCATCGTGCCCACCAGCTGGGACGTTTTCCCCAACGCCATTTCGGCCGGTCTGCAGTACCTCTCGCTGCACTGGCCCACCGACAACGGCTGGGTCAACTACAACGCCCTGCAGCTGCTGACATACTTTCTCACTGTCTTCATCGCCGCGCCCCTGGCCATCGCCACCGGCCTGCGCATGTCCGGCGCCTGGCCCAAGAACGCCAGGACGCTGAACAAGATCTACCCCATCGAGGTGGCCCGCACGATCCACCTGCCCGTCATGATTTACTTCGTGCTGTTCATCGTGGTGCACGTGACACTGGTCCTGGCCACCGGCGCGCTGCGCAACCTCAACCACATGTACGCCTCGAGCGACGCCGTGAACTGGTGGGGCTTTGGCATCTTCGCCGCGTCCCTGGTTGTCATCGTTGCGGCCTGGATCCTGGCGCAGCCGCTGTTCCTGCGCCCCGTTGCGTCCCTGACGGGCAAAGTGACCAAATAGCACGACGGCGGGCCCCCACCCCAGGGCTCCGCCGGAACCCACCGGTGGCCCGCTCAGCATGGGCCACCAAAAATAGCCAAAACCGCCGCAACGATGCGGCCCAAGGAGGCACCCGTGAATGACTTGACTCCCGAGCAGGAGGCCGTGGTGGAGATGGTGCGCGATTTCGCCACCACCGCACTTGCACCCCACACCGCCGAATGGGACGAGGAAAAACACTTCCCCGTCGACGTCCTGGCCGAGGCCGGGACCCTGGGCATGGGTGGCATCTACGTGCGCGAGGAGTACGGCGGATCGGCGCTGAGCCGCACCGACGCGGTGCTGATCTTTGAGGAACTGGCGGCAGTCGATCCCACCATCGCCGCCTACATTTCCATCCACAACATGGTGGCGTGGATGATCGACGCATTCGGCAACGACACCCAGCGCAGCAAGTGGCTGCCCGGCATCACGGCCATGACGGAGCTGAGCAGCTACTGCCTGTCCGAACCGGGGGTCGGCTCCGATGCCGCAGCCATCACCACCCGCGCAGTGCGCGACGGCGATGATTACGTCCTCAACGGAACCAAGCAGTTCATCTCCGGGGCCGGGTCCTCGGCCTGGTACCTGGTCATGGTCCGCACGGCTGACAAGGGCAGCCGCGGGATCACCGCCGTCGTGGTTCCGGCCGGGGCCCCCGGGCTGAGCTTCGGCGCGAACGAGAAGAAGATGGGCTGGCGGGCACAGCCCACGCGCCAGGTGGTTTTTGACAACGTGCGCATCCCCGTCGGCAACAGGCTCGGCGAGGAGGGCGACGGCTTCGGCATCGCCATGAAGGGCCTGAACGGCGGCCGGGTCAACATCGGCGCCTGCTCTCTCGGCGGCGGGCGTGCGGCACTGGAGAAGTCAATCGCGTACCTGAAGGAGCGGCAGGCGTTCGGTGGCCCCCTCATTGAAAAACAGCACCTGCTCTTTCAAATCGCCCAGATGGACACCGACCTTGAGGTTTCCCGGACCATGCTGATGCGTGCGGCCAGGGCCCTGGATGCCGGCGCGCCCGACACCGTCAAGCTGTGCGCCATGGCCAAAATGGTGGCCACCGACGCCGGTTTCCAGGTCGCGAACCAGGCACTGCAGCTGCACGGCGGCTACGGCTACCTCAGCGAGTACGGCCTTGAAAAACTCGTCCGCGACCTGCGGGTGCACCAGATTCTTGAAGGCAGCAATGAAATCATGCGTCTGATCATTGGCCGTCTGGCCGTGGAACGCTGAACCATGGAGGATAGGTACATGGAGCACAACGACGTTCTTGTGGAGCGCACCGGCCGGCTGGGCCACCTGATCCTGAACCGGCCCCAGGCCATGAACGCGCTCAACTTCGCCATGGTCCAGGCCGTGGCGAAGGCGCTAGATGACTGGGAAACCGACGACGGCGTATCAACAGTGCTGATTTCCGGTGCCGGCGAGCGCGGTTTGTGCGCCGGCGGGGATATCGTATCGATTTACCACGACGCCCGCACGGGCGGGGAGTCAAGCGAGGTGTTCTGGCGCGCGGAATACCACCTCAATGCCCGCATCCGCCGCTACCCCAAGCCCGTCGTCACCCTCATGGACGGTGTGGTCCTGGGCGGGGGAGTGGGAATCTCCGCCCACGCCTCACACAGGGTTGTCACCGAACGGTCCCGGATCGGCATGCCCGAGACAGGCATCGGATTCGTCCCCGACGTGGGCGGCACCTACCTGCTCTCCCACGCCCCCGGCGAGCTTGGCACCCACGCGGGACTCACCGGGACCATGGTCAGCGGCGCCGACGCCATCGCCATGGGCCTGGCCGACCACTTCATCGATTCCGCAGTCCTGCCCACGCTGGTGGCCGAGCTGGCCGAGCGCACCGCAAGCTCCGCCGTCGCACGTCTTGGGCAGGCAGCCCCGGAATCCGCGCTGGCGGCGGCGCGCTGGTGGATTGATGAGGCTTACGCCCCGGACGACGCCGGGACCATCCTTCAGAGGTTGACCCGGGTCGGGGACCCCGCGGCCGATGCGGCTGCGCAGATTATTGCGGGGAAGTCGCCAACGGCTGTGACAGTCACGCTGGCTGCGCTGCGCCGGGCCCGGGGACTGTCGTCGCTGGAGGAGGGGCTGAACCAGGAAATGCGCGTGTCGCTGCGTGCCCTGCGCTGGCCTGACTTCGCCGAGGGCATCCGGGCGCAGATGATCGACAAGGACAGGAACCCGCAATGGTCACCTGCCACGTTGGCCGAGGTTTCAGGCGACGTCGTGGCCGCGGCCTTTGCGAATCTTGGCGAACGGGAGCTGGGTTTGCAGGCACCCGGGGATTAGCGGGCCTTGGAACAGACGGTTTTGGATGAAGTTTCCCGAATGAAATGAAGGAGTGGAACCATGGGCGAGGAAGCACAGGCGGCACCTGGAACAGGGGCATCCGCCACAAGGATTGCCTTCATCGGGCTGGGGCACATGGGCGGGCCGATGGCGGCCAACCTCGTGGCCGCCGGATACTCCGTCACGGGCTTTGACGTGGTGCCTGCAGCGCTTGAGGCTGCCGCAGCGGCCGGCGTGGTGGTGGCTGAATCCTCAGCCGCGGCCGCCGACGGGGCCGACGTCATCATCACCATGCTGCCTGCCGGAAAGCACGTCTTCGCGGCCTTGGAAGGGGAAGGGCCCGGCGGGGGACTGCTGGCCGCAGCGAAGCCTGGATCGCTTTTCCTTGAATGTTCGACCATTTCGGTGGACGATGCCCGCACGGCGCATGAGCTGATCGTGGCCAGCGGGCATAGGGGGCTCGACGCGCCCGTGTCAGGCGGCGTCATGGGGGCGGAAGCCGGCACCCTGACCTTCATGGTGGGCGGCTCCCCGGACGACTTTGCCGCTGCAGGCCCGCTCTTTGACGTCATGGGCAGGCGCATTGTCCTGTGCGGCGGGCCAGGTGCCGGGCAGGCCGCCAAGGTATGCAACAACATGATCCTCGGGGTGTCCATGATCGCCGTCAGCGAGGCATTCGTGCTGGGGGAGAAGCTTGGCCTGACCCACGAGGCCCTGTTTGACGTTGCAGCCCATGCCTCCGGCCAGTGCTGGTCGCTGACAACGAATTGCCCCGTCCCGGGCCCGGTCCCGACCAGCCCGGCCAACCGCGACTACCAGCCGGGGTTCGCAGGGGCCCTCATGGCCAAGGACCTGGGGTTGGCCGTCGAAGCACTCAATGCCACGGGGGTTGACGCGGTCCTTGGCCGATCCGCCGAGGAGATCTACCGAGAATTCTCCCTCCATGGAGGGGCCGGAACCGACTTCTCGGGCATCATCAACTCGATCCGGAAAGCCTCCAACAACACCGGCTCGGACTGACCCGCCGGCCTGACTTGCGCACACCCTTTTTGAACACCTCGAACTGAACGGAACTTTTCTTCATGACGCAGCAGTCCCTGATCCTGACCGAACAACGCGGCCGGGTTGGCCTGATCACGCTCAACCGGCCCGAGGCGCTGAACGCGCTCAGCGATGCGATGGGCAGGGAGATCCTGGCCGCGGCGCAGGCGTTCGACGCCGACCTTGGCATTGGCGCCATTGTCATCACTGGCTCCTCCCGGGCCTTTGCCGCGGGCGCCGACATCAAGGAGATGGCCGACAAATCATCCGTTGACATGTACCTCGCCAACTGGTTCTCCGCCTGGGACGAGCTGGCCCGGGTCCGCACGCCCATGATTGCCGCCGTCGCCGGCCACGCCCTGGGCGGCGGTTGCGAGCTGGCCATGATTGCCGACTTCATCATCGCGGCCGACAACGCCAAGTTCGGCCAGCCCGAAATCAAGCTCGGCGTCATCCCCGGCATGGGCGGCTCGCAGCGGCTCACCCGCGCCATCGGCAAGGCGAAGGCCATGGAAATGGTGCTGACGGGGCGGGTCATGGGAGCTGTTGAGGCCGAACAGGCAGGCCTGGTTGCCCGGGTGGTCCCCGTTGACTCGTTGCTGGCGGAGGCCCTCGCCACCGCGGACACCATCGCTTCCATGTCCAAGCCTGTGGCCATGATTGCCAAGGAAGCTGTCAACGCCGCCTTTGAAACGTCCCTGGCCGAGGGTGTCCAGCGTGAACGCCGGGCCATATTTGCCTGCTTCGCCACCGAGGACCAAAAGGAAGGCATGGCGGCCTTCACCGCAAAGCGCCCGGCGGAGTTCAAGCACCGCTAGCCGGACTGGGAGCCTGCCTCTAGTTGGCCCAGAACGGGTAGTCCGTGTAGCCCTCAACACCTGCGCTGTAGAACGTTGACGGGTTCGGCTCATTCAGCGGCAGGCCCTCTTCCCAGCGGCGGACCAGGTCCGGGTTGGCCAGGGCCGGACGGCCAACCACGACGGCGTCGGCCCAGCCATTGCCTGCGACGGCGAGTGCATCCTGCAGCGTTGTGATGGTGCCAAAGCCCGTATTCAGGAGCACCGAACCACCAAACCGCGTGCGAAGCTCCTGGACCAGGGTGCCGGACGGATCCTTGTGCAAAATGCTGAGCCCTGCCAATCCCAGCGGGGCGATCCCGTCAACCAGCGCAGAATAGGTGGCCAGGGTCTGGACGGGGTCGCTCTCCAAGGCGCCCTGAACGTTGTGCTCGGGCGAGATGCGCAGCCACGTGCGGCCGGCACCGACGGCCGACGCCACGGCAGCGACAGTCTCAATGACAAAGCGGGCACGGTTCTCCGGGCTGTCTCCATAGGCGTCGGTGCGCTGGTTAGCCGAGGGTGCCAGGAATTCATGCAGAAGGTAGCCGTTGGCGCCGTGGAGCTCGACGCCGTCGAATCCGGCCTCGATGGCGTTGCGGGATGCCTGGACGAATTCCTCAACGATGCCCGGCAGTTCGGCTGTTTCCAGTGCGTGCGGCACGGGGTAGGGCAGCTTGCCGGTGTAGCTATGGGTGTATCCATCCACCGCGACGGCGCTGGGGCCGACCACCTCGCGGCCACCGGTGGTCCCTGAATGCGTGACCCGGCCCGCGTGCATGATCTGGGCGATGATCCGTCCGCCGTCGGCATGCACGGCGTCGGTCACCCGGCGCCAGCCAGCGATCTGGGCATCGGTGACCAGGCCGGGCTGGCGGACAAAGCCCTGGCCGGCAAAGCTCGGGTAGACGCCCTCACTTGTCAGCAGCCCCATGGAGGCTCGTTGGCGGTAATATTCGACCACCATGTCACCGGGGACGCCGTCGACGCCGGAGCGCGAACGTGTGAGCGGGGCCATGACGAGCCTGTTGGGCAGGCGCAGATCGCCAAAGGTGACGGGGGAAAACAAGTTCAAGGGGTGTCTCCTGATGCAGTGTGGGGAAAGTGGTGCCTCCCTGCCCTCAAGCAACACCTGGCCGGAAATATTCCCTTCGGAAGGCTCGATTTCCGGAGCTTCATGCCCGCAGATCCCCTCGAGTTGGTGTTCCGGGAAAACCCATGTACTGTTGAGGACGCAACGCGGGGTGGAGCAGTTCGGTAGCTCGCCGGGCTCATAACCCGGAGGTCACAGGTTCAAATCCTGTCCCCGCAACAGATGAGGAAAACCCTCGGCCAGATGGTCGGGGGTTTTTCGTTTCCCAGGCCTAAAGTGTCAAACAGCCCCGACAACATCCACCGCGATTCAGGCCGGGTACAGAACCACTTCGGCAGCCTTGACGACAAAAAACACCTCGGAGCCCGGCAACAGGCCCAGCTCGGCGACAGCCGCGGGGGACACGTCTGCGGCCAGGCTCCCCGCCCTGACCCTAATGTGCCCGCCCTGCGGTTCAAGTGCCGTGATGCCGACGGGAAAGCAGTTCCGCGGGCTGCCCAAGGGCGGTGCCATGAACACTGACACCGACGACGGCGGGAAGGCGGCCAAGCCTTCAAGCCCACCTGATGTTCGGGGTGTTTCGGCGCAAGGGCCGGTTGCAGCCAGGGTGCCGGCGGGGCGGCCGGCGACCTGCACGCCGTCGGACGTTATAAGGCTGGAGCCCTCAAGGATGCCGGGAAGGACGTTCAGCCCCGCAAGCGACGCGGCGAAGGCGCTGCGCGGGTGGGCCAGAACCGTGGCGGAGGGCCCGGATTCGACGATGCGCCCGCCCTCCATGACGATGATCCGGTCCGCGAGCATCAGTGCGTCGAGGACGTCGTGCGTGACGATGATCGCGCGGCGGCCCGCAAGCACCCGCTTGAGCAGGCTGCGCAGGAACGGTGCGGTGTTCACGTCAAGGGCGGCCATGGGTTCGTCAAGGAGCAACAGGTCCGGATCCGTGGCGAGGGCCCGGGCGAGGGCAACCCGCTGGGCCTGGCCCCCTGAGAGCTGGGCGGGAAGCCGACGCGCCAGGGCGGTGGCATCGACCTCGGCGAGCCAGTGGCGCGCGCTGTCGCGGCTTTCAGCCTTTGACGCTCCCCGGCTGCGCGGGCCGAAGGCGACGTTCTCGAGCACGGTCAGGTGCGGGAACAGCAGGGGTTCCTGGGCCAGGACACCCATGCCGCGCCCGTGCGGGGGCTGCCATGCGGTGCCGGGGGAGAGCTTGAACAGGCTCCTCCCATCGAGGGTTGCGTGGCCGGAATCCGGTTTCAACAGCCCTGCCAGCATTTGGACAATGGAGGACTTTCCCGCGCCATTGGGTCCCAGGACGGCGACAGTTTCCGCGGGGCCAACCTCCAGGGCGACATCCACGTTGCGGGCGGCCAGCACGGCGCGCAGGTCAAGGGTCATTGCGGTTCCTCCGGCCGGGCAGCGATGCTAGGCTCCGCAGCGGCGACTTGGGTGCCCGGTACGTCAGCGCAACCACCACGACGGCCACGGCAATGAGCAGGAACGACAACGCCACTGCGGCGTCGGGGTCGGTCTCGCGCTGCAGGTAGATTTCCAGGGGCAGTGTGCGGGTGACGCCCTGGAGGCTGCCGGCAAAGGTCAGGGTTGCGCCAAATTCGCCCAGGCAGCGGGCAAAGGACAACACCGCGCCAGAAATCAGGCCGGGAAGGACCAGTGGGAGCGTGATGCGTCGCAGCACGGTGGACGGACGGGCGCCCAGAGTGGCGGCGACCGACTCGTATTTTTGCCCGGCCGTGCGCAGGGAACCCTCGAGGCTGAGGACAAGGAAGGGCAGGGCCACAAATGTCTGCGCCATGACCACGGCGGTGGTGGAAAAGGCAATGTCGATCCCGGCTACATTCAGATACCGTCCGATCAGGCCCTCCCGTCCAAAGGTGTACAGCAGTGCCAGCCCGCCCACCACGGGTGGAACAACCAGAGGGAGAAGGATCAGTGCGCGCAGGATGCGCTGGCCCGGAAACTGCGCCCGCGCCAGAAGCAGGGCCAGTGGCACACCAAAAATGATGCACAGCGTGGTGCTGGCCACGGCCGTCCGCAGGCTCAGCGCCAAGGCCTCCACGGACGATTCGGAAGTGATCAGTGCCGGAAACTGGCCCCAATTGACCTGTGCCACCATGCCGGCCAAAGGAAGCAGGATAAAGAGTGCCCCGAGCGCGGCCACAAGATAGATCCACGCGGGCACGCCGGTGTACCGCCACGGCCCCTTCCTCCTGGCCGCAGCCTTGGCGGAAGGGGCCGGGGCGGCACCCGACGGGTGGCTACGGGGCGCCAAAGCCGGCATCGGCGAGCACCTTTTGCCCGCTGGCACTTGTCACCAAGGTGATGAACGCCTGGGCCAGCTCGGGCACCTTTGATGATCCAACGGCGACAATCGGGTAGTGGTTGACGCTCGCGTTGGCCAGGTCGAGGGGAATCGTGGTGACCTTGCTTCCTGCCGTCGTGGCGTCAGTGACGTAGACAAGTCCGGCGTCGGCCTCGCCCGAGGTGACCTTGCCCAGGACACTTGTCACCGAGAGTTCCTCGCTGACGGGCTTGAGCGTGAGCCCTGCACTTTTCGCATCCGCCGCGCTGGCAGCCCCGCACGGCACCTGGGGTGCGCAGACAACAAGTTTCACGCCCGGCTTCGCAGCATCGGCAAAGCTCTTGATGTTGGCCGGGTTGCCCGGCGGGACCACGAGGGTCAGCACGTTGCTGGCAAAGCCACGGGGGGTTCCCTTGGCCAGTCCGGCCGAGGTGAGCTTGTCCATGGTGACGGTGTCGGCGGAGGCGAACACATCGGCAGGGGCACCCTGGGTGATCTGGGTGACGAGGGTGGAGGAGCCGTCAAAGTTCAGTGAGACCTTGATACGGGGGTTCGCGGCCTCGAACTGGGTGGCGAGTTCGCTGAAGGTTTGCTTAAGTGACGCCGCAGCGTAGATGTTAAGCGTTCCTGACAGTGCTGTTGCGCTGGTGGAATCCGCCGACGTGTTCGCCCCCGGCGCCGTGTCCGACGGGGCGCACCCGGCCAGGCCCACCATCAGTGCGGCGGCCACGACAGGGACGACCCCCAGAACGGGATGACGGCGTCGTCCACGGCTCGCTGTGGTGAACAGTCTCATGATTGCCTCCCGGTGGCAGGCACTTCAATGATGACATTGGTTGACTTCACAACGGCGGTGGCAACCGAACCCGGCTCCAGCCCGAGGTCCCGCACGGCCTCGCTGCTCATGAGCGAGACCACCCGGAAGGGGCCGCACTGCAGCTCCACCTGGGCCATGACCTTGTCCAGGACAACGTTGGTCACGAGTCCCACAAACCGGTTCCGGGCCGAACTGCCAACACCCGTGGGGTCCTGGGGCAGCTGGGACTGCTTCTTGGCGATCGCGGCAAGCTCGACGCCGTCGATCACCATCCGTCCCTGGGCGTCCTTGCTGCCGTGCAGGGTTCCGTTCTCCAGCCAGCGCCGCACGGTGTCGCCGCTGACTCCAAGGAACAGTGCCGCCTCTGATACGCGAATGAGAGCCATATCCGCAGTCTACGTCCTCAAATGCGAAATTTAAGTAACAATTTCGTCGCAAATCGGCTTTTTGCGAAAGTCCCGCCCCGACGGCAGGGACAAGGCGCTTGATCGTTGCATTCTCGAAAATAGCCAAGTGCGATTTATCGCCCAGCAGGCCGCCGTTGACGCCGCTCACCAGGCGTAGTCCTCAGGTGCGGTTTTGGGTCCGGGGAAGATCTCGTCGAGCCGGGCCAGGGCGACTGCGTCAAGGGTAACGTCAAGTGCCTTCAAGGCGGCGGTGAGTTGTTCGGAGGTCCGCGGCCCCACGATCGGGGCAGTCACCGCCGGCTGGTGCAGCAGCCAAGCCAGGGCAATTTCGGCCGGCGTCTCGCCGCGGTCGGCAGCGAACGTCTCAAAGGCGGCGATGGCGTCCCTGGACTTTTCCAGCGCTTGGGCGGCGCGGCCCTCCACGCTGCGGACGCCGTCGTGGTTCTTCGCCAGGACGCCTCCCAGCAGTCCGCCATGCAGGGGAGACCAGGGGAGGATCCCCACACCGTAGTGCTGCGCGGCCGGGATGACCTCGCGTTCAATGCTGCGCTCGAACAAGTTGTAGAGTGACTGCTCGCTGACAAGGCCCGTGACGGGGCGCCGGGCGGCGGCCTCCTGCGCCGCGGAAATGTGCCAGCCGGCAAAGTTTGAGCTGCCCGAGTAGATGATCTTGCCCTGTTGGACCGCGACGTCCACTGCCTGCCAGATCTCGTCCCAGGGGGTGCCTCTGTCGACGTGGTGGAACTGGTAAAGGTCAAGGTGGTCGGTCCTCAGGCGGTGCAGGCTCGCATCCAGTGCGCGGCGGATGTTCAGGGCAGAGAGCCCCGAATAGTTGGGCGTGGGCGCCATGGTGCCGTAGACCTTGGAGGCAAGCACAGTGTCCTCGCGGCGGCCGCCACCCTTGGCAAACCATCGTCCGATGATCTCCTCGGTCCACCCGCGGCGTTCCTCACCACCGTAGGCGTTGGCCGTGTCAATGAAGTTGATGCCTGCCTCGCGGGCCTCGTCCAGGATGCGGTGGGCATCGGCCTCCTGCGTGCGCGGGCCGAAGTTCATGGTGCCAAGGCACAGGCGGGAAACTTTCAGCCCGCTGCGGCCAAGATGTGTGTGGTTCATTGTCAATTGCTTCCTTCGAGAGCTTGGAAACGCAGGGTTTGAAACGGAAAAGGGCCGCATCATGGGTTCAGGGCCGGCCCTGTCCCCATTCTGCCCCTGTGGGGGTAGAGCGCAATAGCCCCCGGCCGGGAGATGAGCCGGGCGGCACCACGGGAGGCAGCCCGAGCCGAACGTCACCATGCGTTCACAAAGCCGCGATGCACATAGGCTGGACACAGCCGCCTTCCGTTGCGGAAGCCTGAAAGGAATGAGTTGGACATGAGCGCATCAACGAATGCAGGACCAGCAGGGGCCGTTCCCAACCTGACCCTGAACAACGGCGTCACGATCCCGCAGCTGGGATTCGGTGTTTTCCAGATCCCGCCGGAAGAAACCCGCATTGCCGTGAGCGAGGCACTGGCCGCCGGCTACCGCCACATCGACACGGCGGCCGCCTACCGCAACGAGGCAGGCGTCGGTGCCGCCATTGCCGAATCCGGCATACCGCGCGATGAAATCTTCCTGACCACCAAGTTGCGCAACGGCGAGCAGGGCAGCCCGCGCGCCGCGTTCGAGGCCAGTCGCAAGGCCCTCGGGGTCGACTCGATCGACCTCTACCTGATCCACTGGCCGGTGCCGTCGCAGGGACTGTACACACAGGCGTGGCGTGAACTTGAAACCATGTATGCGCAGGGCCAGATCCGGGCCATCGGTGTCTCCAACTTCCTGCCTGAGCACCTCGAGGAGCTGCTGGCGAACTCCACGGTTGTTCCAGCGGTCAACCAGATCGAGGTGCACCCCACGTTCCAGCAGTCGTCGCTGGCGCAGAAGAGCCGCAGCCACGGCATCGCTGTGCAGGCCTACAGCCCGTTGGGCCAGGGCAAGGACCTCTCCGGCGACGTCGTGACCGGGCTGGCCGCCAAGTACGGTGCCACCCCTGCCCAGATCGTGATTGCCTGGCACCTCGGACTGGGGAACATCGTCATCCCCAAGTCGGTGACGCCTGCGCGCATCCGCGAAAACCTTGCCGCCGCGGCCATCACGCTGACGGCGGAGGAACTGGCAGCAGTCTGCGCCCTCGAGACAGGCGAACGCATCGGGGCGGATCCCGCGCTCGCGGCCTTCACCCAGATGTAACCCCATGACGCCGGCAGGGCATGCACAAGGGGTGGTTTCGGAATCCGAAACCACCCCTTGTGCATTGCATCTCCAGAGTGGATGTCCTGTGCCGGACACCCGCCAAGGCCTCCTGTTACAGGCTGTCGAACTCGGATTCATCCACCGTGTCGGCGGCCGTAATGGCTGCCGGCGCGGGCGTTGAGCCGGCCTTCAGCGCTGCAAGACGTGCCTCGACCTCCGTCTGCTCGCCCAGGTCCTCAAGCGAGTTGAACTGCGCGTCAAGGCTTGATGCGGCAAGTTCGTTCTGTCCGCGGACCTTGGCCTCTTCGCGGCGGATTTTCTGCTCGAAGCGGCTGACCTCGCTCGTGGGGTCCATAATGTCGATGCTCTTGAGCGCGTCGTTGACCTGGGTCTGCGCCTCGGCCGTCTTGGCGCGGGCGACCAGCTCATTGCGCTTGTTCGCCAGCTCGGTCAGTTTGCCGTTCATCTGCTGCAGGCCGGTCTTGAGCTTGTCCACCACATCGGTCTGGGCGGCGATGGTCGGCTGCGCGGTGCGGGCCTCGTTCTCGGAGGTGATCTGGCGCTGCAGGGCAACCTTGGCCAGGTTGTCGAACTTCTGCGCATCGGCGGCATTGCCGGCGGCCCTGAACTCGTCGGCCTTCCGGCTGGCTGCAAGGGCCTTGTTGCCCCAATCCGAGGCAGCCTTGACGTCCTCGTTGTAGTCATCCTCCAGCATGCGCAGGTTGCCAATGGTCTGGGCAACGGCCGATTCGGCCTCGATAATGTTCGCCTTGTAGTCGCGCACCATTTGGTCAAGCATTTTCTGCGGATCCTCCGCAGAGTCCAACAGCCCATTGATGTTGGCCTTGGCCAACTGTGCGATACGGCCGAAAATTGACTGCTTTGCCATTCTTTTCCCCTTATATGTGCTGGTTGAATCAAACGAAATCTCAATATATGCTGCGACGGCGGCCCTCGTGACCTGGGTGCCGGGGACTGCCTTCAATTCTTCTCCAGGTGCCCTGCCGGTGCAATGCCGCCACGCCTGCCGTGAAGGTACGACGCCGGGAACCTCCCCGGGCGCCGCGTTGCGCCGCGGCCGGCAACGCAATGGCTAGAAGTTGCCGCCGCCTCCGCCGAAGCCGCCGCCACCTCCGCCGCCACCAAAATCGCCGCCGCCGCCGAAGCCGCCGCCGCCGAAGCCGCCGCCACCAAAACCGCCGCCACGCCCTCCGCCGGAGAGCAGGCCGCCAATGATGCCGCCGAGGATGGCGCCGCCCATTCCGCCGCCCATGGATCCGCGGCCACCGCCACCGTAACCACCGCCGCCACCAAATCCATCCACGTCATCTTGGGCGTACTGGATGGCCTGCTGGGCCAGCTGTTGCGACTGCTGTGCGTAAGTCAGGGCATTGCTTGGATCTGCATCGGCGATCGTGACCGCATAATCGAAGTTGCGCTCGGCCTCCGATAAGCGGGTGCGGGCCGCGGACCCCACGCCGCCCCTGCGGGCCGCAATGAAGTCCTTGGCCGTGGCGATCGTGGCCTGCGCGCTGGCGAAGGCCTGCTGCAGTGCGGCCTGTGAGCGCAGGGCCTGCTGCTGCTGGTCGCGGATGCCAGTCAACAGTTCATCGAGCTGGCTGTGTGCCTGCTGCACGGCGGTGAGCTGGGCCAGCGGATCGGGCGTGCCGGCAGCCGCGTTCCTCCGGACGTCGTTGAGCACGGCTTCGGCGGACTGGACGGTGGGGGCATAGCGGGCGAACTGGGCGGAGGCCACCATGGGCTTTGCCTGCTCAAGGTCGGCCAGCGCTGCCGGAAGTGCGCTCACCAAGGTTGTTGCGGCGTCGTGAATGGCATTTTCAGTCTTGGCAATCGCATCCAGCAGCACGGTGCACTGCACCAGGCTTTCCTCTGCGGCCTTGACCGAAACGGCCGCAGCGGCAGTGTCGGACTCCGCAAGCTTCGCGTCTGCATCGGCGGCAGCCGTGTCGATGAAGTCAAGGCGCTCCTTGGCCTCGGCAACATTGTCGCGCACAGGTGCAAGGGCCGACTCGGCGTACTGCGAAGTCAACGCCGCCAGCTGCTGTTCCGCGCCAGCCACCGAAGTCCGGGCTGCGGATGCCTGCGTGCGGATTGTTGCCAGCACCGCCGGTGCCGTCCGCTCAAGCTCACGCAACTCGTCAAAGGCGGCCTTTTCGGCATCGAGCGCCGCGTTGGCATCCTCGCAGTTCTTGATGATGTCACCGAGCCAGGTCCGTTGCTCCTGGATGGTGTCAGGAATTTCATCATCCAACTGCTGCTGGAGCTTGAAAGACTCGGACAGGTGTGTTTTGGCACTATCCAATGCGGCCTGGAACTGCTTGACTGCCTCATCCCCGTACGACGCCTGGGCAAAACCAATCTCATGCTCGCTGGTCTTGATCGCGTCGTCTGCCGCAATCAAAAGGGAACCGGCCTTGGCCCGCAGCTCCGCGATGGTCATGCCCGCATGGGGATCCAACGCCTTGCCGTCGGGGCCGAAGCCCTTGGCCGTGGCCTCGGCTGCACCCTTCTTGCGCTTGCTGCGGATGTACAGTGCTGTGCCCGCACCGCCAACGACGACGACGCCGCCGATTCCCAGCGCCACGAACCCGCCGGTCGGGTCGGGCACCTTGCCGGGGCCTCCGCCGGCGGCGTTGCCCAAGGCTGCCGCCGCATCAATGGCCGCCTGCGCCCAGTTGCCTGCGGCAAGCTGCGGCTTGATCGCGCCTGTCTGAATGCTCTGATTCTTGGCTAAGGGGATCACCGAGGTGTCTGCCAGGAGGGCGTACTTCCTGTCCTGGGTTGCCACCACCAGGATGGCGTCGTTGGCGCCGAGCTGCTTGTTGTCCTTAACCTGCGTTCCCCAGGCCTCGCCTGTCATGCCGTCAAAGGAGTCGACGTAGACAACATAGAACGTCAAGCCGTGGTCCTGGCCCAAGGTGTTGATCGCCTTCTGGACGTCGCCCTGCCTGCTGCCCAGGGCGTTTGCATTGTCAACAATGTAGGTGCCAGCTGGAATTGTCACCGGTGCTTCTGCCTGGGCAATTCCGGCGGGACCCAGCATCACAAGCATGAGGCCCAGCACTGCAAGAACCGGGGGAAAAACCTTCAACCGTGCAAACATGGCTCACCTTTGACTGGGGGATCACTGGAGAATCCGGCCTTAATACTCCAAACGATACTATGGCGGTGTTTGAATCGGGTGCCGAATTTTCCGCCCAGCGAATAACCGGGGACGCCAGATGCTGATGGATAATGGGTCGTGTCGAACCTTCACAGCTGCCTTCCAGCCAACGTTCGTCAAGGCACCAGCCACGGCCGACAAGATGAAAATCAATCAAGGATTCATCACAAGAGATTTGAAGGAAGGGAAAGCTGATGTCAGAGAACACCAGTGATCAGAACACCCCCAACGAAGAACAGCAGGCTCCCCAGAACGGTGAGGCCGCGGCGGCGCCCCGTTCCGACGACGCAGTTCAACCGAACGAGGCAGCCCCTTCAACCGCGGCTCCCGAGACACGCCAGGTGCAGGCAATAACCCCGGCGGAAGCAGTCCAGCAGCCGCAGGCACCCCAGCCGTGGCGGGCACAGCAAAGCACGCCCCCGGCCCCCTATGACGCGCCGGCCGAAGGTTCGGCACCCTATGGCGCGCCGGCCGAAGGTTCGGCACCCTATGGCGCGCCGGCCCAGGGCGCCCCGGCAGCACCGACGTATGGCGCGCATTCCTACGCCACCCCGACCCCGCCGCTGAACCCGGCCGCTTCGGCGAACCCGACCGAACCCCTCCACGCGCCCTCTGCACGCGCTGCCGCCAGCACACCCAACCCGACGGAACCCATCCCGGGCAACTTTGCCCAGCAGCATGGCCAGACTCAGCCGTACCCAGCCCAGTCGCACACAGGTGCACAGCACACCCCGACGGGGCACGCAGGACCCGGGTACCCGGCGTCGGACGCCTACCCACACACCCTCGCCCCGGCCGTCACGGCCAGCCCCAAGCAACGCCGGAAGGTGGGCATGGGTCTGTTTGCCGGGAGCGTTGTGGCCGCTGCCCTAGTCGGCGGCCTGGTGGCCGGAGGTTCTCTCCTGATCGCAGACCAGACGGGCAACAACTCCCCGACCAGCACCAGCTCGCAAAGCGCCCCGCTCATTGTCAACAACACCAACTCCGTCAACGCCGTGACGGCGGCCGCAGCGAAGGCCATGCCGTCGGTGGTCACGATTTCGGCCACGAGCGGCAGCTCCGGCGGCACCGGCTCCGGAATTATCCTTGACACCGAGGGCCATATTTTGACCAACACGCACGTAGTGACGCTCGACGGCGAGGCGGCCCACGCGACCATCGAGGTTCAGACAAGCGACAACAAGGTCTACCCCGCAACGATCGTTGGAACCGACCCGCTCTCCGACCTTGCCATTGTCAAGATCAACGCCCCCGGCCTGGTACCTGCGACGTTGGGGGATTCGAACAGCCTCAATGTCGGTGACACCGTCATTGCCATTGGTTCCCCGCTTGGCCTGAACGGAACAGTCACCGACGGCATCGTCTCAACGCTGAACAGGACCATCCAGGTGGCCTCCTCCGCCGTGCCGTCGACCCCCAACGACACCTCACCTGACCAGGGCAAAGGCGGAAACGGATTCCAGTTCTCCCCTCCGGGCGGCGGTCAGAGCCCCGCAGCCGCACAGGGCACAGTGAACCTGAACGTCATCCAGACCGATGCCGCCATCAACCCGGGCAACTCGGGAGGCGCCTTGGTGAACTCCAACGGCCAGGTCATTGGCGTCAACGTCGCCATCGCCTCCACCGGCAGCTCGTCAAATTCCAAAAGTCAGAGCGGAAACATTGGTGTTGGCTTCTCCATCCCGATTGACCACGCAAAGCAGGTCGCGGAGCAGATCATCAAGACGGGAACAGCCACACACGGCCAGCTGGGCGTATCGGTCAGTGCGACCGCCACTTCCTCATCCGACAGCACATTCTCCATCGGTGCCATCATCCAGTCGGTGACACCTGGCAGTGCAGCTGCGAAGGCCGGATTGCAAAAGGGTGATGTCATCACGAAGCTGGGCGATCGGGCCATCACCGATCCGGCCTCGCTCACCGCGGCGGTTCGTGAGCAGCCTGGAGCCGCCTCGGTGAAGGTCGACTTCACCCGCGGCGGCAAGGCACAGTCGGTTGACGTCGCACTTGACACCATGAAGTAGGAGCCTCTGCGCACCAAAAGGCCCCCTCCGGCACCGTTTTTTCACGGCCGCCGGAGGGGGCTTTTTGCTGTCCGCGTTTCGGCCCGCTGCGCGTACAACGCCGCACTGTTCGCTGGGAGTAAAGAATTGACGCGGAAAATTCCGGCACAGGCCCGCCACGAACTAAGCTGTTGAGGTAGGCCAAGGGCGAACCCGCGGCACCCGCCCCGGCACGGGGAAGGCGCCGTTCAACCATCCGCCCATGACACAAAGGACAGCAGTGGAAAACTCAGCACTGAATATTGTCGTACTGGTGAAGTATGTGCCAGATGCACAATTTGACCGACACCTCACAGGTGATGCTCACACGCTCGATCGGAACGAGAGCATCCTTTCCGAACTTGATGAATACGCACTGGAAGCAGCACTGGCGCTGACGGACGCCCGTGGTGGCGCCAAGGCAGGAAACACTGTCACGGCGTTGACGCTTGGCCCTGCATCCGCCGCGGCCGCGGTGAAAAAGTCACTGCAGATCGGTGCCACACAGGGCCTGCATGTCACGGACGATGCGCTGGCAGGCTCCGATGCCTCAGCCACCTCCCTGGCGCTGGCCGCCGCCATCAAGACCCTTGGCCCGGTGGACCTTGTCATCACCGGCATGGCCTCCACTGACGGCGAAACATCCATCGTGCCGGCCCAGCTGGCGGCCCGACTGGGCCTGGCGCAGGTCACCTTCGCCTCGGCGCTTGAGGTTGACGGCAACACAGTCATGGCCCGCCGCGACGGCGACGACTTCTCCGAGGAAATCCAGGCCACCCTGCCAGCACTCGTATCGGTGACGGATCAGGCCAACGATCCTCGCTACCCGAACTTCAAGGGCATCATTGCCGCGAAGAAGAAGAAGGTGACAACAGTATCCCTGGCCGATCTGGGCTTGGCCCCGTCCGACGTCGGACATGCCGGTTCGCTGACGCAGGTCACCGCGGCGGCCGAGCGCCCCGCCCGCACCGCCGGCACCATCATCACCGACTCGGGCGATGCCGGCATCCAGCTCGTTGACTTCCTGGCCGCAGCGAAACTGATCTGAGGAACCATTCATGACTGCAATTGTTATCTACATCGATCAGCTCGACACCCCCGGCAAACTGTCAGCCACGACGCACCAGCTGCTGACCCTGGCCCGGGGTGCCGGTGAACCCGTTGCCGTTGTTGCCGGTCCCGTCGGCGCCGAGGTGCTCACGGACCTTGGCGCCTACGGCGTTGCCCGGGTGCTGCACTCGGAGCAGGCCGAGCTTGGCCAGTTCCTCGTTGCGCCCAAGGCCGACCTCCTCGCCCAGGCCGCGGCCGCCGTTTCCGCCAGCGCAGTGCTGGTTGACAACGGCGCCGCCGGCAAGGAAATTGCGGCCCGTGTGGGTGTCGCCCTGAACGCCGGCGTCATCACCGATGCCGTCTCCGTGACGCACGACGGCGGCGCCCTGGTTGCGCACAAGTCGGTCCTCGCGGGGTCCTACACCGTAGAGGCCAGGGCCACCTCCACCGTCGCCGTGATCAGCGTCAAGGCGCACAGCGTGGAGGCGTCCCCGGCTGCTTCGGCTACGGCTCCCTCCGTCGAGGCAGTGACTGTTGCATTCGCGCCGTCGAGCCTTGCTGCACGCGTTCTCTCACGCACCCCGCGCGCCGCCTCGGGCCGTCCCGAACTTGAGGACGCTCGCATCGTTGTGGCCGGTGGGCGCGGCGTTGACGGCGACTTCACCCCGATTGAGGAACTGGCCGACGTCCTGGGCGCCGCGGTTGGCGCATCACGTGCCGCGACCGACGCCGGCTGGATTTCACACGCCTCGCAGGTTGGCCAGACGGGCAAGAAGGTTGCCCCGCAGCTGTACATCTCGGTGGGCATCTCAGGCGCCATCCAGCAGAAGGCCGGAATGCAGACATCCAAGCTTATCGTTGCGGTGAACAAGGACTCCGAGTCGCCCATCTTTGAGATTGCCGACTTCGGCATTGTCGGGGACCTGTTCAAGGTCCTGCCGCAGGCCGTGGAGGAAATCAAGCGCCGCCGCGCCTAAGCACCGCGCCTCCGCTGCGGAATACGCCGCCGTTTGACGGAAATGCCAGGGTTTGAACTATGGCATTTCCGTCAAACGGCGGCATTTTTCATTGATGCGATGATGGCCCGGCAAACGGAGTTATCCACAGGCGCCCGACTGCCCCTGTTTTACCTCCGGAAGTGATGGAACGCTGGAAGGCATGAACATGCCAAAGCTCATCAGATCAGCGGAGTACGATCGCCTCGGGGAGGACCGCCGCAAGTTGGCCACGCTTCAGCGTCAGGGTGAGCTCGTTCGTGTGTCCCGAGGCATCTATGTCGAATCTGCCGATTGGAACGGGCTTTCGGGCAAGGAGCGGTACGGTTTGAAAGCCGCAGCCTTTGTTCGGCAGGCTGGACGGGAGCCGGTTTTTTGCCATGCCACAGCTGCACTTCTGTGGGGGCTGTGGATTGTTGGCACACCCCAAAAGCTGCACGCCATTACCGAGGTGCGGACCAGCGGGCGCAGTTCCGGCGGCGTAACCCGGCATATAGGATCCCTGTCAGAGGGAGTGCAACGCTGTGGGCGGTTTCTTGTCACTGACAAGCTCACCACAACCTTGCAGCTCATCGGCAGCTTGGCGTTTCCCTATGCCGTTGCCGTCTGCGATTCGAGTCTGCGGGTACCCCGTGGTGCCGGGAAGGTGAACCTGTTCACGGTTCCCGATTCAGATCCCTTCCAACAGTGGCCCGCGTGGGAGACCGATAGCCCGCAGGGTCTTCCACTCACTGTTGAGGAACTGCAGGCAGCCGCCAATCTTCTGCCCAGCAAGGCGTCCCGGACCCGAATCCACAAGGTGATCGATTTTGCCTCCGGGCTGTCCGGCTCGGCGGGGGAATCAATCAGCCGCGCCAAAATGTTTCAGCTGGGATTCCCGGAGCCCGTCCTGCAGCAGAGGTTTGAGCTCAGGGACGGAAGGAACGCCTTTGTCGATTTCTGGTTCAAGGAGCAGAGGGCCGTCGGCGAGTTCGACGGGAAAGGGAAATACCTCAGGGCCGGATGGGGCGGCGGGCTTTCACTGCAGGGGCGGATCATGGCAGAAAAGTCGCGCGAGGACCAGATCAGGGCCTTTGACGTTGGATTTGCCAGGTGGGATTGGAAGGAACTGATGGACAGCGACAAATTCACGTCCATATTGCGCCAGGCGGGTCTTCGGCAAAGCTGGTCCAGTGCAGCGCCGCCCGTGGGCTTGCGAAAAATGCCATAGTTTGACGGAAATGCCATGGTTCAAACCCCGGCATTTCCGTCAAACCCCGGCATTTTTCAAAAGCCCGGCCAACCGGTCAGCGGGGGACCGACGCCGTGGCGATCATGGCGTCGGAGTTCATTTCAATGCGCGGGCCCACTGACTGGATGAAGTCGCGGCGGACCCTGGCGATGGCCTCGGGGTCGCGGGGGAGCAAGGTGCGCCAGCCGCTGCCCATGACAAGGTTCCAGGCCATGGCGTCATCGACGGTGAGGGTCAGTGGATGAGTGGTGACCGAGGCGTCCTCAAGTCCGCGCTCCCCCAGCCAGGTGGCCAGTGATTCGGGGGTGGCCACGCGGGCCATGTTCTGGTTTGCCAGCGGAACCACCCCGGCCAGGCGGGGACGTTCCTTGACGGAGGCCTGAAGGATGCGCTCGGCGAAGGGTTCAAGGGCGCCCTCGATCCAGGTGCTCGTGACAAGGCGCCCGCCGGGGCGCAGCATGGAGGCCAGGTGTTCAACGCCTGATTCCATGTCCGAGAAGAAAAACATGCTGTAGGAACACAGGACGGCGTCAAAGGTGCGGTGGCCGCGCCACTGCGTGACATCAGCTTCGGTCAGCGTCGTGTTCAGAATGCCACGCTCCGACAGGTTTGCAGCGGCAATGCGCAGCAGGCCGGTGGAAAGATCGACGCCGTCGACGGTTCCGCCGGGTCCCACGGCAAGGGCGGCCGGAATGGTGGCTGCGCCCGTTCCGCAGCACGCGTCAAGGACCTTCTCGCCCGGCTGCAGCACGGCAGCCGCAACGACGTCACGACCCATCGGATCCCAGAGTTTATCCGACCATGCCTCAAATTGCAGCGCCCCATCGGTGAACGCCAGGCCAGGATCGCGAGCGGACATGCATACCTCCAGTTGATGAAAAGTGTGGGCCAGGCAGTCCGGGCATGACCCAGAAGCCTTATGCCGTGAGTTGTGCCCCGGCAAAGCCGTTTTGGCGCCAGGCTTCAAAGACGGCGATGGATGCCGCATTGGCCAGGTTCAACGACCGCAATGCCGGGAGCATGGGCAGTCGCACGCGGGACGTGATGTGGGGATCGTGCTTGACGTCCTCGGGCAGTCCATCGGATTCCCGGCCAAACATCAGCACGTCGCCTGGCTTGTAGGCGATGTCCGTGTAGTTGATTTCACCGTCGGAGGTGAACGCGAAGACCCGTTCGGGGGCCAGCACCTTCCACGCATCGTCGAGGGTCTTGTGGACGGTGACCACGGCGAGATCGTGGTAATCCAGCCCTGCCCGGCGCAACTTGGCGTCGGAGAAGTCAAACCCCAGGGGTTCAACCAGGTGCAGTTCGGCGCCGGTGATGGCGGCCAAGCGAATGGCGTTGCCGGTGTTGCCGGGGATCTCGGGGGTCATGAATAGGATGCGAAACACTGTTTTATCCTACAGCTAGTACATGCCGCCAAGGAGCCGGTCCAGGACGTGCAGGTCGACAACGTTGGGGGATGGTCCGGAGGCCAAAAAGTGCTTGACCTCGCGGACAAAGCGCGCGGCGTTGGCCATGTTGACTGTGTTGGAGCCGTCGGGCTCGGTGCCGCGAGCGTAGTCGATGACGGGTTCAAAGAGGTTTCCCGTGCTGCTGTGCACGCACACCCAGGCAGTCACATTGCATTCCGGGAAGAGATCCTGGAACTGGCGGGCGGCAGGGATCAGCTGCGGCGGGGCTGCAACCCTGCTGCCGTGGGCCAGCGCGCTGCCGTCCCAACGGTAGGCGCCGTCGGGCACCAGCATGGAACCAATGATGGCGATCCGGTACCCGGAAACCAGCACATGGTCGATGTAGCCGTTGTTGAAGGGGGCGGTGAGCCCGTTGACAAGCCGCGCGGCGGGAATGCCCGGCAGCACCTGCGCCATGATCAGCTGCGCGGTGCGGGCCTCACGGGCAAGGCGGGAGGATGCGCCAAACACTCCACGCTTGCGCGGGGCGCCGTGGACGGGCTGGGCCGCGGTGGAACGGGGCATCAGCGGCGTTTCACCGTCAGCCAGGGATTCGTAGGCGGGGACGTAGACGGCGGGATCGCCGGCCTTGTCGCGTTCCCCGGATGACCCGGGAGCGCGGCGGGTGCTGAAGCCGCCGTTGGCGGCGAATCCCGCCCGGCCGCCGGAAGACCCTGACGAGCCGTAGGAACCGGCGCCGGACGCCGTGCGTGCGCCGGAACCTGCAGGGGCTGCTGACCCGTAGGACTTGTCGTAGGACTGGCGGCGCGCGGGATCAACCAGGACCTCATAGGCCTCGGTGATCTGGCGGAAAAGTGCCGGGTCCCCGCCCCTGTCCGGGTGGGCGATCCGGGCAGCTTTGCGGTACGCGATCTTGATGTCTCGCTCGGAGGCGGAACGTGCAAGTCCCAGGACTTGGTAATGCGTGAGGTGCTTCTCGCCCACGAGGGACCTTTCGCTAGCCCGGCTGTGCAAGAGTTCATTCTAACCGCCCGAACTGGCCATTAAAATTGTGCCTAAATTCCGCGAAGGGTCCGCGCGCTGTCATACTGGCAGCTGCCATGAACACATTCCCTGACGCCTCTGCGGGCGCCAACGCAGCCCTCACCATTGCCGTGGCCATCAACCCGCGCGCCGCCTTTGGCGGGAACCGCCGGAATTCGCCCGGGCAAACAGGGGACATGGTCGTCGGGCGCCTGCGCGACGCCGGACACAACGTCACGCTTCTGCGTCGCCGCGACTACCAGTCCCTGAGGCACGCGGTCGACGCCGAACTTACGGCAGGTGCCCAAGCCCTGGTTGTGGTCGGTGGTGACGGCATGGTCCACCTAGGCGTCAACGCCCTGGCAGGCACTGACGTTCCGCTCGGCATCATTCCTGCAGGCACCGGCAACGACGCCGCCCGCGGACTTGGCCTTGACCCGCGGGACCCGGCTGCCGCCGTCGAACGTTTCCTGGGCGCCTGCAAGGGCACGCCGCGCACTGTGGACCTGGGCCGGATCGAGCGGACAGGGCAGCCGCCCGTCTGGTTCATGTGCGCCCTCTCGGCCGGCTTCGATGCGCTTGTCAACGAGCGCGCTAACGGCTGGCACCACCCGCGCGGCACCCTGCGCTACAACCTGGCGATCCTGCGCGAACTCCTGTTCCTGAAGCCGCTGCGCTACACGCTAACTGTCGACGGGGTGCCCCGCGCCCTGCCGGCCACCCTGATTTCCATCTCGAACGGCACCTCCATCGGCGGTGGCATGAAGATCACCCCCGATGCCAAGTACGACGACGGGCTGCTGGATTTGTTTGTCGTCTCACCCGTGTCGCGGCTGACGTTCCTGCGCATTTACCCGCTCGTGTTCTCGGGCAGGCACACAACCCATCCTGTGGTGGGTATTGAGCGGGTCCAGGAGGTTGTCATCGACTCGCCCGGGGTGGTTGCCTACGCTGATGGGGAGCGGATGGGGGCGCTGCCGGCGACGGTGAAGGTCGACCCTGGCGCCCTGCAGCTGTGGGTGTAGCCCCATGGCCCGGCTCTCGCGTGGCCCGGGGGCTACAGTGGATCCCGTGAATGAACGACGTGGCGCAATCATGAGGGCCGCAGCCCGTACCCGCATTGCCGCTGTGGCACTCATGGCCGTTGCAGGCTTGGCCGGATGCAGCATCACTGTGCCATCGACGGCCGCTCCGACAGTGTCGGAGTCGACGCCTGCGCGAACGTACGCGCCGCCGAGCGTCCAGGCCGGACACGACGCGGCGGCAGTCGCCGCAGCCCCCATGACCTTTGCCGCAGGCAACACCCTTTCGCCCGGCATTGCCGTGAAATTCAGCGACAATCTTGGCCAGTCGCCGCAGGACTACTCGGAAACGCCGGTGCCGCCGGAGTGGAAGATCGTAACGAACACCGTGGCCGGCCGGACGCAGTACACAAACGCTGCGGGGTGCCTTGCCGCCTACTGGACAACCACCAACCAGGGCCCGCTCATCACTGCCGGTGACGACAAGGCGTCGACCGTGGCGATGATGAAGTACCTCATTCCATCGGTCATGGACGAATCCCTCATCGAGGCCAAGCTGCCTTGGACGGCCGAGGCAGGAAAGAACGGCCCCGCCATTTCCTTCCTTGGCTTCCACACCAAGGCTGCAAAGGACGTCATGGCCAGCACGGTGTGGGTACGCATGCTCGGCACGGCAGGCACAGGATTGCTGGTGAGCCTTGCCTGTCCAAGCGACGCGCTGCTCGCCTCAACGACGCCGCAGGTGATGGCGACATTGTCGGTGGCCCCGCCGTCGAACTGACGCGGGCGGGCTAGTCCGTGCCGCGTACGTAGCGCAGGAACAGCATTGAATCGGCTTTTAGAATCCTGACCAGACTCATGCCTGCGGGTGCATCCGGCGCGCTGGCGTCCGCGCCCGTGTTCGGGCTGTTGGCGATGCGCCCGGCCGAACCGCCAACGAGCAGCGGCGATATTGTCAGATTCAATTCGTCCACGAGGCCGGCGGCGGCAAACGTGCCCAGCAGTGTCGGCCCGCCCTCGCAATGGATGTTCGGCAATCCGCGCCGGGCAAGTTCGGAAATGACCAGTTCCGGCTCGAGGGATTCGCCCCCCACCATGACCAGCTCGGCCACCTTGGACAGCTTGTCCCGGCGCTCCTGCGGCGCCGATTCCAAGGTCAGGATCAGCGGCCTGTGGGGTGCCTGCCTGAACACCTCAAGGTCCGGGTAAAGGTTCAGCGAACCCGAGACAATGGCCAGGGGAGGGTGGGGCTGCATCCAATGGTCGTGGCGCCACTGCTGGGCCGCCTTGCTCAGCAACTCGCCACCGTAGCCCTCGGCCCTGATGGTTTGCGCTCCGACGAGGATCACGTCGGCGTTCTGGCGCAGCAGGGAAAAGACGCGCAGGTCCCACGCATTGCCGAGCTGGCCCGACAACCCGTCCATCGAGGCGGCACCGTCGATGCTTGAGATGAAGTTGAAGCCAACCCACGGCCTGCCTGTCCGGCTGTTCTCGGGCGGCGGGGCCAGCACCTCCTGTTCAAGGGCCGTTGCGGAGAGCAGCGCCGGGTTGGGGAAGAGCCGCTCCATCATGTCGTGCCGGCCGTACTAGGCCGGCCGGGCCGGCCGGGCTCGTTGATGTCTCGCATGTTGTGTATGAGGTGTGCCGGCGCGCGCCAGCCAAGCACTGCCTCCGTCATGCGGATCGCCGAACTGGCCGACGCCACATTGTGCATGCGCAGGATCCTGGCCCCGCCAAGGATGCAGATCACCCCTGTGGCCAGCGACCCTTCAAGCCGTTCGTACTTGGGCTGGTCGAGCGTCTCGCCAATGAAGTCCTTGTTGGACACTGCGGCCAGGGCGGGGAAGCCAAGGGCTGCGATCTCATTGAAGCGGCGCGTGATTTCAAGGGTGTGCAGGGTGTTCTTGTTCAGGTCGTGCCCGGGGTCGATGATGATCTTCTCCGCCGGGACCCCCAGGGACAGGGCAAGCTCGACCCGATGGGCCAGGAACGCCGCAACCTCGGTGACGACGTCGTCGTAGTGCGGCCGCGGATACACGGTCCGCGGCGCCGCCAACGAGTGCGTGATGACGAGGTGCGCACCCGACTCCGCCACCACGGAGGCAATCTCGGGGTTGGACAGGCCCGTGGTGTCGTTGATGACGTGGGCGCCGGCGGCAATGCTGCGGGCCGCGACCTCAGGCAAGAAGGTGTCAACGGAGATGATCACGTCGCTGGCGGCAGACAGGGCGGCGATGACAGGGACAACCCTGTCGCCTTCCTCCCGGGCACTCATCGCGGGCCCCGGGGAGAAGGGCACCCCGCCGATGTCGACCCAATCTGCGCCTGCCTGGACCGCGCCAAGCGACGCGGCAACCGCGGCGTCAAGGGCAAAGGTGGCTCCGCCGTCGTAAAAGGAATCAGGGGTGCGGTTGACGATCGCCATGAGCGCCACCTGCCGGCTGAAGTCAAGGGTTCGCGGGCCGAAGTGGTGCACGGCGTGAAGCAGCGGCGGGGTGTAGAACGGCGCGGCCAAGGCGGTGGCAGTGCCTGGATCTGTGAATGTGTCCATACCCACCATCAAAGGGCCTCGAGCGGGGTTTGCGGGTCAGCCAGCCTCGCCATGTCGACAATCCGCCGCGATGAGATGAGCTCCTTGATGGCGTCCTGCACGTCCCAAATATTGACGTTCATGCCGGCCACCACGCGCCCGTCGAGGACCCAGAAGGCGATGAATTCGCGCGTTTCCAGGCTGCCACGGACCACGGTTTCGGCGTCCCTTGTCAGCGCGCCGAAGCCCGAATATTCCATGCCAAGGTCGAACTGGTCGGTGTAGAAGTACGGGATGTCATCGAGCACTGCCTCCTGGCCGAGCATTGACTTCGCCGCGACCTTGCCGCTGGCAATGGCGTTCGCCCAGTGTTCGGAGCGGGCGAAGGCGCCGGTGAAAGGGTGCATGGCGTTGGCGACGTCGCCCGCCGCGAACACGTCCGCCGCGGAGGTTTGCAAGGATGCGGTGACCTCGATGCCGTTGTTGATCGTGAGCCCGGCAGCCTGTGCCAGCGCTATATTCGGGACCACACCCACTGCCACAATCACGATGTCGGCCGGCAGCGTCACGCCCGTGGTTGTCAGCACCGAGGTGGCCACGCCGTCGGTGCCTTGGATTTCCGCGGCACTGGCGGGCAGCTCAAAGCGAACGCCGGCCTCCTTGTGCCTGTCGGCAAACACCGTGCCCAGCTCGGCGCCAATCGCCGCCGACAGCGGAACGTCCTCAAGACCCATCAGCGCCACATGGTTGCCAAGCTCGGTGGCCGTGGCCGCGATTTCCATGCCGATCCAGCCGGAGCCGATCATGACAACGTTCTTGCCGCCGCCTGTGAAAAGCTCCTTCATGGCAAGGCTGTCGGACTTGGTCCGGAAGGTGTAAACGCCCTTAAGGTCGACGCCGGGAAAGGGGATCCGGCGCGGGGCGGCACCTGTTGCGATGAGCACCTTGGCATACGGGAGGGTCCGGCCATCGCTGAGCGTGACGGTGTGGGCCTGCGGGTTCAGGGCGGTTGCGGCCGTCCCCGTCAGGACCGTGACATTGTTCTCGGGGTACCAGCTGGCTGGCAGCGGAAGCAGTGCGTCCTCGCCCTCCTTGCCCGCAAGGAATCCCTTGGACAGCGGCGGGCGCTGGTACGGGATTTCGTCTTCCTCGGCCAGGATCGTGACCGCGCCGCCCCAGCCTTCCTTGCGTAGGGTTTCGGCGGCCGTCGCGGCGGTGAGGCCGCCGCCGATGATCACCATGCCTGCGTTGGCGGGGGAGGGTGTGCTGGGTGACTCGTCCATGATCGAAACTCTTTCCAGTGGAAATTTTGGTGTCTCTTGTATGAAAACGCTCTGTCGGCGAAAAAGCTTCCTAACGGGCAGGGTACGCCTTAGTGAGGGAACTGCCCGCGCAAAGGCCCGTCGTCGGACAACAAGCCGGTGAAGACCGATGTCCGCGTCATCGTCCCGGAGGTCTGCACCCCGCGGAGGGACATGCACATGTGCTCGGCCTCCATGACAACGCCAACGCCGCGCGGGGCCAGCGTGTCCTCGAGCCAGTCGGCCACCTGCTGGGTGAGGCGCTCCTGGACCTGCAGGTCACGGGCGAAAAGCTCCACGCCGCGGGCCAGCTTTGACAGGCCGAAGAGGCGATCCCCCGGCAGGTATCCCACATGGGCCACGCCCCTGAACGGCAGCAGGTGGTGCTGGCACAGGGAGTTGAAGGGGATGTCCTTGACAAGCACAAGGCCCTGATAGCCGTCGTCGTTGGGAAAGGTTGTCCACGAGGTCACGCGCGGGGTGAGCATCTGGGCATAGGCGGCGGCCACCCGGCGGGGAGTCTCGATCAGGTGTGGGTCGCTCTCGTCGCGGCCAAGCGCCCGCAGGAACTCGGCAATGGCTGCCTGGGCGCGGGGCAGATCGATGCCTGACCCATCGACCAGCGGTTCCGGGTCTTCGAACGCGAGCAGGTCCGGCAGTGGTGCAGTGGAGATGGACATATCCAACCCTTTCTAAAGCTTGTATTATTGACTTTAGAAGTGCAGACTCAAGACGTCAAGTAATAACGAAACAATCGATAACCTGCCACGCCGGGCCTCCCGTACAGGGAGTGCGCGGTGGCAAGAGAGCCCCAGGCCGCTGTCATGAACCACCCGGCGCAGCACCCCTCCACTGAGCAACCCTTTCCGGAGCAACCAGCCAAGGAGCATGCGGGCAGTCCCGTGTTCGACGACGGTGCGCGCCTGCGTGCCGTGGCGTCACTGGGGGATCCCGTGCGCAGGCGGCTCTTTGAGCTGGTGCGCGACTCCGGCCGTCCGCTGAGCCGCGACGATTGTGCCCAGGAGCTCGGCCTGCCACGGAGCACCATCCGTGCACATCTTGACCGGCTGGTGGCCGAGCAGCTGTTGCTCGTTGATTTCCGCAAAGTGGGGAAGAAGACGGGCCCCGGCTCCGGACGACCAACAAAGCTGTATACCGCGGCCAGGAGCGAGGTCAGCGCATCCGTCCCGCCGCGACACTACGATCTTGCGGCCGCCCTGTTGGCTTCAGCCGTCCAGCGCTCCATCGACACCGGGGCCGGCATCCAGGAGTCCCTCGCCACGGTTGCCTTTGACGAGGGGCGGCTCATGGGCGCCGAGACCGGGACCATCCACCAGCTGCTGCTGGACGCCGGCTACGGCCCCGAGCCGGACGGGGAGGGTGGAACCATCATGGCCAACTGCCCGTTCCACCGCCTATCGAAGGACCACCCGGGCGTGGTGTGTTCGCTCAACGGCTCGCTGCTCAGCGGGGCGCTGGAGGGATGCGCCGATTCGGCCTACACCCTCGAGCCCGACGCCGAAATCTCCCACTGCTGCGCCCGCCTCGTCCCGAAAACGTAGGGACTCCACCTCCAGGACCGCCGAGGTAGCGGGTCCGCACCGAGACAGCGGGGTGTAATGGCCGGTCTCGAAGGGGACCCGCTGACTCGGCGCAGGTTCCGGCCACTGATCTGGGTTCGGAGGGTGAGCTGGCCAACTTCCCGGCGCCGTGACCGTCTCCATGACGTAGAATTGCCAAGTGCCCGTGTATTTAGATCACGCGGCGACCACGCCTATTTCGGGCCCGGCCCTCGCCGCACTCACCTCCGTTATTTCCCGTAGCGGCAATCCGTCCTCGCTCCACGGATCGGGCCGTCGTGCCCGTGCCACGGTGGAGGCGGCCCGGGAAACAATCGCCAAAGCCGCCGGCGCCCACCCTACAGAGGTCATTTTCACCTCGGGCGGCACCGAGGCGGACAATCTCGCCGTGAAGGGCCTGTTCTGGTCCCGCCGTGACGCCGAACCCCAACGCGCCCGCATCCTGGTCTCCGCCGTGGAGCATGCAGCCGTGCAGGACACCGTCGAGTGGCTCGAAAAGCATGAGGGCGCCGAGGCCGTCTGGCTGCCCGTCGATGAAGACGGCACCGTCAGCCTGGACGCCCTGCAAAAGGAACTGGCCGACGGCGGAGCGGACTCGATCGCGCTGCTCACCTGCATGTGGGCCAACAATGAGGTCGGCACGCTCCAGCCCATCGCCGAGATCGTGGCGCTCGCCGACAACTACGGCATCCCGGTGCACTCCGACGCCGTTCAGGCGTTTGGCTCGGTGCCGGTGAACTTCAAGGACTCCGGTCTTGCCGCCATGTCCATCAGCGCTCACAAGATCGGCGGCGCCGTGGGTGTTGGCGCGCTGCTGCTGGGCCGTGCAGTGAAACTGACCCCCGTGCAGCACGGCGGCGGCCAGGAACGCTCTGTCCGCTCCGGCACCTTGGACACTGCAGGAATCGCCGCGTTCGCCGCTGCAGCCCAGGACGTCACGAGCAACATGGCTGCCGAAAGTGCGCGCATCGCCGGGCTGCGGGATTCAATCATCGCCGCCGTCCGCGAAGCCGTGCCTGAAGCGGTCCTGCGTGGCGTGGATCCGGGGAAACACCCTGACAAGAGACTGCCCGGCAACGCCCACTTCACCTTCCCTGGCTGTGAGGGTGATTCCCTGCTGTTCCTGCTGGACATGGCAGGCATTGAATCCTCCACAGGCTCGGCCTGCACCGCCGGGGTCCCGCGGCCATCCCACGTTCTGCTCGCCATGGGCCTGGATGAGGAAACAGCACGTGGCGCACAACGCTTCAGCCTCGGGCATACATCGGACCAGGAAGACGTTGACGCCTTCGTGAAGGCACTCCCGGACGCACATGCGCGCGCCAAAAAAGCTGGCATGGCCGACCACGTTTCATCGATCCAAACAGCGAGCACGCGCTGAGCCGGATGGCTTCCGGGCCACGCGAAGTGAAATTCTTTTGCACCAATTGAGAGGTATGTAATGCGAGTATTGGCCGCCATGAGCGGCGGGGTTGACTCCGCCGTAGCCGCAGCACGGGCAGTGGATGCCGGGCACGACGTCGTCGGCGTCCACCTGGCGCTCTCCCGCATGCCCGGGACCTTGCGCACAGGCAGCCGCGGCTGCTGCACGGTGGAGGACTCCAACGACGCCTGGCGCGCCTGCGACCTGCTCGGCATTCCGTACTACGTCTGGGACTTCTCCGAGCGGTTCAAGGAGGACGTGGTCCAGGACTTCATCGACGAATACGCCGCCGGCCGCACCCCCAACCCCTGCATGCGCTGCAATGAGCGGATCAAGTTCGCCGCGCTGCTGGAGAAGGCCATCGCCCTGGGCTTCGACGCCGTCTGCACCGGCCACTACGCCAAGGTCATCACCGACGCCGACGGCAACCCCGAGCTGCACCGCGCCGCCGACTGGGCCAAGGACCAGAGCTACGTGCTCGGCGTGCTGACCCACGAGCAGCTCAAGCACTCGATGTTCCCCCTCGCCGACACCCCATCCAAGGCCGAGGTCCGCGCCGAGGCAGAGGCACGCGGCCTGTCCGTGGCCAAGAAGCCCGACAGCCACGATATTTGCTTCATCCCCGACGGCGACACCGCCGGCTGGCTGGCCGAGAAAATTGACATGACTGACGGTGAAATCGTCGATGAAACCGGTGCCAAGGTCGGCGGCCACACAGGCTCCAACCAGTTCACCGTGGGCCAGCGCCGCGGCCTGAAGCTCGGCACGCCCGCCGCCGACGGCAAGCCCCGCTTCGTGCTTGAAATCCGCCCCAAGGAGAACAAGGTCATCGTCGGCCCGCACGCGCTGCTGGCCATCGACTCCATCCAGGGCATCAAGGTCTCCTGGGCCGGGCTGCCCATCGCCGAGGTCGCCACCGGCGCCGAGTTCGAATGTTACGCCCAGGTCCGCGCCCATGGCGACCCCGTCCCGGCACGGGCCTTTGTCACCGAAGAGATGGACGACGGCGTTTCGCGCCAGCAGCTCCACGTCACCTTGGTCGAGCCGCTGCGCGGCGTGGCGCCGGGCCAGACGATCGTCCTGTACCAGGGCTCCCGCGTGCTGGGACAGGCAACCATCGACACGGCAAGGTCCCTGGCCCGCCCGGAGCTGCCCTAACCACCGCGATTGCCGCGCTAATGATGCCGAAAATGAAGCGATTTCTGCGGGAGTGGCTGTCGGTGCGCGAGGGGGTTGCGGGGTTGGCGTAAGCTTCCCACTAAAGGTGACTTGGCACACGGAAGGTTTACACGATGCCCCCGCACACAATTCCCAACCCGCTCCAGTTTCTGGAGGGCGCACTGAACCAGTGCGCGGACGTTATCGGCGCCATTTCAGCCAACCAGGCCGAGTGGCCCACGCCGTGCGCTGACTGGAATGTGCAGGAACTGCTGCACCACCTGGTGGTCCAGGACCTGCACAGATACACCATCATGGCGCGGGGGCACAACGTTGACCCGCTCGCCTCGGATGCGACGGTCGGCGCCGACTGGTCAACCCGGTTCAGCGACGGAGCCGCGCTGCTGATGCGAGCATGGTCAACTGCCGACCTGAGCTCGCAGGTGGCCCTGCCCGGTGGCGGTGAGGCTCCGCTGCGCAGCCGCATAGGCCTGCAAATCACTGAATTCACTGTCCACGCCTGGGATCTGGCGAAGGCAACCGGCGTTCACGTGGTCCTGGATCCGGTCCTCGCCGACCAGTCCCTTGCCTGGGCCCAGCGCATGATGAAGCCGGAGTACCGTGGCGCGGAGAGAGGCTTTGGCCCCGAGGTCAGGGTGCCCGTCGGCGCGGATTCCTATACGAAGCTTGCCGGCTGGTTCGGTCGCAGCCCATACTTCAAGGCCGGCCCGCGGGTGGAATCCCTTAGGTAACCATCTGGTTGCAACTTTCTGCAGAAACTAAACGGTGCAAATTAGTCTGATAGACATTGACGTATCAGATGCGTGGCGCGGGTCACACAAGGACGTGTGGCCTGTTCCATGCCAAGCACAACAGAAAGTTTGCTGATGGCTAAGAATATGTTTGGGCTGAGGTCGGTGATCGCCGTTGCCGGTGTTTCGCTGTTGGCATTGACGGCATGCACGGGCCCCGCTGGCGGAAACAACACAGCAAGCGGAGGCGCCACTGGCGGCACCATTTCGGTGGGTACCACCGACAAGGTGACCTTCCTTGACCCCGCCGGGTCCTATGACAATGGATCGTTTATGGTCATGAACCAGATCTACCCGTTCCTGATGAACACGCTGCCCGGTGCAACCGATCCCACGCCCAAACCCGACATTGCGGAATCGGCGTCGTTCACCACACCCACCGATTTCACCGTCAAGCTCAAGGCCGGGATGAAATGGGCCAACGGCACCGACCTTGACTCGAAGGACGTCAAGTTCACCTTCGATCGCCAGCTAAAGATCAACGACCCCAACGGGCCGGCGTCCCTGCTCGGAAACCTTGAGAGCGTCAGCGCCCCCGATGCGACGACAGTGGTGTTCAAGCTCAAGTCACCCAACGACCAGACCTTCGCCCAGGTGCTCACGAGCCCCGCCGGTCCCATCGTTGACGATTCCGTTTTCAGTGCCGATGCGGTCATGGACGACAATGCGATCATCAAGGGGAAGTCCTTCGCCGGACAGTTCACCATCGATTCCTACACCAAGAACACGCTGATCTCCTACAAGAAGTACGACGGCTACAAGGGCATGCTCGGTGCACCCAAGTCTGATGCAGTCACGGTGAAGTACTACGCCAGCTCCAACAACCTCAAGCTTGACGTGCAGCAGGGCAACATCGATGTTGCCTGGCGCAGCATGAGCGCCACCGATATCGAAAGCCTGAAGTCGGACAAAAACGTCCAGGTCGACATCGGCCCCGGTGGAGAGCTGCGCTACATCGTCTTTAACTTCAAGACCATGCCCTTTGGCGCAGCCACCTCGACCCCCGATGCCGCCAAATCCCTGGCCGTCCGTCAGGCAACCTCGGACATGATCGACAGGGAGGCGATTGCCAACCAGGTCTACAAGGGCACCTACCTTCCGGCGTTCTCCTGGGTACCGAAGGGCTTCACAGGTGCCATCGAACCCATGAAGGACGCCTACGGTGACGGAAAGGGCGGCCCCGATGCCGATAAGGCCAAGAAGACCCTGGCCGATGCCGGCGTTGCGACACCTGTCACCCTTGACCTGCAGTACAACCCGGACCACTACGGCCCGTCCTCAGGTGACGAATACGCACTGATCAAGACGCAGCTGGAAAAGGGCGGGCTGTTCAAGGTCAACCTGCAATCCACCGAATGGGTGACCTACCAAAAGGAACGTGTCCTTGACACTTACCCGATGTACCAGCTCGGTTGGTTCCCCGACTACTCCGATGCCGATAATTACCTGACACCGTTCTTCAGCGCCAACAACTTCCTGAAGAACCACTACGAAAACAAGGGCGTCCAGGCCATGATCGAGGAGCAGCGCACCACGGTTGACGCGGCCGCCCGGACAAAGATCATCGAGAACATCCAGAGCGCAGTTGCCAAGGACGTCCCCACCCTGCCCCTGCTCCAGGGTGCCCAGGTAGCCGTGTCGGGCAAGGGCGTCAAGGGCGTCAAGGATACCCTTGACCCCGCGTTCAAGTTCCGCCTGGCAGTGCTGTCCAAGTAACCGGGCACTTCACGGTCCACGGAACAACACCCAGCGAAATGTAGAAGGCGGGGCCTCCCAGCGGATGCCCCGCCTTCCTGCACGGAACCGCCACCGCGGAACCGTGCAAAGCCTCCGCCATCGATGAACATCGCACAAGAAACAGGCGCACATGACCGCATTGATTGACCTGCCCGAGGCGGACTCCGTCCCGCAGGTACCCAAGGGAAGGTCCAAGGGAGGCGGGAATCTGGGCAAATACCTGCTCATCCGCTTTGTCCTGATCTTCCCCACCATCTTCATTCTCGTCACCATGGTTTTCTTCCTCATGAGGATCACCGGCGATCCCATAACGGCGGCACTGGGCGGGCGCCTGCCACCTGACCAGCTGGCCCAACGCATCCATGAGGCCGGGTACGACAGGCCCATCTTCGTCCAATATTTTGAATACCTGGGCCAGATGCTGCGCGGCGACTTTGGCCGCACCATATCTGATAACCTGCTTGTCACCGACATGCTGGCGACGTTCGGGACGGCAACCCTTGAACTGGCCATTAACTCCCTCATCGTTGCCCTCGCCGTCGGCATCCCGCTGGGCATGCTCGCCGCCTACAAACGGGACAAATGGCACGACGCCGTGCTGCGCGTCTCCGCCATCTTGTTTTACGCCACGCCCGTCTTCTTCGCGGGCCTGCTGCTCAAGCTTGTCTTTTCCGTCTGGCTTGGCTGGCTGCCTGTCGCCGGACGGGCCAGCACCAACACCGAAATTGCCATGTCGCAGCTGGCGTCGCCCACCGGCATTTACTGGTTGGACTCGTTGCGCAGCGGCAACATGACGGCCTTTTGGGACGTGGTCCAGCATTCGATACTGCCCGCCGTGGCCCTTGGCCTGCTGACAGCCGGGATCTTCCTGCGCCTGGTCCGCACCAACGTGATTGGCACCCTGGGCAGGGACTACGTTGAGGCCGGACGTTCAAGGGGAGTCAGCGAGTACCGCCTGCTGACCAAGCATGCCTTCAAGCCGGCACTCATCCCGATCATCACCGTCATGGGCCTGCAAATTGCGCTCCTGCTGGGCGGGGCCGTGCTGACCGAGACCACCTTTGAGTGGAAGGGGCTTGGCTTCCAGCTGGCCACCTACCTGACGGCCCGAGACTTTGTGGCAGTTCAGGGCATTGTGGCCCTGCTGGCTGTCATCGTGGCCCTGACCAACTTCATTGTCGACGTCATCGCCGCGCTCATCGACCCGAGGGTGAGGTACTAGCCATGGAGACCAAACAATCCCTGTGGGGCCGTCTGCCGGTGGTGGCCCAACTGAAGAAGAGCGTTGGCCTGCAACGGGGCATGCTCGTGACAGGCATCGTGATCACGGTGATCTTCCTGCTCACTGCCGCACTAGCGCCGCTGATCGCTCCGTACGGCTTCAGCCAGCAGTTCAGCGATGCCCAGGCTCCGCCGTCGCCCGCGCATATTTGGGGCACGACGGCGGGAGGTTACGACGTCTTTTCGCGCACCATCTGGGGGTCCCAGACAGCGGTGCTTGTGGTGGTGATCGCCGTGTTCATGTCGATCTTCATCGGTGTGATCCTAGGCCTGGTCTCGGGGTACATGGGCGGCTGGCTCGATCGGATCCTCGTTGTGGTTGCCGACGCCATCTACGCCTTCCCAACTCTGCTGCTGGCCATCGTCATGTCCATCACCATCAGTGGGGGCAACTCCGATCTGTGGGGCGGCATCTTCTCGGCGGCCATCTCCATCACCGTCGTGTTCATTCCTCAGTACTTCAGGGTCATCCGGGCCGAAACCATCCGGCTGAAGGTTGAACCGTTTGTCGAATCGGCGATCGTGGTGGGCGCCTCAAGCGTGCGCGTCATGGCCCGGCACATCTACAAGAACGCGACAAGGACGCTGCCGTTGATTTTCACGCTCAACGCATCGGAGGCGATCCTGACGCTCGCGGCACTCGGGTTCCTGGGCTTCGGCATCGAACCGTCCTCGGCCGCCGAATGGGGCTACGACCTCAACCATGCCCAATCCGACGCCACGGCGGGCATCTGGTGGACGGGAATCTATCCGGGCCTTGCGATCGTCATCACCGTGTTGGGCCTGACCCTGTTGGGTGAATCCATGAACGACCTGAACGATCCGCGCCTGCGCGGGCGCAAACGGGCCGGAAAGAAGAAGGAGCTGGTTGACGCATGAGCCTGCCACGCGAATCCAAGCAAGGGGTGCGCCCCGTCCTTGACGTCAAGGACCTGAAGGTCACCTTTGCCACCGACTCGGGCGACGTGCACGCCGTCAAGGACGTCAGCTTCACCGTTGCGCCGGGGGAAATCCTGGCCATCGTGGGCGAATCGGGGTCCGGCAAGACCGTCACGGCCAAAACCATCCTCGGCCTGCTGCCCGAAACGGCGTTGAGCGGCGGTGCTGTCCTCGTCAGCGGGCACGACATCATCAGCGTCAGCCCCCACGAACTGCGCCAGATCCGTGGGCGTGACGTGGCCATGGTGTTCCAGGAGCCCTCAACGGCGCTGAATCCCGTGTACACGGTGGGATGGCAGATTGCCGAGGGCCTGCGTGCCCACCGCCCGGAGGGCAAACGGGTGGGCAGGAAGGAAGCCCGCAAACTGGCTATCGAGGCGCTGGGCAAGGTGGGCATACCGGAGCCCGGGATACGGGTTGACTACTACCCGCACCAGTTCTCCGGCGGTCAAAAGCAACGCGTCGTGATCGCGGCAGCGCTGGCCTTGAACCCCGCACTCATCGTGGCCGACGAACCCACCACGGCACTGGACGTGACGGTGCAGGCGGAAATCCTGGAACTGCTGCGGGATCTCCGCGGCCGCTTTGGCACCTCAATCGTGCTCATCACCCACAACATGGGTGTCGTGGCCGACCTTGCGGACCGTGTGGTGGTCATGTACCAGGGTGACGTGGTGGAGGAGGCCACAGCGCAGGACCTCTTCGATGAACCGCAGCAGGAATACACCCAGGAGCTGCTGGCAGCAGTTCCCCACCTGGGCCGCAATTCGGCGTCGGCCGGCTTCACGGAGCGTGCATTCCAAGACAAGGAGGTGCTGGTCCGGGCCACCGACCTGGAGATCGAGTATCCCGGCCGGCTGGGGAGCCCCGCGTTCCGCGCGGTGGACAGGGTTTCCTTCACCATCAGCGCCGGTGAGGTGTTTGGCCTGGTGGGGGAGTCGGGCTCGGGCAAGACCACGATCGGCCGGGCCATTGCCGGGCTGAACAGGACGACGGGTGGATCCCTGAACGTGCTCGGCTATGAGATGCGCAATTACAAGGAGCGTTCGTTCCGGCCGCTGCGCAAGGACATCGGCTTTGTGTTCCAGGACCCGGCAGCCTCCTTCAACCCGCACCTGAGCATTGGCGAATGTGTGGCCGAACCCCTGCTCATCCATACAGATCTCAGCCGGGTCGAGGTCGCCAGAAAGGTGGGGGAGCTGCTTGAATCCGTGCAGCTGCCTGCCGCATATGCCGGGCGGTTCCCGCACGAGCTCTCGGGCGGCCAGCGTCAGCGGGCCTCCCTGGCCCGCGGACTCGCACTTGAACCGAAGCTGCTGATCGCCGACGAGCCCACCTCCGCCCTGGACGTGTCGGTCCAGGCCAAGGTGCTCGAGTTGTTCAGGGAGATCCAGGCCGAGCTTGGCTTCGCGGCCCTGTTCATCAGCCACGACCTCGCCGTGGTGGACATCCTTGCCGAGTGGGTCGGGGTGCTCTACAAGGGGCAGATGGTGGAGCAGGGGATCGGAAACCAGATCATGGGCAACCCGCAGGATGACTACACCAAGCGCCTGATCGCCTCGCTGCCGGTGCCCAACCCGGCGGAACAGGCCAAACGCCGGGCCATCCACCAGGCGCTGCTGGCGGGAAAGTAGCAACAGGGTTCGGCGGTGCCCGGGCTGGACACGAGTTTTGTCCACCCGGTGCACCGCCTAAACTGTCTTTATGACCGAACCGAGCCACACGCAGCACATGTCCGTCGACGACTTTGACCCGGCCGCCAGTTCCCTCACGGGCGCCGTGGACCCCGCCGTCATGACCGAGCTGCTGTCCATCCGTTCAAGTATCGACAATTTTGACGCAACGCTGGTGTATTTGCTCGCCGAACGCTTCAAGGCCACCCAGCGTGTGGGCATCCTCAAGGCAGCCCACCAGTTGCCGCCGGCAGATCCCACGAGGGAGAAGGCCCAGATCCACCGGCTGCGCGCCCTGGCCGAGTCGGCCAATCTCGATCCGGCCTTTGCAGAGAAGTTCCTCAATTTCATCATTAGCGAGGTCATCCACCACCACCAGGCCATTTCGCAAAGCCATTCCGCCGTTGCCGCAACGGGCGTTGTTCCCGTGGTGAGCCTGGATGGCCAGGGCTTTGTGGCCTCACCAAATGCCGCGGTGACTGACGACGGCGGCACGCGCCTGTCGTGAGTGCCTCACCCAACGATTTCCTCGGGACGGTCACCGCCGCCTTCCTGGGCCAGTGGCCGGGCACCGATCCCGTGGAGGCCGCAAAGGTTTCCCTTGGGCTGTTTTCAGCCCCCCACCTGCCGTCCCTTGCCGCACTTCCGGCCCGCGGCGGCGGCTCCGACGCCGTTGGCCGCACGGCGGCGCTGCTTCAGGAACTTCCTGTCGACGTGCAGCCCTACGGATGGCGTTTCGCCGACAGGCCGGGCCTTGACCACCGCCGTGCCGTGTCGGCGCTGTCCACGGACATCAACGTGCTGGCCGATGTTGCCGGCGCCGCCGGTGTGGTGCCTGATGGTGTGAAGGCCCACATCACGGGGCCGCTCTCTCTCGCTGCTGCCATCCACCTCCATTACGGCGAGCGGGCCCTGCGCGACCACGGCGCCCGGCGCGACATTGCCCAGTCCCTTGCAGCCGGGCTGGCCGTCCACGCGCAAAAGCTCCAGGCCGCGGTGCCCGGTTCGGCGCTCACCCTGCAGATTGACGAACCCCACGTGGCTGCCATCGTTGCCGGAACAATCCCCACGGCGTCGGGCTACAGGACGCTGCGTTCCATCCCGGCCTCGGAGCTGCGCCAGACTTGGAGCGCCTTGGCTGAGGCTGCCCGCGAGGCTGGCTTCGCGAACGTTGCCATCAACCTTGGGCCCGCGGAAACAGGACTTGGCGGAACCGGCGGGCCCGGTGCAGGCAGCCCGGGCACTGCCTCCGGCGACTTATCCGACACCGCTTCCGCCGAGGCGGCCGCCTGGCGCAAGGCGCTGGAAATCGCCCTCGAGAGCGGGGCTGATGCCGTGGCCGTTCCGCTGAACAGGCTCGACACCGGACATTGGGAACTGCTTGCCGGGGCCATAGAGGCGGGTCTCGGTGTGTGGGCCGGGACCGTTCCTGCAAGCGCCGGGCGGGTGCCGCCGTCGTACTCGGTTTTGGAGGAGCGGATCATGCGGCCCTGGCGCGGGCTGGGACTTGACGCCTCCTTGCTGAACCAGCTGCGGATCACCCCGGAATCGTCCCTGGCGGGGCTCTCCCCGCAGGAGGCCCGGGCAGTGGTGAGCAGGGCGCTTGAGGTTGCCGAACGATTGAGCGAGATTCGTTACCTGTAGTTCAGCGAAAATCCATTTTGGCGCACTACGCTTGCCTTTCCATATAAACGTCAGGGGAATTCGGGCATGATCCGGGGGAATAAAGTGCGTGGCATCACAGCCATGCTGGTAGTTACAGTGGCACTGCTGGGCGTGGGGCCCGGCAATGCGACGCAGGTTCCCGGCCCGGTTGAGGCAACAGCCACTGCGGTGGACCCGCCGGCAACCCTTCCGGAGCGCAATGCGGTTCCCGATGGGGGCAGGTCGCCGGGGATAATCTCCCGGGACGAAATGGTGACAGTGTGGGACCTGCCCGCCGGTTCGCTCGTCCTAAACCCGGCCTCGGGCCGGAAGGAAGTCATTGACCCCGACATTGCCCGTGAGGCCGTGCTTTTTGGTGATTCCCAGTCAGCCGGCGCTGCGGGTATCAAGGCGCCAGACACCTGGGTTGAGAAGGGGATCGCCGCGAGCGGCTACAAGGTCCATTTTTTGGGTGCCGGGGGAATTGGTTTCGTCGCAAGGAACGGAAAGTATCTCAACTACCTTGATGCACTCACGAGCGGACAAGTGGTGCTGCCCTACGGGAACCCCGCACTCGTGGTGGTCCAGGGCGGCGGCAACGACGCCGGGCGGGGAGCCACCAACGCACAAATCCTGTCCAACGCAGCAGACCTGCTCCGCGAACTGAAGGCCAGCTACCCTGTGTCCGACTTCCTGTTCATCGGCACCCTGGCCAGGGCAACGGCGGCCGGCGGAGGCCGTCGAAGCGAGGTCGACGCCGTGCTGGCTGGTTTCGCCAAAGACAACGGCATTCCGTTCATCAGTGCGGGCGATTGGCTCACCGGCTACTCCCTCACAAGGAAAATGGCCGACGGCGTCCACCTCACCAAGGCGGGCCACAAGGAGCTGGCGGTAGTCCTTGCCGGGAAGATCAAGGCGTTGGGCCTGGTGGGCCCGGAAGCTACAGCCGCCCTGCGGCCTTGAGCCTGATATAGGCGTCGGCCAGCTGGGGCGGCAGTCCCTGAGGGGCCGCGTCAACGACTTCCACCCCGGACTGCTTGAGCACAGCGGTGATGGCGGCCCTGCGGTTCAGTGCGTGTTCGGCAGCCGCGGCGCGGTAGGCGGACGTGGACGAGGAACGGTCAAGACGGGCCGCGTCAACGGCTGGATCGCGAACCGCAGCAACCACCACGAGATGCTTCCGGGCCAGCATTGCCGCCAGCGGGATCAGGCCCTCCTCTGCCGCGCCGGCATCAAGGGAGGTCACCAGGACCACCAGGGCGCGGTGGGCCGTGACATCGCGGACCTGGGCGGCCACGGCCTCGGTGTTCAGCTCAATCAGTTCCGGTTCCAGTGGCGCCAGGCCCTGCACCATGGCGTTGAGCATGTTGCCCTTGCCCGTGGAGGAGACCTTGGCCCGGATCCGCCGGTCGTACGCAATGAGGCTGACCCTGTCCCCGCCGCGTTCGGCAAGGACAGCCAACAGCAGGGACGCCTCGATGCCGGTGTCGAGGGCTGTCTCGTCGTCTATGCGGGCCGCCGACGTGCGGGACGTGTCAAGGACAATGACAACCCGCCGGTCCCGTTCGGGCCGCCAGGTGCGCACCACGACGTCCCTGCGCCTTGCCGTGGCACGCCAGTCGATGGAGCGGACGTCATCGCCGCGGACGTAGTCGCGCAGCGAATCAAATTCCGTTCCGGCGCCGCGGATCTGCACTGCGGCCTTGCCGTCAAGCTCACGCAGCTTGCGCAATTTTGAGGGCAGATGGCGCTTGGAATGGAACGGGGGCAGGACACGCAGGACGCCCGGAGCATCAAGGGTGGTTTGCCGGGCGGCCATGCCCAACGGCCCAAAGGACCTGATGGAGACATGGTGGGCCGCCAGGTCCCCGCGCCGGGACGGCAGCAGCTTGAGCGTCATCGATGCCCGCTCGCCCGGTTTGATGGTGAGGGTTTGCAGGGCGTTGGCGGCACCGGCCGACGGCTGCCAGCCGTCCTTGACCCGAGCGCGTAGGACCCGCGGGGACCCATTGGCCAGTCTCAGGACGGCAGTGGTTTCCTCGCCCAGACGCACACCGACAGGAAGTGTCCGCCGCAGGGCCACGCTGCGCGGCGACGCGGCGAGGGCCATGTCCGCCACGAGCACCAGGGCAAGCATGGTCAGGGCCAGCAGCCACGTCACCGCCCCGGGCAGCGCAATGATGGGCACCAGCGCAGCCAGTGCCAGAACGAAGAACCTGCCCGAAACAGCCATGGTTGTCCGGATTCCGGATCAGCGCGGAACCGGCACGGTGGCCAGAATCGATTGCAGGATGCCGTCCACGGCCACGCCGTCCATTTCGGCTTCCGGGCGCAGTGCAACCCTGTGCCGCAAGGTTGGCAGCGCCAGGGCCTTGATGTCGTCCGGGGTCACGAAGGTGCGCCCCGACAGCCAGGCATACGCCCGCGCCGACTTCAGGATGGCCGTGGCCCCACGCGGGGAAACGCCAAGCTGGAAGGACGGTGCGGTACGTGTTGCCCGGACCAGATCCACCACGTAGGCCAGGATTTCACCTGCGACGGCGACGTGGGCAACTTCAGCGCGTGCCTGCGCGAGGTCGGCGGCTCCGGCCACGGCCCGCACACCGGCCCCGTGGAGGTCCTGCGGGTCAAAGCCGAGGCTGTGGCGGCGGATCACCTCAATTTCTTCGTCCCGCCCCGGAAGTTCCATTGTCAGCTTGAGCAGGAACCTGTCCAGCTGCGCCTCGGGCAGCGGGTAGGTCCCTTCATACTCCACGGGGTTTTGAGTTGCGGCCACCATGAACGGTTGCGGCAGCCGGCGCGATACGCCGTCGACCGAAACCTGGTGCTCCTCCATGGCTTCAAGCAGCGAGGCCTGGGTTTTCGGCGGAGTCCTGTTGATCTCGTCCGCCAGCAGGATGTTCGTGAAGACGGGACCCTCCCTGAACGTGAAGGCCGATGTGCTGGCATCGTAAATCAGGGAACCTGTCACGTCGCCGGGCATGAGGTCGGGGGTGAACTGCACGCGCTTGGTGTCAAGGCTCAATGCTGCTGACAGGGCCCTGACCAACAGGGTCTTGGCAACGCCGGGAACACCCTCCAGGAGTACGTGCCCGCCGGCCAGCAGGGCGATGAGCAGTCCCGTCACCGTGGCATCCTGGCCCACAACGGCCTTGGCGACCTCGCCGCGCACCGCCAGCAGCGCCTGGGCGGCAGGGCTAGGGGCAAAGGTCTGCTGTGGGGCCCGGTGCGAGGGCGCCGGCTGCGCATACTGGGTCGGCGCCTGGCTCTGGTGCTGGGCAGGTGCCGGCGGCAGGGGGGCAGGAGCTGTGGACTCCGGGTGGGGCAGGCTCATCGCTGTGCCACTTCTTCCTCTAATGCCGTGAGTTCAACGGCCATGGACAACATGTCTTTTTCGGTGCGGGGTGCCTGGCCCGTCAACAGTGCGGCCACCTGCTGGCGGCTGCGTGACGTTGCGGCCGCCACGGCCTCCACCACGGCATCCGGTTCGGCCGAAAGCCCCAGCCGGAGAGTGCGGGCCAGGCGGGTCATTGTGGCGTGCTGCAAGGTGCGGGAGGCTGTGCCGAGCGCCTTGGCGTCCTGGTACAGGCGGGCCCGGCCGGTCAGGGTTTCCGATGCCTTCACCACCACGGGCAGGGGTTCGGTGACTAGGGGACCGTTTCGGCGCCCCTTCCACAACATGCCAACCAGCGCGACGACCAGCAGCCAGGACGACGCCGGGAAGATCCACCCCGGGGTCAGCTCGGCGAGTGTGGGCGGTTGTTCGGCAAGGGGGACATCCTTCAGGGACGCCGTGTACCAAAGGAGGTTCGGCTTGCTGCCCAACAGCCTGAACGTCAGCGCGGCGTTGCCCCTGTTGGCCAGGTTTTGGTTGATGATGACGGCGGGATTGCCCAGCGCTGCTATGTCGCCGGTGCTGTCCAAGGCCAGGAATCCGCCACTGTTTCCGGAATCCGGAAAGTAGCAGGTCCCGGCGCCGAGGTACAGGTTCACCGGCAGGGTGACCGGGGCCAGGGCACCCAAGACTGGGGATCCGCCGTCGACCGCTCCGGCAGATGATGCATCAGGATTGCTGCAACCGGCGGGCACGGCAGAGGTTCCCGCCGCTGTGCCGGCACTTGCGATGTCGACGCTCAGCTTCTTCACGGCAAGTGGTGCGGGGGAGATGGCCACGAGCGTGCCGCCTGCATCCTTCACTGACGCGGACAGCTCGGCTGCCTGGGCGGGGGAGAGGATGTTTTCGGGGTCGTAAAACAGGACCGTGCTGTTGCCGTGGCCGTTGGCGGAGAGCGCGGCCGATGTGTCGGCCAAAGAATCCGTGGCTGTGACAGCGACGCCGCGGTTGCGCAGCACCTCGGCGGCGGCCTGTGCCCCGGCGGGCGCGGGGTTCGTGATGGACAGGGTGCCGTTGGACTGGTTTGAAGCGTTGGCAAGGATGAATCCAATGACCGACAGGAGAATGAAAGCGGCGGCGCAGAGAACCCAGAACCTGTACCTGCGCCATTCCCGCCCGGCGCGCTGGGTTGCTCCGGCGTCCTCCGCACTGAACACGGCCCCGTCCACGGGTGCCTGTTCCTGTTCCGTTTCAGTCACGACCGCACCGGCCGATCCTGTGCGGTGTGGAGTTCGTCAGCCCAGGACCCGTCGGCGTAGACGGGTTTCGTGGCGGCGACGGCCTTGTCCGTGGACAGCAGTTCCTCATACATGGCGGGCGTTGGCGGCACATGCCCGTAGCGGACGGCGTTGAACAGGTCGGCAGCGTCGTGCAGCGCCCGGCTGTGCGTGGGGAAGGCACGTTCGAGTTCCACGGCAATTTCCGTGGCCGTGCGGCCCACGGCAGGCGTGCTCACATCGCGCTCCTCCGCGGCCCTGACGATGGCCCTGAACTGCTCGCTGACGGCGGTGTGGAAGTCCCCTGACCGCGCGGCGGTGCGGGCCATGGCCCGGTGTTGCTCGGAGGAGTGGAGAGGCTGGCCTTCAAACACGTCCGCCGTGGCAGCCTTTTGGCGGTTGAGCCGGGGCCTGATGATAAGGAGGATCACGGCGATCGCAAGCAGCACGACACCCGCCGCAATGGCAAGGCCGACGCGGGGATTGGCAGTGCCGACGTTGGTGAAGAATTCGTCGAACGCCTTTTTGACCAACGCCGCAACCTGTTCCGCCCAACCCGGCCTGGCATCCTGGTACGTCTTTTTGGCCAGCTCCTCCATGGCCCATTGCCTGGCCTCGTCGGCGCCGGGCACCACGGGGACCTCGAGCGGCGCCCATGGCCCAAGGGCCGGGTGTATCAGCAGCAATGCCATCCGGACGGGGCCCTACTGCCCGTAGTTTCCGGGCTGTCCGCCGGGATTATGGGGATCGGAGCCTAAACCGTTCGTTGCATACGTGTTGGGAACCAGGGCGGCGGGGACGGGGGAGCCGGGGATCCCGCCGTCGTCCTTGCCCGATTCGGACTCCTTCAGCAGGGCAATGTCGAAACCGTCCCGGCGCATGCGCAGGTCGACGTAGATCAACGCCATGACGCCTGTCTGGAAGGCCAGTGTCACGGCACCGACGAGGGCGCCCACCAGGCCTGAAAGGCCCTGGGCGATGAACATGGCGTTGAGGGCCTGGTCTGGGCTGGGTTCGGTGCCGAACATGAGGGGGATCAGGAATCCCGCCAGCAGGCTCACCGGCGTGGTGATGACGCTGCCAATGACACCGGCAATGACGCCGGCAAGCAATGAAATGCCAAAGGTTCGCCACCAGTTGTTGCGGGTCAGCTGCCATGAACGCCTGATGCCGGCAAGGGGGCCAAGGTTTTCAACAACGATTGCGGCAGGGGCCAGAAGCACCTTGGTGCCAATCCACACAGAGACGGCCAGGAACGGCAGGCTGATCAGAAGCGCAAGGCCAATGGCTCCCAGGGGATTGCCGTCGCTCTCGAACGCATTCATCGACACCAAAATCGCCACGACGATCCCGATGTAGGCGGCCATCGCGATGACGACGGCGGCCGCGTACATCAGGGCCAGCAACACCAGGCTGCCGACGCGGGGCTTGGTCAGGCGCCACATCTGCCCAAAGGTGGTCGTGCGATTCATGACCGCACGAAGGACGGGCACGACCAGGGCGCCCTGCAGGACCATCTGGATCAACACGGCCAGAATGCTCGTCAGCACGAGCGAGCCGAAGTACATGACCATGTCGCCGCCCAAGGCGTCGAATGCGGCTGTGTCCGATCCTAAGCTGAAATCCGTGGAGAACATTTTGCTGAATATGTTGCCAAACGCGAAGAACATGATGAACAAGGTGACGGCCGTGGTGAATAGCTGGAAGATCAGGGCGGAGCCGAACATGGCCTTGCCGTTGCGCCGGGCCGCCTGAAACGCGCCGTCGAGGATTTCACCCAGGCCCAGCGGACGCAACGGAATGACACCGGGCTTGGGCGGGGCCATGTAGTTGTTGAAGCCGGGCTGCATGCCGGGCTGCCCGTATTGGCCCCACTGCGGTTGCTGGGGTTCTCCGTATTGGCCCCACTGCGGTTGCTGGGGCTGCCCGTATTGGCCCCACTGCGGTTGCTGGGGTGGTGGCGGCGGGCCGGGCTGGCCGTTGTTGCCCTGCGGGCCTGCCTGCGGTTGCTGTGGTTCCTGCGTCATCATGCTCCCTGAAAGATTCCCCCATTGAGACGTCCGCGGCGACGGCAACGATAGGTCGGTCGTGGCCGGATGCGTTCGGTGAAGGCTCCGCCAGCCGGGGACCCGTTGCCTTGCTGCGTCCTTCACTAAACACTATCGGGAAGACCCGTTTTTGTTCCGTGAATCCTTGGGCATTGCGCAAAGTATTGTCGTGAACGTGCCCCAAACTCCCAAATTTCCCACAGCACCCCCAAAAAACAGGGCAAAACGGCGCCAACAGCCCCTCCTGTGGAGCGTCGATGGGGACAATATGCGGGTAATAGGCAAATATAGAAGCATGAAGGCACGCATTTTAGTTGTTGACGATGACGAGGCACTGGCCGAGATGATCGGCATCGTACTCCGCAATGATGGTTTCGATCCCGTATTTTGCGGCGACGGGGCCAAGGCATTCGAGGTTTTCCAGGCCAGCAAGCCGGATCTTGTCCTGCTTGACCTGATGCTGCCGGGAATGGACGGCATCGAGGTTTGCCGGCTCATCCGCGCTGAATCCGACGTGCCCATTGTGATGTTGACGGCAAAGGCCGACACCTCGGACGTCGTTCGCGGCCTTGAATCGGGAGCCGACGACTACGTTGCCAAGCCTTTCAAGCCTGCCGAACTGGTGGCGCGCGTACGGGCCCGGCTGCGTCCCGGCGACGTCAAGGCCCCTGAAACGCTCGTCATTGGTGAGATCACCATCGACGTTGCAGGCCACTCCATCCGCCGGGCCGGGGAGAAAATCTCGCTGACACCCCTTGAATTTGACCTCCTGGTTGCCCTTGCACGCAAGCCGTGGCAGGTGTTCTCCCGCGAGCTGCTGCTTGAACAGGTGTGGGGATACCGCCACGCCGCCGACACCCGCCTGGTCAACGTCCATGTCCAGCGCCTGCGCTCGAAGATCGAACGCGATCCCGAAGCGCCCGAGGTCGTCCTGACCGTCCGTGGCGTCGGATACAAGGCCGGATCGTAGACGCGCCCGATGGTCCAATGGCGATAACGCTGCCATGAGCGAGAACCCCCCACAGAAGTTCGACGGCGCCACCAACCCGGACTCACCGTCCCCAGGAGGGGCCGGAGGCGCGGCCGTCGGGACGGCCACAGCCCCGGCAGCCGGCGAGTCGGCGCTTGCCAAAATCGGGCATGCCCTGACACTGGCCGGCCGCGGGCTCGTACGTCTTGCCGCGAGGTTCCAAAAGGCGTGGTCCCTCCGTTGGCGCACCTCGCTGCAGTTCCGCACCGTCATCACCACCTTGCTGATCGCCGCTGTGGCCGTGGTCGGTGTTGGCGGCTACCTGGCCGGACAGATTTCAAACGGCCTGTTCAAGGAACGGCTCATCCAGGCCCAGCAGGAGTCGACCCGGGGTGCCACCCAGGTCCAGGAAAGCTTTTCCAACGCCAGCCTGAGCGATCAACCGCGCGTGTCGACCTACGTGCGCGACACGTTGAAGCTGCTCGAGGTGGGCGGGGCGGAGGACAACCGTAAATACCTGATGGTCAAGATTCCGGGCCAAAGCAGCAAGCTTGCCGTGAGCTCATCGGACTCAGGCGGGGTCACCGCCGCCATCGTCCCCGACGAGTTGCGCAAGGCCGTCCAATCCGATCCGAACGGCCAGTTCTGGCAGTCGATCGCCCTGCCGACAGGCAGTTCAGGCATCCACCCGGCCGTGGTGGTCGGCAGCCAGGTCGAGCTTTTGAACACCCACTACGAGCTGTACATGATTTACGATCTCAACAGCGCGCAGCTGACACTGAACTACATCCAGTCTGTGCTGTGGCTGGCAGGCGGGATCCTGCTCATCCTTATCGGCGTGATTGTTTGGTACGTGACCCGCACGGTTGTCAACCCCGTCAGCCAGGCAGCCGCAGTGTCCGAAAAACTGGCCGCAGGTGAACTTGAGGAACGCATGGAGGTCAAGGGCGAGGATGAAATGGCACGGCTCGCCACCTCCTTCAACAAGATGGCCACCTCCCTGCAGGACCAAATCACCGCCCTGGGTACGCTCTCGGAAATGCAGCAGCGCTTTGTCTCCGACGTTTCCCACGAACTGCGAACCCCGCTGACAACAGTGCGCATGGCAGCCGAGGTCCTCTTCGATGCTCGCGAGGACTTTGACCCCATCAATAAGAGGTCCTCCGAGCTGCTCTTCCACCAGGTTGAGCGCTTTGAGCTGCTCCTTGCCGACCTGCTTGAAATATCAAGGTTCGACGCCGGTGCGGCCGACCTTGACGTTGAGTCGCTGGACATCTTCTCGGTGATCCACTCAGTGATCGACGGCGCCACACCGGTTGCGGAGGCGAACTCGACAACGCTGTCCGTTGTGACCCGGCTGCGCAACCACAAGTGCGTGCTGGAAATGGACTCCCGGCGCATCGGCCGGATCCTGCGCAACCTGGTGCTCAACGCCGTTGAGCACAGTGAGGGCAAACCAGTGAAAATCTTCGTTTCTGCCGATGACAAGGCCGTCGCCGTCGCCGTGAGGGACTACGGCATTGGCATGTCGCCGTCGTCGCTTGAACATGTCTTTTTCAGGTTCTGGCGTGCCGACGCGGCCCGCGCCCGTACCACCGGCGGCAGCGGCCTGGGCCTCTCGATTGCCATGGAAGACGCCAAGTTGCATGACGGCTGGCTCGAGGCGTGGGGCGTTCCCGGTGAAGGATCCTGCTTCAGGCTGACCCTTCCCCGCCGCCGCGGCGACGTCCTTGACCACTCACCCGTGCCGCTGCCTCCCGACGGCGGACAGGCCGGCAGCTACACCTCGCTGTCCACCGGTCCCGTGCTGACGCACACAGGAGCCATGGGCGTGGTGGGTGCCTTGGGAAAACTTAAGGGCACTGCCGTGCTGGAATCCGGCAGCAGCACCGAGAAGAAGCCCGGCGGGAACAACGCGAACAATCATGAGGGCTCAGGCCCGGGCAAGGCGGAACTGTGAGGGCCCCATTCGTGAAAGCCCGTCCCCAGACGCACGCACGGCGGCACTGGGCGGCGACGGTATTGGCGATGATCGCCGTCGTGCTTATTGCCGTGTCGGGCTGCGCCGTGATTCCCACGACCGGTGCCGTGGGAAAGAGTGACCCGTTGGCCCCGCACCACAACGAGGTCAACGTCAACTTCCAGCAATTTGCCCCGGTGCAAGGTGCCTCGCCGGAGAGCATCATCCGCGGATTCATTGATTCGGGTACGGGCATCAGCGACGACTTTCAGGTCGCGCGGCAATACCTGACGCCGGGACTGGCGCAGTCGTGGGCGCCGGACAAGCGCACGCTCGTCTACAAGGACAGTTTTTCGGTGGTGCCCTCGGCGGAGAAGGACACCTTCGTCCTGAAGCTTGACGTGGTCTCAAGCGTCGATGCCTCGGGCGTGCTGACCCCGGCGCGGGAATCGGCGACCGAAAGCTTCGTCGTGAAGATGGTCCAGGTGGACGGGCAGTGGCGCATTTCCGCGACGCCCGACGGCGTGGTGCTCACCGAGGCGACCTTCCAAACACTTTTCAGCCCCTTCTCGCTCTACTTTTACGATCCGACATTCACCTACGGCGTTCCCGATGTGCGGTGGCTGGCCGGGCGGTCAGCACGGACCTCAACGGCCATTGTGAAGGCCATGTTGGACGGGCCCGCCCCGTACCTGAAGGGCGCCGTGGTCAGCGCCTTCCCCAATGGGATTGCACTTGAACGTGACTCAGTGCCTGTCAACAACGGCCTGGCGAAGGTGGGGTTGACGGCGCAGCTATTGCTTGAAACGTCCGTGAAACAACGCCAGCAAATGCATGCCCAGTTGCTCGTGACATTGCAGAAGAGCCTGAACACCGTCACCGAGGTGCAGTTCCTCGCCGATGACCGAGAGGTGGACATGGGCGGGGTTTCGGATGCCATCAGCCCCATGAGGATCGACAGTTCGGTGCCATCCAGGCAGATTGGGCTGGTCAAGAACGAACTTGCCACCTTCGACGGCGCCGCTGTTTCGGCCATTCCCGACGTGCCCTCCGTTGCGGATCTGCTCCCCTCGGTACCGGCGATGTCCTACACCGGCAAGATTTTTGCCTTCAGCTCCGGTGTGGGGAACCAGATTTACATGGTGGCGCCCGGAAAGCAGCCCGAATTGGCGATCGCAGGTGTCGCGCTGACGCCACCATCGTTCGCGCCGAACGGCTGGTTGTGGTCCGCGGCAGGGGACGGCTCAGGATTGGTGATAGCCGTGAACCCCAACGACGGCGGCAAAATGGGCAAGCCCGTCCTGCTGACGGTTCCGTGGCTCGTTGGGCAAAACGTGACTGCCCTGCGCATTTCGCGAGACGGCACCCGGGCGCTGGTTGTTTCCCACGGCAATGGCGTGAGCAAGGTCAGCGTCACTGGCATCTTCGCCTCAGGTGACGGACCCAAGGACCTCACTCTCCCGCTGAGCCTGGTCCACACAGGCACACCGACGCTTGGCGTTTGGGTGGGGGAGTCGAGCTTTGCCGTTGCGCAGGCCTCGGCGAGCGGGCCCGTCCGCATTGAAATCCTGGACCTGGCACGGGGGCCGGTGTTGATGGATGAACTTGAAGGCGTTCAGTGGATCAGCGCAGGGTCCGGAGAGCGCAACATCAATGCCCAAACCGCCGATGGAATCTACTCCAATGTTGGAAGCTCTTGGGAGTTGGTGTCAAAAGCCATCCGGCAGGCGTCGTTCGCCGGATAGCCTCCGGCTGATCGGGTCCTCCACAGGGCGCGGCACGGGGCGCCACGTCCACACAGGCGCCCTTCCCGCTGCGTCGCGTTCCCTGGCAGGTCCATGCTTGACCCATGGACGCTGACACGGGCGATTCCGGCGGATGGGACATTCCACAGCCCGCCGCAGCGCACAGGGCACGGGCCTCGACCTGGTGGTTGCGGACCCTGTTCTGGTGCGAATCTGCGTGGCGGGAATTTCTCAACCTTGTCCTGCCGGCAGAGTGCGTTGCCTGTGGCCGTGAAGACCACGCCCTGTGTCCGGCGTGTTCGACGTTGTTGCGGCGGCAAACCAGGATGCCATTCCGTTCGGAGGGTGCAGCGGATGCCCTCATGGGTGTAGCCGGTGAATCCCACCTGCCGGTAGTCGCGGCCGGCGAATACAGGGACGTGCTCGCTGCCGCCATCCTGGCATTCAAGAACCACGGCCGGACGGAACTTGCCGCCCCGTTGTGCCGCTGCCTCGCCCGCGCACTGGATGAGGCGATGCAACAGGCTGGTGCCCCTGGGGTGGGGCCCGGGCCGCCTGGCCCGCTCCGGCTGCCTGATCCGCCCGGACCGCACATCCCGCATATCCGAAACCCCGCTTCAGGGCCCCTGCTGCTGGTGCCGATTCCGAGCACCGGCAACGGTTGGCGCCGCCGCGGCTACGACCCCGTCGCGATGGTTCTGCGCTCACTTGTGGGCGAAGGCAGGCTGCCGGCCGGGGTCGTCATCGCACCACTTTTGGGCATCAGGGTCACGCTGCCATGGCGCCGGCGCCACCAGAAGGGATTGGGCCGCTCGGCGCGGCGGCAAAACGTCCGTAACACGATGCGGATCCGACGAAACTCAGTCCTTGAATTTCGGCCGTCAGCGAACCTGGCAGGCCGTTCGGTTGTGCTTGTCGACGATGTCCTCACCACGGGCTCAACCCTGCAGGAAGCCACAAAAACCCTGGAGAAGTCGGGCTTTCAGGTGCAATGTGCGGTGGTGCTGGCCGCCGCCCGTGCACCCGATGGCAGTCAGAAAAATCCAGCCGTGGAGAGACGCGCTGAAAGTTTTTTTTAGCAAAAGATGAATAAACCGATGCGGTGAACTAACGTGAGTAAACGGGTACCTCTACCAAGAGGAAACCGCCCGTCGGCGGCCTGGATTGTAGCGCCAATAGCTAGCCAGCCGCTGTGTCACCGAAATATTTGGAGGGCACCATGGAGTTCATGATCACCGGTCGCAACTTGAGCGTTTCGGACCGATTCCGCGAATATGCCGGCGAGAAGCTCACGAAGATCGAACAGCTGGCGAACAAGGTCCAGCGTGTTGATGTGAAGGTTTCCAAGGAGAGCAAGGCCCGCACTGCAGAGGCTCCGCTCACGGTGGAGTTGACGGTTGTGGGTCGGGGTCCAGTGATCCGTGCAGAAGCTGCCGCAACGGACAAGTTTGCTGCTTTTGATCTGGCCTACGGGAAGCTGCTCGAACGGCTCCGCAGGGCAAAGGACAAGAAGAAGGTCCACCATGGCCGGCACGCCCCGGTCGCCGTGAACGAGGCAACCGGATCGCTGGCTCCCGTCAGCAGTTCCGAACCGATTTACGCACAGACCACCCCTGACGTTGTCGAGGAGAAGTCGCCCTACGACATCGAAAACGACATCCCCGCCGGCGACTCACCGGTTCTGATCCGCCGGAAGGTCTTCCCCGCCACCGCGTTGTCCCTCGATGACGCAGTGGACAACATGGAAATGGTCGGACACGACTTCTACTTGTTCGTCGATTCCGCAACCGGCATCCCCTCTGTGGTCTACCGCCGCAAGGGCTGGACCTACGGTGTCATATCCCTGGATGAGAACGCAGACGGTGCAGAGGAGATCTCCGCCTACCGGTCGCCGGATGAGCCCGTCAGGGTCTGATCCGCGGTTGGCGAACCCAAGCGCAACACCAAGACCTAAGGGAACCACCGAATGCAAGCACGGCTAAGCCTGAACCAGGCCCGCCGCCTCGCACTCAATTCCCAGGGATTGGCAAGAGTCCGGTCCACGGAACCCGTCACCGCACGGGCCGTGGGCCGGACTTTTGCGCAGCTGCAGTTGGTCCAAATCGACTCCGTCAACATCATTTCCCGCAGCCACTTTCTGCCGTTCTTCTCCCGGCTGGGGAACTACGACCCCAACATCCTTTCCCGGATGGCCGGCGCGGCGCCACGAAAAATGATGGAGTACTGGGCGCACGAGGCCAGCTTCATCAGGCCCGTCCACTTCCACGACCTGCGGGTCTGGCAGAACCGCACCTGGGTGGGCGCTGACAGCCTCGAACCGGGGGTGCGGGACACCCTTGAGGCGCAGATCCTTGAACTGCTCGCTGGCAGCCGGCCGCTGACGGCCCGCGAGGTCAAGGGGCGCATCGGGCACGAGGAACACAACAACAGGGACGACTGGGGCTGGAACTGGAGTGCCGTCAAGCGAACTCTTGAAGGGCTTTTTGAGCAGGGGGTGGTCAGCGCAGCGTCCCGCAACGACCAGTTTGAACGCAGGTATTCCCTGGTGGGCAAGGTCCTTCCTGCCGCCGTCCGTGCGGCCTGCGAGGAAAACCCGAACAAGGCCGAGGCCATGGAACGTCTCATTGCAGCGGCCGCACAGGCCCATGGCATTGGCACCGTCAGGTGTTTTGCCGACTATTTCCGCCTGCCCGTGAAGGAAAGTGCCGGCGCCGTGGCGGCCCTTGTGCGCAAGGGCGAGCTGGAGCCTGTCACTGTCAGCGGCTGGGACGCCGATGTGTACGTCCACGTCAAGGCAACGGTGCCCCGCACGGCACAGGCACGAGCCTTGCTGAGCCCCTTCGATTCACTGGTGTTTGAGCGCCGCCGGCTGGAGCAGCTGTTCGGTTTCCACTACAGGCTTGAGATCTATACGCCGGCCCAGAAGCGAAAGTTCGGATATTACGTGCTGCCGTTTCTGCTGGGCGAGAACATCGTCGCCCGCGTGGACCTCAAGGCCGACAGGCAAGGCGGCAGGCTTGAGGTGCGTGGCGCCTTTGCCGAGCCAGGCGCACCGGCGCGCACCGCCGTCGAACTTGCCGGGGAACTGGCGCACATGGCCGTTTGGCTGGGACTTGGCGAGGTGGTCGTGCTTGCCCATGGAGATCTTGCAGCGGCGCTGGCCGCGGCCCTGGCCTGACCCGGCCGGCGCCGGCGCCACCCCATCTGGGGAATCTGCGGAAACTGGCGGCGAGCTGTGCGTCTTCTCACGTAGACTGAACACGCCACTTTTAGGTGCAATAGATTGGGAGCAATTTCGTGCCATCACTTCTTGAGCGGGTCCTTCGCACGGGCGATCGCAAGACGCTTAAACGACTCAATGTCCTTGCGGACGCCATTGATTCGATGGAGGACTCTTTTCAGACCTTCACCGACGCCGAGCTGCGCGAGGAAACAGACAAGCTCAAAGCCCGCCACAAGGATGGCGAGACGCTGGATGACCTGCTCCCGGAGGCCTTTGCCGCCGTGCGTGAGGCATCCTCGCGCACCCTGGGACTGCGCCATTTCCGTGTCCAGCTCATGGGCGGTGCCGCGCTGCACCTTGGCAACATTGCTGAAATGAAGACCGGTGAGGGCAAGACCCTGGTGGCGACAGCCCCAGCGTTCCTGAACTCGCTCTCCGGCAAGGGTGTCCACGTTGTCACGGTCAACGACTACCTGGCCGAATACCAGTCGGATTTGATGGGACGGGTGTTCCGCTTCCTTGGCCAGAGCAGCGGCTGCATCATTTCCAACCAGGACCCCGGCACGCGCCGCGCCCAGTACGCGGCAGATATTACCTACGGCACAAACAACGAGTTTGGCTTTGACTACCTGCGCGACAACATGGCGTGGAGCAAGGATGAGCTGGTCCAGCGCGGCCACAACTTTGCGATCGTCGATGAAGTTGACTCGATCCTGATCGATGAGGCCCGTACCCCGTTGATCATTTCCGGTCCAGCCTCGGGCGACGCCAACCGCTGGTACGGCGAGTTCGCCAAGGTCGTGCTGCGCCTGAACGCCGACGAGGACTACGAGGTCGACGAGAAGAAGCGCACAGTCGGTGTCCTGGAAGAGGGCATTGAAAAGGTTGAGGACTACCTCGGCATTTCAAACCTGTACGAGTCCGCCAACACCCCGCTGATCGGGTTCCTGAACAACGCCATCAAGGCCAAGGAACTGTTCAAGCGCGACAAGGACTACGTCATCATGGACGGCGAAGTCCTGATCGTTGACGAGCACACCGGCCGTATTCTGGCCGGCCGCCGCTACAACGAGGGCATGCACCAGGCCATTGAAGCCAAGGAAGGCGTGGAGATCAAGGCTGAGAACCAGACCTTGGCCACGGTGACCCTGCAGAACTACTTCCGCCTGTACGACAAGCTTTCCGGCATGACAGGTACGGCCGAGACCGAGGCTGCCGAATTCATGGGCACCTACTCGCTGGGTGTTGTTCCGATCCCGACGAACAAGTCCATGCAGCGCGTGGACCAGTCGGACCTCGTCTACAAGAACGAGGTCGTGAAGTTCGACGCCGTCGTTGCCGACATTGCCGAGCGCCACGAGACCGGCCAGCCGGTCCTGGTGGGCACCACCAGCGTTGAGAAGAGCGAATACCTGTCCAAGAAGTTGGCACAGGCAGGCGTCAAGCACGAGGTCCTGAACGCAAAGAACCACGCCCGCGAAGCCGCCATTGTCGCCCAGGCAGGCCGCCGCGGCGCCGTCACCGTTGCCACCAACATGGCCGGCCGCGGTACCGACATCATGCTCGGCGGCAACGCCGAGTTCAACGCCGTCGCCGAGCTGGCTGCGCGCGGGCTCGATCCTGAGGAGACCCCTGAGGAGTACGAGGCAGCCTGGCACGACGCCTTCGAAGCTGCGAAGCTGGCAGTCAAGGACGAGCATGAGGCTGTCCTCGAGGCCGGTGGCCTGTACGTCCTGGGCACCGAGCGCCACGAATCACGGCGCATCGACAACCAGCTGCGAGGCCGTTCAGGCCGCCAGGGCGACCCTGGCGAGTCCCGCTTCTACCTGTCGCTGACAGATGACCTGATGCGCCTGTTCAACTCAGGTGCCGCTGAGCGCCTCATGTCACGTTCATCCATGCCTGACGATGTTGCACTTGAATCCAAGCTTGTTTCCAAGGCTATCGCTTCGGCGCAGGGCCAGGTTGAAGGCCGCAACGCCGAACAGCGCAAGAACGTCCTGAAGTACGACGACGTCCTGAACCGCCAGCGTGAAGCCATCTACAGCGACCGCCGCCGCATCCTCGAAGGCGATGACCTGCACGAAAAGGTCCAGCACTTCCTGGAGGACACCGTCAACGAGATCATTGACGCGACCTTGAGTAACGGGCACGCAGGCGATTGGGACTTCAATACCCTTTGGACCAACCTGCGCACCATCTACCCCGTCACAGTGACGGTCGATGAGATTGCCGAAGAGGCGGGCGGTGAAGGCCGCATCACGGCAGAAACGCTCAAGGCCGAACTGCTCTCCGACGCCAGGGTTGCCTACCAGGAACGCGAAGCTGCCCTGGGCTCGGCCACTATGCGCGAGCTTGAACGCCGCGTTGTGCTGTCGGTGGTTGGCCGCAAGTGGCAGGAACACCTCTACGAGATGGACTACCTCAAGGAAGGCATCGGCCTGCGCGCCATGGCCCAGCGCGACCCTCTGGTCGAGTACCAGCGCGAAGGCTTCGAGATGTTCCAGTCCATGATGGCAGGCATCCGCGAGGAGAGCGTCGGCTTCCTGTTCAACCTCGAGGTCCAGGTCGAAAACGCGCCGGAGACCGCTGTTGGCGTGGTTGCCGACGCGCCCTCGGCGCTGATGGACCGCGTCTCCGGCGGCGGCGCTGACGAGCACGCCCCGCACATCACGGCCCCCGGCCTGGAAGCCCCGGCCCGTCCGGCCCAGCTGCAGTTCACGGCCCCTGATGCCCAGGGCGAGGCTGAAACACACATTGAACGCCGCAGCGGAGACGGCCTCCCGCCGTCGGCCAAGCGCCCGGCAAGCAAGACCGGAAGCAAGAAAAAGAAAAAGCGCTGACCTCTGAGGTCAGCGGCCCGCGTCAAATAAGCCGCCGCTTGCGTTTAAAGCCACCCTTGGAGCGGTGGCTTTAAACGCAAGCGGCGGCTTTTTTCGTCGGGGGCTAACCGATCTGCAGGGCCGTGACCTTCCACAGTCCACCGTGCAGTTCAAAGCGCATGGCTATGGCCCGAAAGCGCGTCTTATCGGCAATCACCACCGACGTTTCAAAGACCCCTGGCGACACCGGGCTGCAGTGGACGGAGTGCACGATCGGCTGGTGGTGGAGCGTTTGCACATTGCCGCCAACCGCCTCATCGCTGTGGCGGCGCACCTGCGCCCTGTATGCCTGGGCATGGAGGCGTGCGCGGGTTGTCAGGGCACTCAGGCACCTCGTGTCCAGCCAGCGGCCGAGCTGCTGCACCGACCTGACCCCGCTGAGCACTTCCAGGGCAGCCTGGGCAATCTTGGCTGACATCGCGCCCACCACGGCCCGTTCGGCGCCTTCAGGGTCAAGGCTTCCGACCGGAGCCGGGATTGGTGCCCGCCGATCCTTCCCGGGGTCCGGAGGCTCCTCGCGGCGGGGCATTTTTACCACGATCCCTCCGCCCCCATCCGGGTGGGTAGCCGGCTGCGGAACGGGCCTGGCCACCAACAGGGCGGGCCGGGTTTCTTCGGAGGTCGCTACTGTACTCATGGGGTGCTCCCTTGCACTGTGCGAAACTGCTCCTGGGGCAGTCCGCTTCGGAATTGACAATCAGGGCTGCTATCGTCCCGACGGTGCATGCAGCACCTGGCCGGGCAGGATGATATTCGGATCGGGGCCGATGGTCTCGCGGTTCGCCGTGTACCAGCCGGGCCACGCCAGGGCCACGTCCAGGTCGCTCGAATAGGGCCCCAGCGCTGCGGCAACGATGCTCCACAGGCTGTCGCCGCCCTTGACCACCACATCGGTTTCCCCGGCGCCGCCTGCATCGGTGCGGCTTGTGCTTGGGCTTGCACCTGCGCCGGGCCGGGTGGACGGGCGGGCCAGGAGGTCGGGATCCGTTTCGGCCGTGTGGGGGACCCACCGGGGTTCAACCGGGGTGGCCGCGGCGGATGACAGCGCATCATGGACTGCGCCATCGCCGCTAGGGGTGGCCGGTGCGGTTGCCACGGTTTCGGGATGCCACAGGGGGTCGATGCCCGGGGCCTGCGCAGCATTGGCCATCGGTGCTGCCAGCAGGTTCGCGCCCAGCACCGCAATGACAACCCGGCGCATGAACGCCGGGGAGAACGCGCCGGTGACGGCCGCGAGCCGTGGTGCTCCCCGCGATGTTGCGACGCCGGAAATGAACGCGCAGGCCAGGGCGGCCAGCCACCAACACAAAAGTGCAATGCCAGCGCCGGCGCATCCCACCCCCAGCAATTCCGGCAGGCCCAGCGGCGCGGCTGCTCCAGTGCCGCCCATGCGGAGCCGCAGCAATGAGCCGCCGCTGTACACCAGTGACGCGCCGAGAAAGAGGATTGCCACTGTCATGGCCATGTCCGCAAGGATTTGCCGCTTCACCTTAACTCCCCTTTGAACTGTTTTAACATCGTTTGACAACATTTGATGTTGTATAGCTCATTTTGAACCCTCTGACATGATGTGTCCATAGCCCCGGGCAAGATTGTGGACAGCGCACTCAATGCCTCTGCCGCCTGCGTGTGGTTGACGGGAGGGCCGGCCGGGCCTAGCGTGACGCCATGCGATGGGAACTGCTCTTCGGTGATTTGGAAGCCCAACTGCACGCGGCCACCCAGCAGGACCTGGAGCGCCAGATCAACGAGTTGGCGCGGGTTGAGGCCTCACAGCTGACGCTCGCCGAGGTGTTGCGCGGCGCCGTGGGCAGCAGGCTTTCGGTGGTCATGCGCAACGGAACGGCATTTCACGGTGAGATGCGCAAGGTCGAGCCCCAATGGGTGTTGCTGCACGAGGACGGCAGGTCGGTCCTGCTGCCCCTGGCAAAGATCCTGCGCATGCAGGGAACGGGTCAGGGGCGGGCCGGTGCGCCGTCGAAAATTTCCTTCACCTTGGCCGCCGCGCTGCGCATTCTCACCCGCAACAGGTCTTCGGTTGTCATTGAACTGGACAGCGGGCGGCCGTCCATCGTGCGTGGGGTGCTTGACCAGGTGGGTGCGGATTACGTGCAACTGATGCAATTGGCCGACGGCGTGAGCCGTGACCGCGGGAACACCCAGGGAAGCATTGTGGTCCCCATCGAGGCGCTGGTGTCGATCGCGTCTTCGCCCGACAACGAATTCTGAGCCGGCACCGGCCCGGGTGGCAGGGCAGACACATGGGCTGGGCAGGCGGGGTCTCAGCCTGCGGGCGTGGGATTTTCGGCGGCAAGCATGGCGCGGGCGGCGGCATGGCGGTCTTCGATGAACTGCTCAAACTTGGCTTCATCCACGCGCCACTGGCCGCGGCCGCCAATTTGAAAGGCAGGAAGTTCGCCGCTGTGGACCAGCGCGTAGCACGCTGCTGCTGATATTTGCAGTTGTTCGGCAACGTCGGCCAATGTCAGGAAACGGGGCATAAGCCCATTGTCCCCCTTTTGAGCCCGTTTGACGAGGTTCGACATCGATATCCACAGCCCCGGCGAAGGGTCCGGGTGCGAAACCGGCAGCCGCCTGACTTGTCCACAGATTCGCGAGAATTTCCCCGCAGGGGTTTCACCGCGGGCCGATCGACGGTAGAAATGGTAGACGGCAGCAATTTCTCGCAAGGCTGCCCACACTGGTTGCAACCAGGGCCGCGGTGAAAAACACCGTCCTGCACCACGTGGCGGCGGGTTTCCACAGGGGAGGAACTATGGTGACTGAACCGCACGGAGCGGCACCCCGGCTCAGGAAGCCGTCGTGGAAGGACCCCCGCCTCCTGATCGGCATTCTCATGGTCCTTGCCTCAGTGGCCGGAGTCGTGGCGCTGGTGGGAAACGCCGGGCGGACGGTGTCCATGTATGCAGCCAAGGAGGCCCTGGTTGTCGGCCAGAGGATCACAACTGACTCCTTCACCATCGTCCAGGTCCAGCTGGGCGAGGTGGATGACAAGTACCTCAACCCCAGGGCGGCCCTCCCCGAAAAAGCCGTGGCCGTGCGCATGGTGCCCAAGGGGGAGCTTGTCTCCCGCTCCAGCATTGGGCCAACGGATGCCCTTGACCGCAAGCCCGTCCCGATCACCATCGAGGAACCCCTGCCCAAGGAAGTGCTTGCGGGCACTTTTGTGGATGTCTGGGTCGCGTTGCCCGATCAGAGCAACGGCTTCCAAATACCAGTCCTCATGCTCCCAGGGGCCGAAGTGGCAGCGCTAAACACAGGCACCTCCTCGCTCGGTTCCGGCAAGAAGACGCAGCTGATGGTCTTGCTCGGTGATGCGCAAATGCCCAAATTCCTTGGTGCCGTGGCCAACAAGGCAAAGATTTCGGTGGTGTGGAATCCCGGGGCGGCCCCTTGAAGCCCGTGACGGTTGTTTCGGTGGGGGACACGGCGGCGGCTGTCATTGACGAACTCGCCCGGCGGCCCGGCCAGGTGCACATTGTGCGGCGGTGCCCCGAACTGGCAGAACTTCTCGCGGCCTGCCAAAGCGGTCTTGCCCAGGTGGCAGTGGTTGCCGCCTTTGCCGAAGAGCTGACGGCCACCCTTGTTGACCGGCTCGCGGCCGTGGGGGTCAGCGTCGTGGCTGTCGCGGCATCCGCCGAGGAGGCCCGGCGCCTACGCAGCATAGGCGCCTGCGCCGTGTCGGAGCAGGTCACTGCCGGGTTGCTCGGTGACGCCATCCGTGCCGCCGTTGAGGGCAGGCGGCATCCGGGGTCGGCAGGCTACGCCGTCCCAGCCGCAGCGGACGCCCCTGCCCTGACGCACGACGCCGGACCCCCACCGTCCGCGGTGGACGTGGCCACCGGCGGTGATGCAGGTGAGAACCCGACGGCTACATCCGAGGTCGGCGCTGACGGAACTGCGCCAATCACGGATGCCGCAATTACGGGGGATTCACGTGCCGGGGTGGGCAGCGCCGTGAGTTTCCATGCCGGCCCGGATGCAGCCCGCAGGGACGTTGCCCTCGAAGCGGGCCTCGGCAAGGGAGCAGGTCCCGCCACCGCACCGAAGCCCCTCGGGCTGGCTGGCAGGATGGCGCGGGGCCTGCACCTCGGGCGCAGCCACGGAACGTCGCCTGCATCAGAGGGCCACCGTGTCGCCGGTCCTGCCCGAGCAGCCAACAGCGCCGGCCCCCGAGCCGAGGCCGGAGCCCCACCCGGCACCCTCGTCGCCGTGTGGGGGCCCATTGGTTCGCCGGGGCGGACAACACTTGCCGTCAACCTCGCTGCCGAGCAGGCGGCAGCCGGGCGCTCTGTCTTATTGATCGATGCCGACAGCTATGGCGCGAGCATTGCAGCGGTTCTGGGGCTGCTGGATGAGTCGGCGTCGTTTGCGCAGGCCTGCAGGGCCGCCGACCAGGGCGGATTCAGTGCCGCGCAGTTGGCCAAAACCGCCACCCAGGTGGTGTTTTCCGGCGGCACCTTTTCGTTGCTGACAGGACTGACGCGGGCGGACCGGTGGCCGGAGTTGCGGGCGGCCGCCGTCGAACGTGTCCTGGACCTGGCGCGGGGCATGGCGGACCTGGTCGTCGTGGACTGCGGGTTCGCACTGGAGAGCGACGAGGAACTCAGCTATGACACAGTGGCCCCGCGGCGCAATGCGGCAACGCTGATGGTCCTGGCGCAGGCGGACATCGTCTATGCGGTGGGCAACGGCGACCCCGTCGGCATTCCCCGGCTGATCAGGGGACTGCACGAGCTGGGAAGCGCCTGCCCGGCGGCCGACGTACGGGTGGTTGTCAACAAGGTACGGCGCAGGGCGGTGGGCGGGCGGCCGGAAAAGTCCCTGGCGCAGGCCTGGGAGCGGTTTGGGCCGGCCCGGGGCATCAGCCACTTCCTGCCCTGGGACCCGGAACTGACGGACAGGGCACTGCTCGAGGGGCGGCTCCTGCTGGAGATCGCGGCCGATTCCGCGCTGAGCCGCGGCATCCGCGCCATGAGTTGTGCAGCTGACCAACGGAATGCAAAAGGTGCTGTAACAAACGCCACAGCAAGGGTTGAAATTCGCGGCTAGGCTCAGGTGTACGGCCGCAAGGAAGCGGCCTCATCTCTTCCACGGAGGCGTTATTTCATGTCATCGCACTCACCCGGCAACGTGCCTGTGCAGGATCAAAAGCAGTTTGGCGGCCAGTCGTTCCTTGCGGACTACTTTGTGCAACTATCCGAAGAGGACGCCGCTCTCTACGATCCGGAGCTGTTGAACGCCAGGGCGTTTGCGCACCAGGACCTCGCAGCACAGCGCACCCCCGGCCAGGCCAATGTGGAGGTCCTCGACGAGCGCGACGCCAGCGTGGTCTACATCACCACCGATGACATGCCCTTCCTTGTGGACTCGGTCAGCGCCGAACTTGTCCGGCAGGACCTTGCCATCCACCTCGTCACCCACCCCGTGTTCGTGGTGTCCCGCGACAAGGTGAGCAACACCATGACCCAGGTGACAAAGGTTCCCTCGCATGCAGGGGTTGCCAGCGGAGACACCTCGGCCATGCCGAACATCGCCCACCTTCTCGGCGACGGCGAGAACGCCTCCTTCCTGGAATCATGGATTGCCATTGAAATTCCCAAGATTGGTGAGGACGCCAAAACCGAGCTGCTGGCTGGGCTTGACAGGGTTCTCGGCAATGTCAGGGCCTCCGTTGAAGATTGGCCCGCCATGCGCGAAAAGGCGCTGAGCCGAGCCGAAATCCTGGCCACGGTGCTCGCCGGGGAATCACTCGTGGACCTGCGCGAAGCCGAAGACCTGCTGCACTGGATGGAGGCCGACAACTTCACCTTCCTTGGCTACCGTGAATACGACCTGCACAAGCGCGACGGCGAGGACGTCCTCGTCAACCGCGAAGGTAGCGGACTTGGCCTCCTGCGGGACGGCTCAAGCCACCCGACGGTGCAGCACCTGACCTCAACCGGCCAGCGCAAGGCCCGCGAAAAGCGGGTCCTTGTCATCACCAAGGCGAACTCGCGCTCCACCGTCCACCGCGGCGCCTACCTTGACTACATCGGTGTCAAGTCCTTTGATTCCCAGGGCAACGTCAACGGCGAGCAGCGCTTCATCGGCTTGTTCTCCTCCGCCGTCTACACCGGATCGGTGCGCAACATTCCCGTCGTGCGCGAAAAGGTCGACGCCGTGCTGCGCCACTTTGGCTTCCCGCCCAACTCGCACTCGGGCAAGGATCTCTTCGCCGTCCTTGAGACCTACCCGCGCGATGAGCTGTTCCAGATCGAGGTTTCGGACCTGATCGAGATTGCCGAGGGCATCCTGAGGCTGGCCGAACGCCGTCGTACACGCTTGTTCCTGCGCCCGGACATCTACGGCCGCTTCATGTCGGCCCTGGTCTACATCCCGCGCGACCGTTACACGACCAACGTCCGCCACCGCATCGAGGACGAACTCACCCGCACCTTCGACGCCGTCTCCATTGACTTTGAGGCGCGCATGAGTGAATCGGCGCTCGCCCGCCTGTTCTTCCGCATCCGCCTGCCCAAGGCCTACCTGGTGCCTGCCGACCTGCAAGTGGCCGAACTGGAGCAGCGCCTGGTGCGTGCGGCCCGCTCCTGGCCCGAAGGCATTGCCCAGGTGCTGCGCGATTCAAAGTCCCCCGACGACGCCGAACGCCTCGTGGCCAAATGGTCCGAAGCCTTCCCCACCAGCTACCGGGTGGCTTTCGAGGTTGAGGAGGCGCTGGCCGACATCGCCCGTTTTGAGGAATTCGACGCCAGCTACAAGGCAGTTGCAGCCGAAGGCATGAGCCCCGACAAGTGCGCCCCGGGCATGCACGTCTACCTGCCGGTCCACCGCGACCCTGAGGAGGCGGCCGAGGACGCACGCGTCAAACTGTACATGGCGCATCCGCAGACCCTGAGCACCATCCTGCCGTTCTTCCACAACCTGGGCCTGGAAGTCATCGACGAGCGCCCCTTTGAGATTGAGACCGCCGACAAGCGTGACTTCTTCCTGTATGACCTGGGCCTGAAGTACCCGGCAGGGGTCGACCCACTGGCAACCGCCGGGCTGCTCGCCGAGGCATTCGGTGCCGCCATCACGGGGCGCAGCGAGTCTGACCACTTCGACCGCCTGGTGTTGACCGAGGGCATGGCATGGCGCCAGATCACCATCTTGCGTGCCTACGCCAAGTACCTGCGCCAGATGGGCAACACGAACTCCTTTGGCTTCATCGCCACCACGCTTTTGCAAAACGTTGCCGTGACCCGCGGGCTCGTCGAACTGTTTGAGGCACGCTTCAACCCAGCAATTGACGACGCCGCCCGCGCCGGGATGCAGGCGGAGGTGCATGAACGCCTCAATGCCGCACTGGAAAACGTCCCCACGCTTGACGCCGACAGGATCCTGCGCACCTTCGCCAACCTGGTCGATTCAACGCTGCGCACCAACTTCTACCGCGGCCGCGACTACCTGAGCCTCAAACTGGACCCGTCCACCATCAACGGTCTTCCCGCGCCCAAGCCCATGTTCGAAATCTGGGTGTACTCACCGCGCGTCGAGGGCACCCACCTGCGCTTCGGCAAGGTGGCCCGCGGCGGGCTGCGCTGGTCCGACCGACGTGAGGACTTCCGCACCGAGGTGCTCGGCCTGGTGAAGGCGCAGACGGTCAAGAACGCCGTCATCGTCCCCACGGGCGCCAAGGGCGGCTTCTTCGCCAAGGCGCTCCCCAACCCGGCCATTGACCGCGGTGCCTGGATGGCCGAGGGCAAGGAAAGCTACAAGACGTTCATTCGAGGCCTGCTTGACGTGACCGACAATCTGGTCGCCACGCCCAACGGCGAAGTGGTGGTGCCGCCTGAGAACGTGGTGCGCCACGACGGCGACGACACCTACCTGGTGGTTGCGGCCGATAAGGGCACGGCATCCTTCTCCGACACCGCCAACGCCATCTCCGCCGACTACGGATTCTGGCTCGGGGACGCTTTCGCCTCGGGCGGCTCTGTGGGCTATGACCATAAGGAAATGGGCATTACCGCGCGCGGAGCCTGGGAGTCTGTGAAGCGCCACTTCAGCGAGTTCGACGTCGACACCCAGACCCAGGAGTTCACTGTGGTTGGCGTCGGCGACATGTCGGGCGACGTCTTTGGCAACGGCCTGCTGCGGACCCGCCACGCGCGCCTGGTTGCGGCGTTTGACCACAGGGACATCTTCCTTGACCCGAACCCTGTTGCCGGCCCGTCCTTCGAGGAACGTCAGCGCCTGTACGAGCTGCCGCGGTCCTCGTGGCAGGACTACAACAAGGAGCTCATCAGCGAAGGTGGCGGCGTGTTCTCCCGCTCGCTGAAGTCGATCCCCATTTCAGCTGAAGTTGTTGCCGCGCTTGGCCTGCCCGAAGGCACAGTGAAAATGAGTCCGCCTGAACTGCTGCGCGCCGTGTTGCTGGCACCCACAGACCTGCTGTACAACGGCGGCATCGGAACCTACATCAAGGCAAGCGGAGAAAGCAACGCTTCGGTCGGTGACAAGGCCAACGACGCCATCCGTGTCGACGGCGCGGACTTGCGGGTGAAGGTCATCGGCGAAGGTGGAAACCTTGGCATGACCCAGCTAGGCCGCGTGGAGGCGGCCCTGCACGGCGTCATCCTCAACAGCGACGCCATTGACAACTCTGCCGGGGTGGACTGCTCCGACCATGAGGTCAACATCAAGATCTTCCTGGACCGCATGGTTGCCGCCGGCAAACTTGATCCCGCGGAGCGTTCCGACTTCCTGATGTCCATGACGGATGAGATCGGGCACCTGGTGCTGGAGACCAACATTGAGCAAAATGTGGTGCTGCTCAACGACCGCCAACGGGTTGCCGAGTGGAGCCCCAGCTATGAGCGATTCATGGACTGGCTCGAGGAGCACGCCGACCTTGATAGGAAACTTGAGGGGCTGCCCACCAACGCAGAGTTGCAGGAACGCGTGGCTGCCGGGCAGGGACTGACGTCGCCGGAGCTGGCTGTCCTGCTTGCCTACGCGAAGATGGAACTGGCCAAGTCCCTGAGCACCAGCGACCTGGCCAACGACCCCTGGTTCAAGGCAACGCTGCGCCGCTACTTCCCGAAGGAAGTGGCCGAGCGCTTTGACGCTGAACTGGACACCCATCCGCTGCGCAAGGAAATCATTGCAACGGTAGTGGCCAACGACATGGTCAACCTCGGCGGCATCACCTTTGCCTTCCGGACCATGGAGGAATCCTCCGCCAGTGATGTTGTCATCGCCAAGGCATTTGTGGCGCTGCATGAAATCTTCGATTTTGACTCCATGACCAAGGCATTGGGGCAGCTGCCGCCATACTTCCCGACCGAGCAGTGGTGCACTGTCCAGCTGGATATGCGCCGCCTGCTGGACCGGGCCGTCCGCTGGCTGGTCAATGAAGGCATTGGCAAGGAAAGCATCGAGGATGTCGTGAACCGGTTCAAGCCGGTTGTCGGCTCCCTAGGCACACACATGGGCGACTTCTTCCAGGGCGTCGATGAGGAAAGGGTGCGGACGTGGTACGACCGTGCCACATCCTTCCACATGCCCGCGGAGCTGGGACGCCGCTGGGCCGAACTCTTCGAAACCTTCCCGCTGCTGGATGTGGCAATTGTCAGCGAATCGCTGGAGGAACCGCAGGTCGCAGTGGCCGGCGTGTACTACGCGCTGTACAACCGCTACGGTGTGGACGCACTGCTGGAACGCATCACGGCGTTGCCGCGCAACGACAGGTGGCAGGCACTGGCCCGCGCGGCATTGCGTGATGACCTGTATGCAACCACGGCCGACATGACCCGAAACGTCATGGACAGCACCGGCGTAGGCGAGCCCGCCATGGACCGGATCCAGGCATGGGAAGCCCAAAACCAGGAACAGCTGGGCCGGGCGGTGAAGATGTTTGCCGAGGTCAACGAGCTTGAACAAGATGACATGGCGTCGTTGTCGGTAGCATTGAGGCTCTTGCGTTCAATAGTGCGGCGTTGACGCGCCAGCGTAATTTGTGCGGTTGCGGCATGAAAAACTGCAACTAGTTGTGCGGTGCCCGCTGGGTTTCAGCGGGCACCGCCACCATTCTTTTGAGGAGCCGGCATGGCAATATTTGGCGACATGATCAGGGAAAGTCCTAACCTGAATCCGGGCGACGCCGAATGGCTGCACCTGCTGGTGGGTGACTGGCAGATGATTGCCGACCTCTCCTTCGCCGACCTGGTCCTGTGGTTCCCGAGCAGCGATGGGCAGGGCCATGTGGCGATTGCGCATGTGCGTCCGTCAACGTCCCACACCATGTTCCACGCGGACTTTGTGGGGGAGCGCATCCAGCCGGAGCTTGAACCCCTGGTGGCGACGGCGTGGAAGAGCCAGAACATTGAGCGCTCCCACGAGACAAAGATCTGGAACGTCGACGTGGCCATGCGGGTCGAGGCCATCCCCATGGTGCGCAACGGCCGTACCCTGGCCGTCATCACCAGCCACATGGACCTCTCCAGTTCACGCATGCCCTCGCGCCTTGAACTGACCTACCGCCAGTGCGCCTACGACCTGCTGAAAATGGGTACCTTGGGCCTGTGGCCCGACTTCGCCTCGCCCACGGGTTCCCGACGCGGCGCCCCTCGCGTGGGCGACGGCCTGCTGCGCCTGGATGTTGACGGCATTGTGCAGTACGCCAGCCCCAACGGTGTATCAGCGTTCCGCAGGCTCGGCGACGGCGAATCCCTGGAAGGGCGGTCCCTGGCCGAGGTCACGACCGAGCTGCTCAAGGACCGCCGCATGGTCGATGAGTCACTGCCGCTGGTTGTCACGGGGCGGATGCCGTGGCGCACGGAAATTGAATCCCGCGGGGTGAGCCTGTCGCTGCGCGCCATTCCGCTGCGCGACGGGACCGAGCGTTTTGGTGCCCTGGTGTTGTGCCGCGACGTGTCCGAGCTCCGCCGCCGGGAACAGGAGCTGGTGACAAAGGACGCCACCATCCGTGAGATCCACCACCGGGTGAAGAACAACCTGCAGACGGTGGCCGCACTGTTGCGCATGCAGTCGCGCCGCATGCACAGTGAGGAAGCCAAGCAGGGACTCGAGCAGGCGATGCGCCGCGTGGCAACGATCGCCCTGGTGCATGAAACCTTGTCCCAGGGCCTTGCCCAGAACGTTGACTTTGACGAATTGATTGACAGGCAGTTCAGGCTGTCGGCCGAGGTGGCCTCACCGTCCAAACGGGTCCGCACCGAACGTGAGGGCGCCTTTGGGGAACTGCCCAGCGATTTCGCAACCCCACTGGCACTGGTGATCAACGAACTGGTGACAAACGCCGTCGAACATGGCCTGCAGGACAGGGAAGGGACTGTGTGGCTGTCGGCGGATCGGTACAAGAACAACTCCGGCGACGACGCACTGACGGTGAGGATAGCCGACGACGGCGTGGGGCTGCCGCAGGGGCACGTCGCCGAGGGGCTGGGCCTGCAGATTGTGCGGACCCTTGTCCAGAGCGAACTGGACGGCACCATCGACTGGTCGCCGCGCGAGGGCGGTGGCACAGTGGTGGAGTTGCAAATGGCGCTGATCAGCAGGCATTAAAAACTGGCCCGCAGTAAACGGCGAAATTCACGTTTTCACGTGTCTTTTGTCGTTTACTGCGGGCCAGTTTTGAAAGTGCTCGAATTAGCTGGCGCGGCGGGCGCGGGCTGCGCGGCGCTTCATGGCGCGGCGTTCGTCCTCACTCAAGCCGCCCCAAACTCCTGCGTCCTGTCCTGATTCAATAGCCCACTTCAAGCAGGTGTCAATCACGGGGCAGCGACGGCATACGCTCTTCGCTTCCTCGATTTGCAACAAGGCAGGGCCGGTGTTTCCCACGGGGAAAAACAGTTCCGGGTCCTTGTCGAGGCAGGCTGCGCGACTACGCCAGTCCATGCTGATCACTCACTCCTTTTAGAACGGCAGGCATCTTGTGAAAAAATTCACTTTAGGCCACATAAGAAAAGGCCCTTCTGGGCCCCTTTAGGTCATTGACTTAAGCGTGTCATGTTAACTCAGCGTAAACAAGGGGTAAGGATGGAAATATTAGCTTATAACCATGAGCGATGCATCACAATAGTTCACCATCACATAGGCGCCCCTCAGCAAACTCCGATAGGGTGCTGATGTGCAAAGCGATCCCAAAAACCCCGCCGACATGCCCGATTCCGTGGACTCCGGCGCGGCCAAAACACCCTCCCCGGACGACGGAAATGGGCGCCCCGTTGGCGTTTATGTTGTCGCTGCCGTCGTGGGGCTGGAAGCCCTGGCGCTGGGGCTCGTTGCCGTCTGGTCCATTCTCTTGGCCTTTACCCAGCCCATGATCTCCGTTGCCAGCGGCGTGTTCTTGATCGTGCTGCTTGCCGGGCTGGCCGCGGGCCTGGCCGCTGTGTCCGTCAATGCCTACAAGGGCATGCGGTGGACGAGGTCGGCAGCATTTGTCTGGCAGCTGTTGATGGTTGCCATCTCCGTCCCGGCGCTGCTTGACGGGAACATCCTGATGGGCCTGGTTCTGTTGCTGCCCGCGGTGACTGCCTCCTACTACCTCTTTACGCCCAGGGTTGTGGCCTTTTCCCAGCGCACAGGCGCCGAACACACCGTCCTGTAGTCCTGCCAACCCGCCGCTTCCTCCCGGCCTGTGGCTCGTTGCTGACTCATGACACCACCTCCATGAACGGGAACTGAAACCACGTGTGCCGCCCGTGCTCGATCAGCACGGCGCGTCCCGGCGGCTCAGCGCCGACAGTGTCGAGCCGCACGCCGAAGAGATCTGCATCTCCCGGGCGTTGCGGCATGAGCACAACGCCCTGCTGGGCCGTCCTGAGCCCCCATTCCAGGGGCAGCGCCGACAATGCCGGACCCGGGTAGGGGAACGCGGCGACCAGTGAGGTGCCCAATGCCAGGGCCTGCGTTGCCGCCTGCAACTCCGTTGGTGGAAGGGAAGCGGCATCGTCGAACATCAGGATCCCGGCATCTTGCACTGCAATGTCCGGTTCACCAGCTGGGGCCATCCTGTACAGGGCGTCCGGTTCCGCAGCCCCGGCTGCCCCCGCCATGGAGCTGCCGTTCAGCAGTGCCAACGCAGCGAGAAAACTCGACTTCCCCGACCCCGGCCCGCCGATGACAGGCAGCACAGTCCCAGGGGCCAGGGCAAGCCCCACCACGTGGCGGCCGTCGCCGCCGAGTCCGAGTGCAAGGTGGATTGCGTGGCGGCTGGGTGGTCCTGCACCGTGCAGCCCTCGGGCAGGGCGTGGGGCGTCAGCCTCTGTGACAATGTGCCCCGGCGGGCCGTGCTGCCCGGCAACCACCCCCAGCATTTCCGCCATCGTCAGCGACCGCGGCAGGGGAGAGACGGACAAGGTGGGGCCCCCTCGTCCGCCTGACACTGCTTTGCCCGCGGTTCCAGCTGTGCCCGTGATCCGGGCGTCGCCGGGGATCACGGCAGCGGGTGCCCGGCCCAGCTGCGCAATGTGCAGCTCAGGTTCGGCCTGCGCGCCGTACCCGACCGCTTCGTTGACCGGCCCGGCAATGGCCGCCCGGCCCGGAAAGGGAGTAAAGCGGGGCAGCCGGGGCCACAGCATGGTCGATTCCGAGCTGCTGCCACACGTGAGGTACAGCCGGTTGGGAATGGACGCCATGAACTGTGATGTCACAAGCTCCCGGCCGCCGCCGAGAACCACGACGACATTTGTCGGACTGAATCGGAGCAGCTCGGAGATGCCGTTCTCTGCCTCGTGCCACGGGCTCGACCGGAGGGCGGTCACCCAGTGGCCCCAATCCGAGATGCACAGGACAAAGGTGTCGGGGCAGGTCAGTGCCGCCTGGCCCAGGCGCCGCACCAGGTGCGCGGCCGTCCGCAGATCATGGGGGGTGATGCAGCTCCCCACCCATTGACTGTCCGCCCAGCAGCCAAGTGAACCGTCCCCGTCGAGCAGGTACAACAGCCAGGGACAAGTATCGGCATCGGCAGACTGTGCGCGTGCCGAAAGAAGCTGTCCGGCCACGAGCGACACGGCATTGGCAGTCTCCGATGATGTGCCAATGAACGCAAGGTGCGACTGCAGCTGCGGGTGCCACAGCAATGGTTCAAGCTTCTGGAGCTGCGGAACGTCCACCAACCCCAGCGCCACACCACGTTCGACGGCGTCTGCCAAACCGGCGCGTTCGGGAAACTCGATTGCTGCCGGCAGCTCCGGAGCCACAACGGCCGGCGCCGGGCAAGGCCCCGGGTGCCGGGATCCGGGCCTGTCCTGCCGGGCACCCGATGAAACCACTTCCTGCCAGGCCGACGCCAGCAGCCCCGCCACGGCCGGGACGTCGCATTCGGTGTCCGTGGCGCCAAGCGCAAGAGGGGACGCCGAGAGCCGGTCTCGGGTGGGCTCAACGGTGGGCAACAACCCTCCGGCAGCTCCAGGGCGGCCCAAGGTGGCGCTTTGGAACTCCTCCGGCGCCCCGCCAGCCCTGCAGATGTAGGCTCGGCCTGGCGTGTCCGGGCCAATGCCCGCGGCCGCCCCGGTGCCAATGACATCTGTTGAGTCGAACACAGACTGGACCCGCAGACAGATCGAACTGGTGACGTTGGCCCGGATATCGGCATTGACTGCACCCTGCGGCCGTTGCGTTGCCATGACGAGGTGGATGCCCAGGGACCGGCCCACTGCGGCGATGCGCATTAGCTCGGCCATGGCGTCGGGGAACTGGTCAACCAGCACCCTGAACTCGTCAATCACCACTACCAGGTGCGCCATCGTGTGGCGTCCAGGGTCGGTGGCGGCATCGTTGCCCTGCACCGCGGCCCGGTACGCACGGCTATCGGCTGCCTCCACGGAGGCCAGCGCAGCCTCACGGCGGCGGATTTCGGCACGCAGCGATGCCAGGGCACGGTCCATCCCGTGCCCACCCAGGTCGGTGATGAGCGAGGTTGTATGGGGCAGTTTCCCCAACACGGCCAGTCCGGCGCCGCCCTTGAAATCGAGGAAAACAAATTGCAGGTCCGCGGGGGAGTGGGCGAGTGCAAGGCTGCCCACAAGGGTGCGCAACAGTTCGGACTTGCCAGATCCCGTCGTTCCGCCGACCAGCAGGTGCGGGCCGTCGCGCAGGAAATCAAACATGAGCGGACCTGCGCCCGACTGGCCCAACGGAACAGGGGAAAGGGGTCCGCCGGCGGTGACCGCCCATGCACGCATCACGGCGCCAACCGAGCACTGCCCGGGACGGGGCAAGATGTTCGCCGCTAGGGACCACTGTTCCAAAGACGCCGATGCGCCGTCTCCAACGGATTTCCCGGCGGTCCAGGCCCGACGGCGTGCATAGGCATCGAACACTGCAGGCGGCACACCGTCAGGAATGAAGTCATGACCGTCATGGGTGCCCACAACGTTGTTGCCCTCGGACCGCAGGGCAACTGCGCCCTCCGCCACGGAACCCTCAGCGGCTGATGGCACGGAGCCTGCCGAGGTGATGCCCGAGGCGTCGGGAGCAGGAACGTCAAAGCAGGCGACACGCAGGCCGGGTATGGATGCCAGCAAGGGCCCCACCTTGACATTGACCGCAACAAGGACTGCGGGAGGGCTTCCGCCCGGTGCGTCCCGGCAAAGTTCAGCCAACACCGAATTGGCGTTAGGAACCGACGTGGCCAGCCATGTGAGGGGCAGGAACCTTGCCGCGAGGGGAATGGCATCGGCGGGGCCCAACAGCACCACCGGCACGGAGGCCGCATCAAGTTGCATCAAGGCATGGTTCAGCATTGACACCACAGCAGTCGCCGGGCCGGTGATAGTGACAGGAGCCGTACCCAGCGGAATGCATAGAGGAAGATGCTGAACAACCGGTGCGGGAAACGCAGGATCGTCAGGTGACACGGCAACAGCTGCGGGCTGGGCTGCGGAACCGATGCGCAGGGCAACTGCCGTCCCGGGCGGTCTGGCCCGGGGCGGTGAAGCACCCTGCGCCGACCCGCAGACCCCGGAGGCCAACACCAATGAACCGGCGTCAGGGAACAAACGGGACCGGCGAGCGGCGTCCTGCCGTGCGGCGCGCTCCACCTCGGTGTGGAAGATCCTGCGCCGCCTGGAACCACCCAGGACCGGCACCAGCACGGTCAAGGCGCCCATGGCAGAGAACGCCAGAAACATCCACGAACCCGTCACCAATGCCAGCACAACACCCACCACCAATGGAAAAAGGCCTGCAACCAGCATGGCCACACGGTTACGCGCAGCCCCTGCAGGGTTCTTCACCACCAAAGGTTCCAATGCTGCCGGATCGAGAAGCCATGGGCCGCCATCCGGCAAGGAGTACGCAGCGGGCGAAGCCAAGCCCGCATCCGGGACACGCAGTTCAAAGGCAGTGCTGCCGCAAGCAACCACGCAGCCCACTTCAAGAACCACCGTCCCCTTGACGGGGACTGCGCTCGCAGTCGGGGAGCCGTCGGTGCGGCGCAAGGTGAAGCCACTTGATCCGGGGGCCGTGGCCAACATGATGTTGCGGGGCCCCACATGCACGGTGCCGTGGTGTCTGGAGAGGGAAGGGTCGGCTACCGATAACTGGCATCGTCCGCGACCGAAGGTGAAACTGCCCCGATGCAAGGCAAAGACGGCTCCCGCGCCCGGCCCGGAACATACGGAAAGGACGGCGGCGATGCCCCTTGCCGGAACCGTCAGGCCGACGGTGCTCGGTGACTGGCGCGCATCGGAGGCGGAGACGGTGCCCGCGCCCGAACTGACGGCAGCATCAGTTGCGCCTGAGACGGCGGGCCAGCTGACCACAACCGCACCGTTGACCAGGGGTGCGATCCCCGGCTGCAGGCCCGCGAGCATATCGCCGCCAACGGTGAACAGACACCCGGGCCAGTGCCGTTCGAGCGCGCGCTGCAGGGACCGGCCCGTACAGCCTTTCGCCTGGGGGCCTTGCGGCCACGTGACGGTGAGCTCCGCCGGGGGAAATGGAATGGCGCCGGGCCCGGCCACCACGGTAATCTCCAACAACATCGCGCCTCCCGAACAAAAGCAAACAAGCCCGAACAAAACCAGTTCCGGTCAGCCATCGGCCGCAACCTGTTCCACGAGCGTAGGCACCCTGAAAGCGGCGGCGGGTTCCGGCGTCGTACATTGTGGGGACGGGGATCGCGGGCTGCCCCTGTGGAGGAAGCGGCGGCGCCGGACTATGTGAGGATGCCTACGTGGGAACCGGCAAAGGATAACGTTCGGGTAACCTAGGGGGATAGTCCGTGGCACTTTTGTGCCCGCTTATCGCTATCAAGCACCACAGGAGAGTTTGTGAACGCTGACCTGGTCGTCGTCGGTTCGGGTTTCTTTGGACTGACCATTGCAGAACGTGCCGCCACCGAGCTGGGATTGAAGGTGGCTGTCCTTGACCGCCGCCACCACATCGGCGGCAATGCCTACAGTGAGAACGAGGCACAGACGGGCATCGAGGTGCACCGCTATGGCGCGCACCTCTTCCACACCTCCAACGAGCGTGTATGGGAGTACGTGAACCGTTTTACGGCGTTCACCAATTACCAGCACAAGGTGTACACCGCCCACAAGGGCGAGGTGTACCAGATGCCCATCAACCTAGGCACCATCAACCAATTCTTCCGCTCGGCCATGGGCCCGGGTGAGGCGCGCGCGCTGATCCAGGAGCAGGCAGGCGAGTTGGCCGGGACCGACCCGAGCAACCTGAACGACAAGGGCATCCAGCTCATTGGCCGCCCCCTCTACGAGGCGTTCATCAAGCACTACACAGGCAAGCAGTGGCAGACGGACCCCAAGGACCTGCCGGCGTCGATCATTTCCCGCCTGCCAGTTCGCTACAACTACGACAACCGCTACTTCAACGACACCTACGAGGGTCTGCCGGTTGACGGTTACACCGCCTGGATTGAGCGGATGGCTGACCACCCGAACATCGAAGTGGTCCTGAACACTGACTTTTTTGACGACGGCGAATACTCGCGCAAGGCTGTCACCGGCCAGGTTCCCGTCATCTACACGGGCCCGGTTGACCGCTACTTTGACTACGCCGAGGGCGACCTCTCCTGGCGCACGATCGACTTGGAGCAGGAAGTACTGCCGATTGAGGACTTCCAAGGATGCTCAGTCATGAACTACCCGGATGAGGAGCAGAAGTTCACGCGCATCCACGAGTTCCGCCACTTCCACCCCGAGCGAGACTACACCAAGGACGCCACTGTCATCATGCGTGAATTCAGCCGCTTTGCCGAGAAGGGCGACGAGCCGTACTACCCGGTCAACACCAGCGATGACCGTAAAAAACTGCTCGCCTACCGCGACCTGGCCAACGGCGAAAACAACGTGTTGTTCGGCGGCCGCCTGGGCACCTACAAGTACCTGGACATGCACATGGCGATCGGTTCGGCGCTGAGCATGTACGACAACAAGATCAAACCGCACTTCACCGGTGGTGCGAAGCTGCAAAGCGGAGGGGTTGACGCGTGAGCGTGGCTGAAGAATTGGAAAGCACGACGGCGACACAAGAGTCCCGGCGGCGACGCACCCTACAGCGGGTCATCCTGCCCACGGACTCCCAGGTGGACACGGTTCCCCTGTATGTGGATTCCGGCACGGCCAGTGGCATCCGCCTGCGTGAAAACGATGAACTTGCCCGCAGCCCCAAGCTGCCCGAAGACAAGCTCCAGCTTTTTAGCTCCGGCGGCGCCAGCGTCCACTTCGACGACATTCTCTCCCGCCGGTCCATGACCGTTCGTGCCGGTGAGCAGATCTCCTTCGGCACCTACTTCAACGCTTTCCCGGCCAGTTACTGGCGCCGCTGGACCGATGTGCGCAACATCCGTCTGGAGGTCGTCACGACAGGCGGCGGTACGGTCACGGTCAGCAAGTCCAACTCCCGGGGATCGGCGCAGCACGTGGAAAGCGCCAGTGTCCATGGGGACACCACCACGGTCTTCGAACTGTCACTGGTACCCTTCGGCGACGGCGGCTGGTACTGGTTTGACCTGGCCGCAGGCCACGACGGCATGAGCCTCGTTGAAGCCCAGTGGACCCTCTTGGAGGAACCGCGCCCGGCAGGTCAGGTGACGCTTGAAATCACCACCATGAACAAGCCCGACTACTGCCTGAACAACGCCCGCATCCTAGCTGACAACCTTGACGCGCTCGAGAACGTCAAGGAAATCCTGATTGTCGACCAAGGTTCCAAGAAGGTGCGCGACGAAGCCGGCTTTGCCGAGGTCAGCGCCGCCTTGGGAGGAAAGCTTCGCATCATCGACCAGGGAAACCTGGGCGGTTCCGGTGGCTTTGCCCGCGGCATGTATGAGGCTGTGGAAAACGGCAGCGACTACGCCCTCCTGCTCGATGACGACGTCGTGGTTGAGCCGGAAAGCATCCTGCGCATGCTGGCCTTCGCCGATCATTGCAAGAATCCCACCATCGTGGGCGGGCACATGTTTGACCTGCACAATCGCAGCGTCCTGCACACTTTTGGTGAAGTCGTGGATCCGCACCGCATAGTTCCAGCCATACCGCACGCCGACATGGACATGCGCCACGACTTCAGTGTTGCCAACCTGCGCCAGACGTCGTGGTTGCACCGCCGCGTCGATGTTGACTACAACGGCTGGTGGATGTGCATGATCCCTACCGCCGTGATCAAGGAAATTGGCCTGTCCCTGCCCCTGTTTATTAAGTGGGACGACGCCGAGTATGGCTTGCGAGCGCGGGCGGCGGGGTTCGCCACGGTGTCCCTTCCCGGCGCCGCTGTCTGGCATGTGTCTTGGCTGGACAAAGACGACACGGTGGGCTGGCAATCTTACTTCCACGAACGCAACCGCCTGATCACCACGCTGATCTACAGCCCCTACCCCAAGGGTGGCCGTGTCCTGCGCGAGTCTGTGCAGGCAGACGTCAAACACTTGGTATCCATGCAGTACTTCACCGAGCACGGCAGGCTGGAAGCGCTCAAGGACATTTTCAAGGGCCCCGAGCAGCTGCACGATGTTCTTGCCACCAAGCTCCCCGAGATCAACGCCTTGCGCGCCCAGTACGCTGATGCGCAGCTGGAGGAAAACGTTGATGACTTCCCGGCGCCCATGTTGGGCCGTGGGCCCATGGGTGGGGAAGCCATCGGCATGCCGTTGAAGAAGGATCTTGTCTCCTGGGGCTTGAAAACCGTTGCGCGTCAGCTCATCAAGACCCCCGGCGCTGAAGCAGCAGTGCGCCCGCAGGGTGTTTTGGCGCACCGGGACAGCCGTTGGTTCAGGCTGGCCCACTACGATTCGGTGGTGGTCACCAACGCCGAAGGCACAGGCATGTCCTGGTACCGCCGCGACCCGAAGATGCTGCGCTCCATGCTGGCAGAATCTGCACGCCTGCACGTCCGCCTTGTCAAGGAATGGGACGAACTGGCCGAGCGCTATAGGAGTGCCGTGAAGGAGATTACCTCCATGGAAACGTGGAAGAAGACCTTCGATGAGCATTCAGCGGATGGCCGGTAAATGACAGTTGTTAAAAATGAGCTGACCACCCCTGGACAAGGGCGTGGTTTGCTGGGGGTCTACTCGAATAGATTCCTGCTCAAACTGCTGGTCCGCAAGGAAATCAAGGTTCGCTACCGCGGATCCGTGCTCGGTCTTTTGTGGTCGTATGTGAAGCCGCTCATGCAGTTCATGATTTATTTCGTGGCGCTGGGCATCTTCCTAAACCTGCAAAAAGCAACACCAAACTACGCGATCTACCTGTTCTCTGGCATTGTTCTGGTCAACTTTTTCACTGAGGCGTTGGGAAATTCCACCCGTTCAATTGTGGAAAACAGGGACCTGATCCGCAAGATTTATCTGCCGCGTGAACTTTTCCCGGTCTCCACTATTTGGGTTTCAGCGGCGCATTTTCTTCCGCAGGTGGTCATCTTGATTGGTGCTGCCCTGCTGGTGGGGTGGCAACCGTCCGCCTTCCAACTATTGGCTGCTATTGCGGCATTTATTGTTGTTGCCATTCTTGCCGCTGGACTGGGACTGCTCTTCGGCGCTGTCAATGTCTACTTCCGTGACTCGGAAAACATCGTTGACATGATCTTGATGGTTGTCACCTGGGCGTCCCCTGTGCTGTACGTCTGGACCATGGCACGGGACGCACTTGGTTCATGGTTCTGGATCTATCAGTTGAATCCGATGACGGTAGCGGTGGAGATCTTCCACTGGGCATTCTGGTACCCCACCCTGGGTGCTGACCGGGTTGGCATGGTGGAATTGCCACCCAACCTGATTGTCTTCTGGTTGCCTATTTCATTGTTGATTTCTCTGGCAGTCCTGCTCGGAGGCCAGCTCATCTTCCGCCGTCTCGCTGTCCATTTTGCCCAGGAGCTCTAGAATGCCCGTCGCTGAGACCGTCGCAGACAATATCGCCATCACCTGCCGCAACTTGCGAAAGATGTTCGTGCTGCGCAACACCCGCTCCATGAAGGAGTCGGTTGTGTGGCTCGTCAAGGGCCGCAAGGGTGATCTGTCCAAGCGCTTTGACGCTTTGCAGGACATCTCCCTTGACGTTGCTCAGGGTGAGACCGTTGCGCTGCTGGGCCTGAATGGATCCGGTAAGTCAACGCTCCTGAAACTGATTTCAGGGGTTCTGCAGCCTGACGGCGGGACCGTCCAGACCCGCGGCAGGGTGGCCGGGCTCATCGAAGTTGGTGCCGGCTTCCACCATGACTTGAGTGGACGTGACAACGTCTACCTCAACGGTGCCATTTTGGGCATGACGGAGAAGCAGATTGATACCATGTTCGATTCAATCGTTGAGTTCTCTGAAATTGGCGAGTTCATCGATACCGAAGTGAAGTTCTACTCCTCTGGAATGTACCTGAAGCTCGCGTTTTCAATTGCTGTGCATACGGACCCCGAAGTGTTCTTGATCGATGAGATTCTGGCTGTCGGTGACGAGCCGTTCCAGCGCAAGTGCATCAAGAAGATCAAGGAATTGGCCGCTGCCGGCAAGACCCTCTTTGTGGTCAGCCATGACCTGGATCTTGTGTCCACCGTCTGTGAGCGCGGTGTTCTACTGGAACACGGCAAGGTTGTCATGGATGGCGAGGTCCACGCGGTGGTCAAGGAACTGCGCAGGCGGTCTGAGGCCGCGTAGTCGGCCACAATTAGTTTCATTATTAGTTTTTTGGCTGCTGGGCATGGAGTTCGGCAGTCGTTATTGTTGCAAGGAAGCGGTGCTTGAGTGACCTGGTTGGAAGCTGTACCTTTGATATTGCTGGCGGGGGCAGTCTTTGTTGTGCCTGGTCTTGTTTTCTCCTTTGCGGTGCGGGTCCGTGGGCTGTCCGCCCTGCTGCTGGCACCGCTGTTCAGCGTCGCCCTAGCCAGTGTGCTGTCCCTGGTTCTGCCGATTGTTCACGTTAGATGGACGCCCCTTTCCTACGGAATCGGTGTCCTGGTTGTCTCGGCTGTCGCGTTCGGAGTCAAGATTGCCTTGGGACGAAAATGGCCTGATCCGGTATGGAAGCCACAGCGTAGGTCAGTAGTTATTGCCTCTGTTGCAGGATTGCTGGGTGCCGGCGTGCTAATCGCTGTGCAAATGGGCACCGCATTCATCACACCCGAGAATATCTCTCAGACCTTTGACAACGTTTTCCACCTCAACGCTGTGCGTTGGGCCATGGAGTCCGGAAACGCTTCGCCATTGAACCTAGGTGCATTCACAGGAATTAGTGCGTATCCTTCCGCCTGGCACGCAATGACAAGCCTTGTCGCTCTAGCGACAGGGGTGAGCATTCCTGTTGCCGTAAACGTTACAAATATCGCTATCGGCGCCATCGTCTGGCCTTTGGGCTGTTTGTACCTGGTCCAGCGGCTCGTGGGCCAGCGAGTTGTCGCCACTGTCATGGCCATGATCTTCGTTCCCGCCTTTACTGGCTACCCCCTTCTGATGATCGACTGGGGAGTTCTCTACCCCAACTTGCTCTCCATCGCGCTCCTTCCGGCAGCCATGGGACTAGCGTTTAGTGCCTTGGGTGTTGCCAAGGGTTACCGCCCCAGTACGCCGGTCGCTTGGCTCCTCGTCATCGTTTCTGTGCCCGCCGTCGCGGTTGCACACCCAAGCACGCTGATGGCGTTGCTGGTCTTTGTACTCCCTGCGGTCATCTTCCTTGGGTGGAACAGGGCTGCCCAGTTGCTGCCGCTAAATACCCCAGAGCGACGCCGTGGCCTCCTGGTGCTCGTAGGCATCGCAGTGGTCTCTGTCGTCGTCTTGGCAGTTGTATGGCGCAAGTTCCGGCCCCCCGTAGGGGCGGCTTCCTGGGGCGCGGTGGAAAGCCCGGCTCAGGCCATTGGCGAATTGTTCCTTGGTGGGGCCATGGGGCGTCCTGCGGCTGCTGTCATCGCCATTTGCATGGTGATTGGGCTCTTCAGACTGTGGATTACCCGCAAGCAACTTTGGGTTCTTGGAACTTTTCTTGTGGCCGGGATCTTGTTCTTCTACGCGGCTGGTCTTGACTTCAGCCCGCGCTGGTTCCTGACAGGTGTCTGGTACTACGACAGTTACCGTCTTGCAGCACTCCTGCCTGTTGCCATGCTGGGTCCGGCAGTCATAGGCGCCACATATCTGTGGGACGCAGCTCATCGAAAGATGTACGCAAACCGTCGTAAGAATGCGCTCACCGCTGCAACCACAGCACCCGTTCGGCCCCGGAAACGGTGGCCGGTGTACGTAGCAGGCGTGCTCGTTCTCGTATTCGCCACACAGTTCGGCGTGGTGACATGGGCCGTCAAAAAGGCGCATTTTACTTACATGTCGACGGCCACTGCTGGACTTCTGTCAACTGCTGAAACTGCACTGTTGAATCGTCTTGACCAGCATGTAGAACCGGGTGCTGTCATCGTTGGATTGCCGAGCAGCGGTGCAGCTCTCGCCTACGCTTTTTCGGGTAGGAATGTCCTCCAACCGCACATCCTCACAACTCATGGCGAAGATGTGGATATCGTCAATGCCGGACTGAAATCAGCGGGAGAATTTCCTTGGGTTTGTGACTCCGTCCGGCGCTTGAACATCAAGTATGTGCTCGATTTCGGAACAAGGACTGTCACAGGAACAATGCCTGGCTACGGCGGGGTTATGGACCTAGCGCCTTCCAAGACACTTGAACTCGTGGATCATGAAGGGACTCAAGCCAAGCTCTTCAAGGTCACCGCGTGCTGGTAGCGCCGTACTCCAATCCTTGAAAAGAGTTCCGCAAATGAGAAACGCCCCGGTCAAGTGACCGGGGCGTTTCTCATTGAGTGGGGGGCTAGGCTTCCAGGAGGGAAAGTAGGTAGGAGCCATATCCACTCTTCAACAGTGGTTCGGCGCGCTGACGAAGGTCGTCGTCCGTCAGGAAACCTTGTCGCCAGGCGATTTCCTCGGGGGCCCCGATCTTCAGGCCCTGTCGGCTTTCAACTGTGCGAATGAAATTCGACGCATTGTTGAGATCTTCAAAAGTCCCAGTATCCAACCAGGCCGTGCCTCGAGGCAGAATCTCCACCTGCAGTTTGCCTTGTTCCAGGTAGTGACGGTTGACGTCGGTAATCTCAAGTTCGCCTCTAGGCGAAGGCTCCAGTCCCTTAGAAATTTCCACCACGTCATTGTCGTAGAAGTACAGACCAGGAACCGCATAGTGGCTCTTCGGATTCGCAGGCTTTTCCTCGAGGGATATCGCCGTCCCAGCGCCATCGAACTCCACGACACCATAGGACTTGGGATCCTTCACCCAGTACCCGAAAACAGCACCGCCATCTACGTCCGCATGTCGGCGTAGTTGGGTCCCCATACCTGGACCGTAGAAAATGTTGTCACCAAGCACAAGAGCAACTGTGTCGCCGCCGATGTGATCTTCGCCAAGGATGAAGGCTTGGGCCAGTCCGTCGGGGGATTCCTGTTTGACGTAGCTAATTGATACGCCAAATTGGGACCCATCACCAAGCAGACGCCTGAATTGCTCAGCATCATGTGGTGTTGTCACGACCAAGATATCGCGGATTCCCGCAAGAATCAGCGTCGATAGCGGGTAGTAAATCATGGGTTTGTCATAGACCGGCACCAGTTGCTTGCTGATACCATGTGTAATTGGATGCAGTCTCGAGCCAGTTCCGCCCGCAAGGATAATTCCGCGCATAAAGCAATCATTGCCGCAAGCGATGGCAGAACGCAAACGCGGAGCCCGGCCGAGTTTGACGCGGCAAGCGTCGGGTCAACAAATGAAACCGATAACTTGACACTGCCGTTCCCTAGGTCACACGTTGGAAGATTAGGTACTCATTGAGCAGCAACACAGTGGTGAGCAATGCCGCGACGAAGATGTGGTTCGGCAAGGCTCTCAACCCGCGCAATAACAGCCTAAACCTTATAAGGTTGATTCTAGCGTTCGCTGTCCTCGTTCACCACAGTTGGCCGTTGACAGGGGCGCCGGGAGAGCTGGCCTTTTCTGGCGAAACGGTCGGTGGCTGGGCTGTTGCGGGATTCTTTGGCATCAGCGGCTACTTGATCACATCCAGTCGGTGGTCAAATGGGCTCGGACCCTATCTGGTGAACCGAGTGGCTAGAATCATGCCTGCGTTCTGGGTTTGCCTTCTGAGCATTGCATTCTTCTTTGCGCCCATTGGCTATCTCGTTGCGCACGGAACTCTGAACGGCTACTTCACCTCCCCTCACTCACCGCTGAACTTCCTTATCTCAAACGCGTTCTTGGAGATGCGTTTTTACGATATCGCCGGGACTCCGCTGAATGTTCCTTATGCAGGTGCTTGGAATGGCTCCCTCTGGAGTCTCTACTACGAATTTATTTGCTACCTCATCATCGCCGCACTGGGTATCTTCGCCATTGTTCGGCGGTCACGTTGGCCGCTGACCATTGCGTTCCTCTTGACTGTCATTGCCCAAGCCAATGTTGGGACGATTAATCGGCTCACGAATGACAACTTTGATGTCGTCCTGCTCCTGGGACTTCTCCCATTCTTTTTTGCTGGTTCAGTACTTTTCGTATGGAAGGACAAGATCGGGTTCCACTGGCTGCCTGGAATCCTGTCGCTACTGATAGCCTTTGTCATCTCATCAGCCATCCCAACGTGGGGTGTTCAGGCTTCAGCATTGTTTGTGGCCTACGGCATTCTTTGGCTCTCCACGGTGCTGAAGCAGCCCCTGCTGATCGCCAAGAATGACATCTCCTACGGTGTCTACATTTATGCTTTTGCTGTCCAGCAATTGCTCGCAGTTTTCGGTACCCAACATTGGGGAATTTTGTGGTTCAGCGTGGCAGCGGCCGTACTGACTGTTCCCTTCGCAACGGCGAGTTGGCTCTGGGTGGAGCGCCCCATCATGCGTCGAGTTCGAGGTTCACGGACCAAGAAGGTGCCTGCTGTCGAAAACGCAGCACCTACACCGATAAGTGATGCAGCCGCCAGCGTCGCCAGCGTGGAGTCTGCAAAGGTGAAGGCTGGTCCCGTTGTTGGCTGAGGCAGCGCCTAGCGCGAATGCCGCCAGTAGGCCCAAGCATGTCAACGCGCCACCTGGCCGAGGGGTACTGCTTGCGGCTGCCATCTTGGCGCTGTTGGCTTTTGCGCTCACCGTGACACTTCGCCTCGCTGGAATGCTCTACGGGAGCTGGGTCCTAGTCGTATTCGGAGCCCTGCTAGTTCTCGTTCCCGTATCCAAACATTTTTCTGGGCGGATTCTATGGACGCTCTCGGTTGTCTTTGGATTTGTGCCGCTCCTTTGGTGGATACCCGTCGATTGGCCGCAAAGCAGCCGATCCACCGGACTGCTTGCGATACTGGCGGCAGCAGTCGTATTTTCTGCTGTGTGGATGGCATCAACACCCGGCGGCATTCGCCGCATGCTGCCTGAATTCCGTGCACTGGATATGGCGCCGCTTCTCGCTGCTGTGGGTGGCGTCTTCGTGAACTTGCAGGCCCTGACGGTCCGTCGGGTGGAGGATGCGATGGCATTGCTTCTGATGTCGTGGGACAACGCCTCACATTTCAACATCTTCCACATGCAGCGCATTCACGGAACGGTCCTGCCTCTTGCCGGACAGTCGTCCGACGCTAGCAGGTGGGCACTTTCCGATTATCCGCAGGGCTTCCACAGCGTGATGGTCTTGCTTTCGGAAATGGCACGCAGCACGCCCCCGGATGTGTGGAAGGCCGAGGTCGTTACTTTTTCCAATTTCTCAGCGATCATGAATATCTTGATTGTTGTACTTGTCATCTCAGCCGTTTGCTCGCTGCCCTCCTTGCGCCGGTCCCCAGTCGTGGGCTTCCCCATTGCAGTCTTCGTGGCGAGCGGCTGGCTGTTCGGGTTTGGCGCCTTGGCATCAATGCATGGATTCTCAAATTTCCTGTTCACCGCGGCCATGGTTGCAGCAGCAATCGTTCTAGGCCAGTCAATGACACGCGTTTTGGATCCCATTCCGCTATTTGCGGTTGGTGCGTGTGTTTCAGCCGTAATGCAAAACTGGGTACTGCTCGGCGTTTTCCTGATTCCAAGCGTCCTGGCCGTACTGCTAGTCACGCCCAAGGGACGTTGGAAGATGAGCCCACGGGACATCCTCATTGCGCTCCTGATGCTTGTGCTTGTTACCTTCTCCGCAGTTACTGCTGCCGGTCAACTTTTGACTGTCAAAGCGGATTCGATTCTCTATGCCACAGGCGGCGTTCCTCCTTTGGATTTCGGCTTGCTCCTTGCCCTACTCGGCATTCTTGGTTGCGCGGGGATAGTTCTCATAGGCAGGAACGGAGGGCTCCACGATGACGTTCGCAGAATCAATTGGAGCCTGAGCGCAATTTGGGTGGGAGTGATTGTTGCCGTTGGCATGGGAATTGCCCAAGTAGTGAAGAATGGCACCCTGAGCTACTACATGATTAAGTTCTCCATCGCGCTTTCACTGCTGGTGCTGCTGGGCATTGCATTGGCCACGGCCGGTCTCCTAGGCCGCCGGCAAGAGACGAGTGATAGAGCGCCAACCAAAAATCCGAAGAAGATGATCGCAGCAAGTGTTGTGGCATCATTGGGACTCACTCAATTTTTCGGATTCATTTTCCCGCTCCAGGAGATGGGAATGCCAGCATCGGCAGAGTCTGGAATCACGACGGCCAGGCAGGAAACTTCCCTCAAGGAGGGGTCCATGGCCGGCGGCCGACTTCTTCAAGCTGTCAGGGACAGCGAGGGCTTAGTAGGCCCTGTGATGTACTTGACCACTAATCCCGGTGAAGTCGATCCCATCTTGGCGCAACAGTGGTTTGACTCATTGCGAGCTAGCTACTCAGAACATTCCTGGAACCTCTCCCTGAATATGTTCCCCCTTAGCCATGGCATCGATAGCTTGCGGCCGGTGGTGCTGGCCATTCGCGAGGAGGATCCCAAAGCGCAGATAGTGGTCGATCCGGAGAACCAGGAAGCCTTAGACCTAGTCTTGGCAGAGATTGGTTAAGCTCTTCCACATCAAAATTGCGCTTTGACTAGCCGCACAAGTTGACTCGAGGCACAAGTCACGTGGAGGCGCGGATACTGCATGGCACAATGAGCTGCGCTCGTCCGTGCGTCGTGTGTGAGACTTGTCCCTTTAGATGAACATTTGATAACGAATTGATAGAGTTGAAGAGGGGGATCAGTGCCGCTGTGCGGCAACGAAATAATCCAGAGGTATCAATTTATGACTCAAAGCACCATGGAAACGCTCAAATCCAAGGAGAGGGACGTTGCGTCGAGGCGACGGCCGGACTCGAGCACCTCTGGACGAAAGTTCCTTCCCGAAGTACAGGGATTGCGTGCCTTGGCGGTGCTCATGGTGGTTACCTACCATGTATGGTTTGATCGGATTTCCGGTGGCGTTGATGTCTTTTTGCTCATCTCAGCATTCCTATTGACTGGTCAGTTCACTCGAAAATTGGAGGCTAGCCGCCCCCTTGAACTGTTCAAGCATTGGGCTCACCTTTTCAAACGACTACTTCCGCTGATTGCGCTCACTTTGCTGGCCACGCTAGTAGCGGCACGCGTTTTCCTCCCTGAAACGCGATGGGGCAGCATATTTGGGCAAACGTGGGCATCCCTTTTCTACTACCAGAACTGGTTCCTAGCATCAGAATCTGTTGACTACTACGCCACCCAGCACAGTGTGGCTAGCCCCCTCCAACACTTCTGGTCCCTGTCCATCCAAGGGCAGATCTTCATACTGTGGCCCCTAATTTTTGCTCTCGCGGCATTCCTTGTACACCGCTACAGACTCCGGGTCAGGGGTTTGCTCATCATGATGTTCGGGGCCATTTTCCTTGGATCCTTGACGTTCTCCATCATCACCACCGCGAACAGTCAGGCCTTTGCCTATTTCGATACGCGTACACGCCTTTGGGAATTTGCCCTCGGCTCGCTGCTTGCCTTGCTCTTGCCCTACTTCAAGTTCAATAGAGCTACGCGCATTATTCTGGGGTGGCTGGGCGTCGTAGCAATGCTGTCGTGCGGCATTATTTTGCAGGTCGGCCAGCAGTTCCCCGGCTACATGGCTTTGTGGCCCACCCTTGCAGCAGCTTGTGTCATTGTTGCTGGATCGACAGACAGCAAGAGCGGAGCCGACAGGTTCCTGAGCTGGCCGCCACTGGTAAAACTAGGAGACAGCTCCTATGCCCTGTACCTTTTCCACTGGCCCATGCTGGTTGTCTACCTCGTTGCGTCGGGGAGAGAGAGCGCCGGTCCGGTATCCGGGCTTATAATAATCGCTTCCTCAATCGCTGCTGCCTTGTTGGCCACTAAGTACATTGACGCACCACTGCGACGCAATAAGTGGATTGCGCAGAAGAGCCGCAGGGCAGTGATCGTCATTCTTGTCTGTATCTCAGTTGTTGCCGCACCGTTGTTCGCGTGGCAGGGGAAAATGAATGCCGACGCCGCGGCAGCAAATTCTCAAGCAGCCAAGAATAACCCCGGGGCGGCGGCACTATTACCTGGTTTTGTGGATGACGCGGCAAAGGATGCCGTATTGCTGCCCCTGAAGACAGCTCTTCCTGATGATTGGCCCAAATTTATTGGCGGCGATTGCCATTTGGATGGTCAAGAGCTTCTCAATTTATGCAACAACGGAATCACCGACGGATCGAAATCAATCGTCATCCTCGGTAGTTCACATGCGCATGTTCTCAATACCCCGATTCTAGAGATCGCTGCCAAGAACCATTGGAATGTCACGTCGCTGACTAAAGGTTACTGCCCCTTGGGGGAGGACGTGTCGGCAGGAATCTCAGAGAGTTGTGCAGCCTTCAATGTAGCGACCTTGGCACAGGTTCTTGAGATGAAACCTGACGTTGTAGTGACGACAAGTACGCGCACCAATGTCCTCGGTGAGGTCACCGAACAACTTGACCAGTCGTGGATAGATACGGCTGAACGGTTGAACCGTGCCGGAATCAAGGTCGTGGCTCTGCGGGACACCCCGCGCATGCCGCAGGTTGTGCCTGATTGCCTTGAGGTATCGCCCACTGACTTTGTCGGCTGCGGTGCGAAGAAAGCCGATTTGTATTCCGAAGTCTCGCCTACAGACGCAATTGCGACGAGCCTTCCGGACACCAAGTTTCTGGACCTCACGGACTACTTCTGTGATGCGACTGTGTGCCCCGCCGTTATCGGAAACGTCATTGTGTACAAAGATGACAACCACGTCACTCGAACCTATATGCACACCATGACACCGATCTTTGAGGAGGCTCTCCGTGACGCGACTGGCTGGGACATGGCAAAGTAAGTCCACTGCCCGCTACAGATAGTGCGCGTCAGCCACGCAGAGGCCCCCGCAGGGCAAGTGAAAGCCCCGCACACCATCTGGTGTTGCGGGGCCTTTCGTTGGCTATGTGGCTGCCTATGCGGGCTTCACATCCGGCTGAACATCAATCCAGTCAGCAAGACGCACGATTCCCTGCTCGAGGTTGTATCGCGGTGCCCAGCCAAGAACGCTCTTGGCTGCGCTGATATCGGCCCATGCATGACGGACATCCCCCTGGCGGTACTGGCCAGTTACATGCGGCGCGGGAGCCGCGTAGCGGGCTGCGATGGTTTCAGCTGCTGTCCCAATTGTCTGGAACTCCCCGGAGCCGATATCCAACGGGGTTGGGTGGGTTTGCGCAGAGACCGCGCCTGCGACGATCGCCGAAGCCACGTCGTCAATGAGGATGAAGTCGCGGCGGACATTGCCGTCCTCATAGAGAGGGATGGAACGCCCACCCATGGCCATGCGGCAGAACAGGCTCATGATTCCCGTGTAGGGGTTGATTAGGGACTGTCCCGGTCCGTAGACGTTCTGGAGGCGCAGGATTGCAGTCTCCACGCCGTAAGACTTTGCCCAAGCCTGGAGGATGTTCTCCTGAGCAAGCTTAGTAGCACCGTAAACACTAACTGGCGCTGGGAATACTTCAGCAGCGTTCATGGCAGTCGGTTCGGCTCCCGCGAAATCCCATTCAGCCTTGTCCAATGTTTCGCTGGTTCGCTGACCTGGGTAGAAAAGCTTCCCGTCTTCCTTGCGCCAGGCACCCTCGCCGTACACAGCTCTGCTAGAGCTAAGGACAATGCGGCGGGGGAGCGTCTTGTTCCGGATGAATCCGTCAAGAAGCTGTGAGGTGCCCACAACATTGACGTGTGTGTGGCGCGTAGCCTCTTCGAGGGACTGTCCAGTTCCAGTCTCGGCTGCCAAGTGGATGACAACATCGGGATTCACCTCGGGGAGTACACGATCCCACGTTGCGGAGTCAGTGATGTCTGCTTCGATGAGTTCGACGCCGTCGGCCAAACCTAAGGGACGTTCACCTGATTCATGGATCTGAGGATGGAGATTGTCAACCACCACAACTCTGTTGAATGACCGGAGTAAGGATTCAGAAATGGCGCATCCAATGAATCCTGCACCGCCGGTGACAAGGACGGTTTCCATCCGCTTTTCGGGGGAATTTTGCATTGTAAGTTTCTTTCTTGAAGAGATTACGAAGCCAATAGGAGAAAGTCGGTGCTAAGACCAGAAGGCGTGCCGTGCCAAGATGCCAGCCGCCTTCGTGTCACCTGTACGGAGCGCCTTGGGGACCAACACGAGAGCGTGCGCCCTTGAGGTAAGACGAAGCTTTGCGGCACGTTCGGCCTTAGTCCACCCAATTTCGCGTGCTTGGCTCGCCGCCACAGCGAAGTAGTCGCGTTCACCTACAAAGCGGGAACCATCAGTCAATTTGGATGACGATGCGCTGTTCGAGTGCCTGCGGTACGCGAAGCAGACAGTGGGTTCGATGAGCAACTGGTCACCGGCGTAGATCATATCCATGATCAGGGCCAGATCTTGGATGATGGGGAAGCCATCACGGAAGTCGACAGCCTTCATGCGATCTGTCCGGAATGCTAAAGCAGGCCAGTAGAGCCAGTCGCCATGCATGAGGTTTGTAGCAATGTATTCGCCTGAAAGCAGCTGCGGGCCGTTGCCATGGGGGCGCACCACGCGTTGCTTTATGGTGTCAACAACCGTGTTAACAACGGCGCTGTTCTCATCAATGACCTGAACGCCGGGCTGAATCACTGCAGCGCTAGGGAAGCGCTTGTGTGCGGCAGAAATCGTTTCCACGTAATTAGGCAGCAATACATCGTCACAGCCAAGGATGACCATGACTTCTTCTGTGGCAAGTCCGACGCAGGTGCGGTAGTTCTCAGTGATACCGGCGTTCACCTCTTTGCGGATGTACTTGATTCGGTCGTCGTTCAAACCGGTTACGAATTCTTGTATTTCCATGTCCGGATAGGCGTCATCCACCACAGTCAGCAACCAGTCGTCGCTATTTTGCGCCAAAACGCTATTGACTGTTTCCTTCATGTAGCCGGGGTCTCCCCAGTAGGGGATAAAAATGTCCAATGGCATTGTGGTGAGTCTCTTTCTCCCCTTCAACTAGGGGAAGCCTGATAGGCCTATTCTTCGTTTTGGGGTGAATCGTGTGTGGGCAACTGAACCGACTGAGTGCTAAGCGCATCGACTCTGAGCTCGAGGCTTTCAATCTGGGCTCGAAGGATTGCGGCTTCCTCTGCAAGGACACGAGTTTCGTCTTCCACGACCGAAATTTCCCATGAAAGGTGCAGGCAAACTCCCAAAGCCAAGACGATGCTCATGGCAAAGAGCAAATTCGAGGGCACTTGCACGTTCAATGCCTGGGCAACAAACTCGAGCAAACGCGGAAATGCAGCCAAGACGAGCATGGCCAGGCCAACAACTAGCCACAGCGTTGCGTACTTCTCACGGATCTTTTTTCTGCGCAGCAAATCGAGAACGATCAGGACCAGGCCAAGGGAGAGTATGAATGCGACGAGAATAGACATTGTCAAATTCACCCTACTTCTGAATCGATAGTGGCCAGCCGTGACGGCTTTCTGGTGAGCGCAAAGCACAAGGCAAAGAAACTTCGGCCCAGATAGATGGCCGCCTTGAGCGGGTTGTGACTGGGCGTCCCTGCCTGCCTGGCCCGCATTTCCACCGGAACCTGGGTCACTCTGCAGCCCGACCTGATGGCAACCACCAAGGAGTCGATCGTGTCGCCGAGATACTCCGCAGGATAGTGATCTAGGTACTGCGCAATGCCGCGCCTATTGGCGGCACGGAAGCCTGAGGTGACATCTGTCAATCGTGTCGTGGCAAGGCTGGAGATCGTCTTTGCCAGGAATACCATGGCCCACTTTCGAGGACCGCTGACGGTGTAGTTGCCCCTATCGGCGAATCGTGCACCGATGGAGATATCGGCGTTCTTGAGCCCGTCAAGGACGATGGCGATGTCCTTGGGATCATGTTGACCGTCAGCGTCGACCTGAATGACAGCGTCATAGTCGTTGCGGCTGGCGTACTTGAAACCGGCACGCATGGCTCCACCAACACCCAAATTGAACGGCAGTCGGAGCACCGTGGCCCCAGCATCGGCAGCGACCAAGGCCGTGTCGTCCGTAGATCCATCATCAACAACGAGGATGTCGTATTTTTCCGGACGGGCAAGTACTTCGCGGACAGTGTTGCCTACAGCTAGACCCTCGTTCCAAGCGGGCATGATCACGAGTACGCGTTGTGGAAGTGGAGGGGTCATGGCTTCTAATCTATACCAATCAAGTTCAAGGGAATGAGGTCACGAGTGCAAAGCTGGCGGTGCAAGTAGGGCTTGGTCTAGTTCAGACCATAACTGTTGGCTGAATGCCGAAGGTAGATCTTTGCAAATGTGTTTGGGGCCACTTTTAGCAACACTGCGGCGGCAGCAAACTTGGGTTTCACAGTAGCTGCTTTGAGAATTAATGGCAGTCTCAGGGATCGTCTGCAATCATCAACTGTTGTGCGGGCGGCCGGCTGGTTCTTAAGTTTCATGATGGCACTCTGTGCCACGATCATGGTGATCAGAACGCGCATCGAGGCGTAGAACCGCCCGTAGTTTCCTGTCCTGTACTTCTTAGGCAGCAGTTCTTCCAAGTCTGCCAGAGCCAGGCCTGTGTCGTCCTCGGTAGGGATACGGCCCCACGTCAGGGATCCAGTCGAGATGTAGTAGCGATGCAACGGAGTCTGAATGCTCCGAACTTTTCGCGCACGGGGGTACAAAATAATATTGACAGTCATATCCTCGAAACGGGTCGAGCCCAGGGGGTACCTGACCCCCTCGAAGATGGACCTGCGGTAGACCTTATCCCAGGTAAAGGGGAAAATCTTGTCTACCATGGCAGCTTTCATAGCGTCAACGCCTGATAATTCACCAACAAATTCACTGTGTCGTGGCATCTCACTGCCGTCCGTACGGATCACAATATGCCCGCCGATGGAGATATCCACTTCGTCGTCTAGATTTTTTAGATGTTCTTCCAAAAAATTCGGAATGAACTCGTCGTCCGCGTCGAGGAAAGTGACAAAGGTGCCTGTCGCGGCGTCCAAACCAACATTTCGAACACCTGAGAGGCCAATGTTGGCTGGCAAGTCAATGATTCGAATCCTCGTATCATTGCTTCGCTCCAGCATCATTTGGGCTATCGCCAACGAGTTGTCAGTGGATGCATCATTGACAACGATGAGCTCGAAATCGCCATTGGACTGATGCAGGACGCTATCGATCGCGCGTTGGAGAGTCTCCGCTACATTAAATGACGGCATAATGATGGAAAATTGAGGGTTTTTCACAGCGCTTCAGTCGTCTCCGTGGTTGATAAGACAGGAATACTAGGCTTGCCGGTGGTGGCTATTCCAACGGCGTGGATGAGGGCGCCGACTATTGGTCCAACGGAGAGACTCAGGATCACCGTTGCTTCCAATGGTAGGGGCAGCAGGAGCATTGTGGCAGCGGCGACTGTGGCGATAATCCAACCCGCTAAATAGAGCTTGTGACGGCCCAGAGCCATTGCCGATGTCCCAGTTAGGGTCAAAACGGCCAACAGAGCCGCATCGAGGGTAAGGGCACCAAGGATCCATCCTGATACAGAGTAATCGGCTCCAAAAATGAGCATGAGGCTCGGCCCAACGAGGGCTGCCGCAGCGGAACCGATGACGCCCAAGAGCATGATGACGGCCAACGGCTTTGCCAGCACTTGGTAGGCCGGGCGAGATGAGTTGATGAGAGCTGTCATGACGACGCCCTGAAAGGCCTGCAGTGGAATCATTATTGGCGCGCGAGTCAGAGAAATTGCCAATAGCAGGGGGGCTGCTTTGGCGAAATCGGAGGGCTCGGCTACAAACTTAATCACTGCCGGGAAACCAGTGATCAGAACCGCCGATGCAGCGGCCGTGGCGATGGCGAGAGAGCACTGGATGAGGTAACGGCGTACCCCAACATCTGCTCTTGCGCCGACAGCTACACGCCCTGCTCTGGAAAACACGGCAAAAAAGAGCCAGACCAAGGTTCCGCTCAGGACCGCAAACTCGATCCCGGCAAGACTGCCGAAAACTAGGGCTGCTAAGGCAGTCGTGGCAAGCCGGATAATCGCCTCAGTGCCTGAGAGCACAGAGTAAGTTGTCCATTCCTCGGCGCCCGAGGTTGCACCTGCCAGTCCAACATGACCGGCATACAGGAGGACGGCCAGCCCGATGGCAATCCACAAGAAGGGGTGGGCATAGGGTATGAGTGTGGGCATCCACCAAGGGCTGCTCGAAGTTACCAAGAGGGCAATAACTAATCCCATTATGATTGACATCGCCAGCACGGGTGCGCCACGTTCATGGGAATGATAGGCATTCATTGCCCGTGACTTCACAGCGCGTGTGGCCTCGGCCATGAGCCCTGTCAAAGCTCCGAAAAGTCCGAGAATCACACCCCAGAACGCCAGGAAGTTGGCGTTGTCTGCCGTGGACAAAGTGTGTGATGAAACAAAGAGGACCAGATACCCGCTCAATGCCGCAACAATGGAGGACAGTCCAACTGCGGATAGTCCACCTCGGCGACTAGATTTCAAGGGTGACACTAGGCCCCTGTGCCAATGAGGGGCGTGACTTTATCCCACGTTTTGACGTTGCATACGTTGTTTCGCATGAAGGAAACACGGACGTGCTTGCCGTTGGAGATGCCGAAAACGTCAGCAATATTTTGGTTGCCCGTACCCGTGCACACTTTCGAATCTTCGGGTTTCGGTTCCGAGTGGAGAATGCTCTGTGAGTCCTGGACAACAGCGCATGCAGCATCACCGCCAACAAAATTCGTGCCAGCTACGGCAGTTACGCCAGTGCAGTACAGTTCGCGGGTTGAGACTTCCATGGCATTGCCATCGAGTATGGTGATTGTCAACTCAGTGTCGACAGCAGCTGCGGGTTTCGGATACGAAACGTCAACTGGTGAGGCTGGAGGAGAAGCATCGACTGAGGCCTGACTGCTGGTGTCTGCGATGGTACACCCGGAAACTAGAAATGCTCCGGCAATAAAAAGGACACTACTTGTCCAGATTTTCTTCAAAGTGATCCTCCATATGATGCGTGACAAGACTACACCACCTGTCTGCGCCATTTCTGGGAGCAGATTTGCGCAGATGAGTGAACTTGTACAACTTGGCGGGTCTGCACTGTCCTTGCGCAACTGTCTCCCGTTGCCGCATGCACGCGGTCCTTCCTTCCGCTGGCTCCCTTGCCAAGGCCTATGCAGATGCCGAGCGCCTGTCATGGTTGCCCTTATGCTGGAAATATGCGAAATCTCCTTGTAACCGGTGGTGCCGGGTTCATTGGTTCCAACTTTGTCCATTACGTCCTTGAAAACACCGACATGCATGTGACGGTTCTGGATAAGTTAACGTATGCCGGCAATATGGCTTCCCTGGAGGGGTTGCCTGCCGATCGCTTCACCTTTGTCCAAGGAGATATTTGCGACGCCGCACTTGTTGATTCACTGGTGGGCGCCACTGATGCTGTCGTTCATTACGCGGCTGAGTCGCACAACGACAATTCGTTGCATGACCCGCGCCCGTTCCTGGATACGAACATCATCGGCACCTACACGTTGATCGAGGCTGCCCGGAAGCACAATAGGCGTTTCCATCACATCTCCACGGATGAGGTCTATGGGGACTTGGAACTCGATGATCCGCAGCGGTTCACCGAATCCACCCCCTACGCACCCTCGAGCCCGTACTCCTCGACGAAGGCCAGCTCGGATTTGCTGGTGCGTGCCTGGGTGCGTTCCTTCGGCTTGCAGGCCACCATCAGCAACTGCTCCAATAACTACGGCCCTTACCAGCACGTGGAGAAGTTCATACCGCGCCAGATCACCAATGTGATCGATGGCATCCGTCCCAAGTTGTACGGCAAGGGCGAGAACGTGCGCGACTGGATCCACGCGAACGATCACTCTTCTGCCGTGCTGGCGATCCTGGAAAAGGGCCGCATCGGCGAGACGTACCTGATTGGTGCCGACGGGGAGAAGAACAATAAGGACGTTGTTGAGCTGATCCTCACACACATGGGATTGCCCGCCGACGCGTACGACCATGTTATTGACCGTCCCGGCCATGACCTGCGCTACGCGATCGAATCGGATAAGTTGCGCATGGAACTGGGCTGGCGTCCGTCGTTCGCGAACTTCGACGCGGGCATTGAGGACACCATCAAGTGGTACCGAGAGAACCAGGCCTGGTGGCGTCCGCAGAAGGCTGCGACCGAAGCGAAGTACAAGGAACAGGGCCAGTAGGAATGACTATCGAGTTCTCCAAAACACTCAGGGCAACGACCACCCCGATTCCCGGTGTGGTCCTGTACGATCTTCCCGTCCACGGCGACAACAGGGGCTGGTTCAAGGAAAACTGGCAGCGCGAGAAGATGCTGGCGCTGGGGCTGCCCGATTTCGCCCCGGTGCAGAACAATATCTCCTTCAACGAAAAAGCCGGCACCACCCGTGGGATCCATGCTGAGCCGTGGGACAAGTTCATTTCCGTGGCCAGCGGCAAGATCTTCGGTGCCTGGGTTGACCTGCGCGAGGGTGAATCCTTCGGTGCTGTCTTCACGGCCGAGCTTGACCCGTCCCAAGCGATCTTCATTCCCCGGGGCGTGGGAAATGCCTTCCAAACCTTGGAAGACACCACCGCGTACACATACCTTGTGAACGACCACTGGTCAGCGGACGCGCAGGGCCAGTACACCTTCTTGAACCTCGCCGATGAGAGCGCAGCGATTGCCTGGCCCATCCCGTTGGAACAGGCCGAACTCTCCGATAAGGACAAGGCCCACCCACGCCTGGCCGACGTCACGCCCATGCCTGCAAAGAAGATCCTGGTCCTGGGTGCCGACGGACAGTTGGGCAAGGCACTGCGTGCGAGCTACTGCGGCAACGAAACCGTGGAATTCGTGACCCGGAAGTGCTTTGACCTGACCGCCGAAGCGTCCTACAGGGGCAGGAACTGGAAGAACTACTCCACGATCATCAACGCGGCCGCTTACACCGCCGTGGACACTGCCGAAACACCTGAAGGGCGCAAGTCGGCGTGGGCCATCAACGTCACCGCGGTGGCGAACCTTGCCAAGGTTGCCGCAGCGCACGGGATCACCCTGGTGCATGTCTCCAGCGACTACGTCTTCGATGGCACCCTTGAGCTCCACGACGAGGACGAGGCTCTGAGCCCGCTGGGAGTGTATGGCCAGTCGAAGGCTGCCGGAGACGCAATCGTGGCCACCGTGCCGCGCCACTATATCGTGCGCACCAGCTGGGTCATCGGGGAGGGGAACAACTTCGTGCACACCATGGCGTCCTTGGCCGGGCGCGGCATCGCCCCGGCCGTGGTCAATGACCAGGTGGGCCGGTTGAGCTTCACCGAAGACATTGCCGAAGGCATCCAACACCTCATCGAAACAGGCGCTAACTTCGGTGTATACAACCTCAGTAACGACGGTGAACCCCAAACCTGGGCGGACATTGCCGCGGACGTCTACGAACTCACAGGCCACAGCCGAGACGCTGTCACCGGCGTCAGCACGGAAGAATACTTCAAGGGCAAGGACGCAGCACCCCGGCCCCTGCACAGCACCCTGGACCTGAATAAAATCAAGGCCACGGGATTCACCCCCGCCTCCGCAGCCGAGCGCTTGCGCGAGTACTTGGACAAGTAGAAATGGATGCCATGAAAGTTTTGGTCACAGGCGGTGCCGGATATATCGGCTCGCACATGGTGCTTTGCCTGCTGGAAGCCGGGCACGACGTCGTCGTTCTTGACAACCTGGCAAACTCCTCAGCGGAGTCATTGAAGCGTGTTGAAGAGCTGACAGGAAGGCGACCCAAGTTTGTTGAGCTCGACTTACTCGACGCCGCCGGCTTGGACGCGCTGTTCGCCGCCTCGGCCTTTGACTCTGTCATCCACTTTGCCGGCCTAAAAGCCGTGGGGGAGTCGGTGGCCGAACCTCTGCGCTACTACCAGAACAACATTGTGGGCACCCTGAACCTGCTGGCTTCCATGGACAGGCACGGCGTCCGTTCGCTCGTCTTCAGCTCCTCGGCAACCGTTTACGGTGCCAGCGAAGAAGTGCCGCTGATTGAAAAAATGCCGCTCGACGCGACCAACCCCTACGGGCGCACCAAGGAGCAGATCGAGGATATCCTGAGCGACCTCGGTGCGGCCGATCCCACCTGGCGGGTGGCTCTGCTGCGCTACTTCAACCCTGTGGGCGCGCACGAATCCGGGCGCATCGGCGAGGACCCCACAGGCATTCCCAACAACTTGCTGCCCTTTGTGGCGCAGGTAGCCGTTGGACGTCGTGAAAAGGTCATGGTTTTCGGCAATGACTACCCCACACCGGATGGCACGGGTGTGCGCGATTACATCCATGTCATGGATCTCGCCGCAGGTCACCTCGCTGCACTGTCGTACCTGACAAGCCATGAAGGCGTTTTCACCTGGAACCTGGGAACAGGCAATGGGTCCTCCGTGCTTGAAGTCATCCAGGCTTTCGGTGATGCCGCGGGAAAGCCCATCCCGTTCGAATTCGCCGCCCGCCGCCCCGGCGACGCCGCCGTCAGCTATGCAGATCCCTCGGCCGCCCTAGCCGATTTGGGCTGGTCAGCACATCGCAACTTGGCTCAAATGTGCGCTGACCATTGGCGCTGGCAGAAGGACAACCCGAACGGTTACGCCAGCGAGTAGACCGGCAGGATTTGCGGTTTCTGATGATTTGATCGTGATCTTCCCCGCATCCGGACAGGCAATGAGTTCTTGCCGATAGGCTTCCCGTAGTGTTTTTAGACGTGCCGCGCGTCCGGCGGCATGTCTAGGTCCTGCGGTGAGGTACCGATAGGAGACGAAAGATCAGGAGCTCAGAGGTTCCTTGGAGAAGACGGTAGTTAAATGACTTGGCTTGAAACGGTACCAACATTTTTGGTTGCCGCCGTAGTGATCTTTGTCCCTGGTGCGATACTCGCGAGAGCTTTTGGTGTCCGGGGTCTTACATGGGCGGCAGCGGCGGCTCCCTTGTCGGTGTCACTCGCCGTGGTTGGCCCGATTGCCGCAGCTGCAGTTCACGTTCGCTGGAATCCGTTGGTCCTGGCCGGGCTGACCCTGAGTGTCTCCGTGCTCGCGTGGTGTGTTCGATACTTCATGCTGACGCGCCGGCGCAAGAAAACCACAGCCAAATGGGGCAGCTCGTCAACCGCGATCCTTGCAGCGGCCCTTGGCGGCATGGCTTTCGGCGGAGCCGTCATTTCTGTGCGGTTCGTGAGAATGTTCGGCAGCCCGGAGAACATCTCCCAGACTTATGACAATGTCTACCATCTGAGCGCTGTGCGGGCCATTCTCGACTCCGGCAATGGATCATCCTTGGTGGTCGGCAGCATGGTGCAGAACGGCCCATCCGGGACATATCCCTTCGCCTGGCATAACTTGGTTGCCTTGACAGCGCAGATCACAAGTGTTCCGATACCGGTCGCCGTCAACGCGGTGAACGTGGTGATTGGAGCCTTGGTCTGGACCATTTCGGCAATGTATCTGGCAACCCGTGTCGGTGGAACGCGACCAGCGATTCTGCTCATGACAGGCATCATGGCGGGTTCCTTTGGAGCATTCCCGTATCTTGCAGTGGACTGGGGAGTTCTCTACCCCAACTTTCTTGCGATCGCACTCCTGCCTGCGTTTGTGGGAATGGTCGCTGACATCCTCAACATCTCCGTACCCCCGCGTCCTAGCCGGCTCCTATCAGCGGTGATCCTTGCGGTGGGAATCCCAGGGTTGGCACTGGCACACCCCAACATACCGATGGCACTTGCTGCGTTCGCAGTCCCCATGGTGTTGTTCTGGCTGATCCGCTGTTTCACAATGGCCCGCCGCGGCAAACTTCCGGCAGGACGATTGGGCCTGGCGGTTCTAGGAGTTCTGGCCTACCTGGTGCTGTTCGTTTTGGCGTGGGATCGTATCCGCCCTAGCCTGTGGGGTTCGAGTTGGCCACCCACACTCACCATTTCCACAGCGTTGCGTGAAGCCCTAGCCACGGCACCGCTCCTCATCACTTTTTCGCTCCCAATCTTTATCCTTACCCTCCTTGGTGTCGTTGCTGTTTGCTTTAGGCGGAACCAGCTGTGGCTCTTGGGAATCTATGCCGTGGCGATCATGTTCTTCGTGGTCGTATCAAGTTTCCCTGTGGGACCGCTGCGCCAAGCGATTACTGGAGTCTTCTTCAACGACAGCTATCGGCTGGGGATGATGCTCCCTGTGGTTGTCTTGCCCCTTGTAGTCATTGGTATCGTGTGGATTTACGATCTGGTTATGGCGTGGATCCCTCCTTCTGTTCTCGCCCTGAAGCCGATTGCGGCCGCCTTGATGGCAGTGGCAGTCGTCGCGGGGGTACTCATCGGTGTGAGCGCCCAGAATGATCAGCTAAGAAACATTCAGGCGAAGACCACGAGCGATTACGCTATGTCTGCTGAATCAATGCTACTTTCACCCGATGAGCTGGCGCTGCTCCAGCGTGCAGTTGATATTGTCCCGAATGACGCAACAGTCATAGCCCAGCCGGCGACGGGAGCGTCGCTCTTCTATGCTTTAGAAGGCAGGAGGGTGATTCTCCCGGCTATATCGTCTTTCCAAAGCCCCGAGGTACGGATACTTCTGGATCACTTCACCGAACTCGGTGAGAACCCTGGCATTTGCGATGCAATCCGGAAGCTTGATGCCTTCTACCTCTTCGACTTTGGCAGCCGCCAAGTCAGCCTTTTGGGTATGCCGTTCCCCAGTTCTGATGACTTGGCGAAAATGCCAGGACTCACTCTCTTGGACCAAGTAGGTCCGTCCAAGCTCTACAAGATTGACGGGTGTCTGTAGCCGTCCTCCTATACACTCACGCCACACGAGCAGCCTGCGGCCCGAGGACCCAGCGTGCACAACTTAAACCGCTTACCAGGCGGCGCTGACCTTACGATGAGCCTGCGAACCACTAAAGCTGGATATTCTAAGAGCCAGCACACTTGTCGGGCAGGCCTTTTCGCAGCCCGGAAAAATCTAGAGATTAGGCTAAAAACAACGTGAAGATTGCTGTTATTGCACTTGGCAAGATCGGCCTGCCGCTGGCAGTTCAATTCGCTTCCAAGGGGCACGAAGTGGTTGGTGTCGACGTCAACCAGGGCGTGGTTGACCTTGTCAACGCTGCCAAGGAGCCGTTCCCGGGCGAAGCACACCTGCAAGAGAAGCTAGCCGGGCTGGTGCCGGCCGGAAAGCTCCGTGCGACGACCAACTATGCTGATGCGGTCCCGGGTGCCGACGCCGTAGTGCTGGTTGTCCCGTTGTTTGTTGACTCCCAGGCCAAGCCCGATTTCGGTTGGATGGACACGGCAACGGCCGAGTTGGCCCGCCACCTGACCCCCAACACCTTGGTGGCCTATGAGACCACCTTGCCTGTCGGGACCACCCGCACCCGTTGGAAGCCGGCACTGGAGGCTGGCTCTGGCCTGATCGAGGGCAAGGACTTCCACCTAGTCTTCTCACCCGAGCGTGTCCTAACAGGCCGTGTTTTCGAGGATCTGCGCAAATACCCCAAACTTGTGGGCGGGCTTTCTGAGGCTGGCGCTGCCAAGGCCATTGAATTTTACGAAGCCGTCTTGGACTTTGACGAGCGCCCCGATCTGGAGCGTGGCAACGGAGTCTGGGATCTAGGTTCGGCGGAGGCCTCAGAGCTGGCCAAGCTGGCTGAAACCACTTACCGCGACGTCAATATTGGCCTCGCCAATCAGTTCGCCCGCTTCGCCGCCAAAACAGGCATCGATATTTACCAAGTCATTGCGGCCTCAAACTCCCAGCCGTTCAGTCACATCCACCAGCCAGGCATCGCCGTCGGCGGGCACTGCATCCCCGTCTACCCGCGCCTGTACCTGTGGAACGATCCTGATGCCACGGTTGTCCGCGCCGCACGTGCGGCCAATGCCGACATGCCCGATTACACGATCGGACTACTTGAAGGTGCCTTCGGGGACCTCAGCGGGGCACGCGTCGTCGTACTCGGTGCAGCCTACCGTGGGGGAGTGAAGGAGACAGCGTTCTCAGGCGTTTTCGACGCGGTTGAGTCCATCAACCGTCGCGGTGGCACTGCCCTTGTCCACGACCCCATGTACACGGATGCTGAACTAAGCAAGCTCGGACTCCTGCCCTACCACTTGGGTGAGCCCGTTGATGCTGCAGTGGTGCAGGCGGATCATGCCGAATACCGTGAGCTGTCCCCGGCTGACCTTCCGGGCGTCAAGGCGTTTATTGACGGCCGCCGCGTAAGCTCGGCCGAGACCTGGGCTGGCGTAACCTACCGCGTCATCGGAAAGGCCTGATACGAGCGTGCGAGTCCTCGTCCTAGCCACGTGGTTCCCCGATGCCGCGGCACCTCATCAGGCGCCCTTTAATCTGAGCCATGTCCAGGCCATCGCTGCCCGCCATGAGGTGCAAGTCATCCATGTCCGGCTCGGTGGCCGGGGGAAGGTCGTTTCGGAACAGTACGGCGGGGTCACTGTGACCAGTGTTCCGTTTTCGCCGACGAAACCGTGGAGGTACTTAGCTGTCGCAAGGCTGCTGACTCGTGCCCTGCGCGATGCTGATGTCCTGCACACCATGGCGTTCAGCGCGGCCGCCCTAGCTACCCCTGTCAGTGCTTTTGCTCGGACCCCATGGGTGCACACCGAGCACTGGAGCGGCATGGCCGATCCAGCCAGCGTGTCCAAGGCATGGGCGGCGGTGGCGTGGTTGAGGTACATACTCAAATTGCCACAAGCGGTGACGGCCGTCAGCCAGGCGCAGTCGAGGCAATTGCAGGTCTTCGCACGAAAGGGCGCCGTGCACGTCGTGCCGAATGTGGTTCAGGGACAGCCGCCTTTGGCAGCGCGTTCTGGAAGGCTCGACGGCGGTGTACGCCTCGTGGGCGTCGGCGGTCTTATTGAAGGCAAGCGTCCAGAGCTTGCCCTTGATGCGCTGGGTGTTCTTCGAGGGAAGGGCATTGATGCGTCCTTGACCTGGGTGGGCGACGGGCCGTTGCGCAACGATCTTCAAGCTCAAGCAGGAAGACTCGGGCTGGGAGAGCACTTTTCCATCACAGGCATGGTGGCACCGGAGGAAGTCACCAGCCAGATGCGCAAGACCGACGTGTTTATCCTTCCCTCAGCACACGAGACATTTTGCATGGCCGCTGCAGAAGCCGTGGCACAAGGCGTCCCTGCAGTTGTTACTGACCTGCCAGCGGTGAGGGATTTCCTGAGCGCTAAGAACAGTGTGCTTGTTAGCGGAAATGCAGCCGCTGATTTTGCCGATGGAGTGGAACAAGCGTTGGAGATCTTTGCGGACGTTTCGCCCGAGGAAATTTCCGCCACGCTAGGGGATAATCTGGGGAGCTCCGCGGTAGCGAGCAAGTTTTCAGAGATCTATGAGTCAATCACCGCATCCAAGAGGCCCCGCTCATCGCCTGCGCAGGGTGGCGTGAAATGACTGAGATAATGGCACAGGCACCCGCAACTTTTGGAATCAGTGTACATCGAGAGGAAAACACAGCATGAGTAGCATTGCAGCCAGTGCCGATGTCGCGGAGACTGCGACACTTGGCGAGGGCACCAAAATTTGGCATCTAGCTCAAGTCCGCGAGGGCGCCAAGCTTGGTGCTAATTGCGTGGTTGGCCGTGGGGCTTATGTTGGTCCGGATGTGCAAATCGGTGAAAACACCAAGATCCAAAACTACGCTCTCGTTTATGAGCCTGCCGTACTGGGCAAAGGTGTTTTCATTGGCCCGGCAGTTGTGCTGACGAATGACACCTATCCGCGTGCCGTGAGCCCTGACGGCTCACTAAAGAGCGCCGCGGACTGGTCCCCGGTTGGTGTGACCATCGAAGAAGGCGCATCAGTCGGAGCGCGCGCAGTGTGCATTGCCCCGCTGACAATCGGACGCTGGGCCACCATTGCGGCCGGCTCCGTGGTGACAAAAGATGTTGCACCCTTTGCCCTGATGGCGGGCGTACCCGCCCGGCGTCTGGGATGGGTGGGCAAAGCAGGGTTCCCGTTGAAAAAGGTGGATGGTTTCTGGGTATGCCCGGAAACCGGTGCCAAGTATGTTGGAGATTCAGACTCCTTGAAAGAGGTAGAGGACAACGCATGAGCCAGGACTTCATTCCCGCAGCTAAGCCCATCATCGGCGACGAGGAGCGCGCAGCGGTCGACGCCGTCATGGCCACAGGCATGTTGGCGCAGGGTAAGCAGGTGGCCGACTTTGAGACGGAATTCTCCCAGGTCCTCCTTGACGGGCGCGCAAGCGTAGCCGTTAACTCGGGCACCTCAGGTCTGCACCTGGGCCTGTTGGCGTCAGGGGTTGGCCCCGGGGACGAGATCATCGTGCCGTCCTTCACTTTCGCCGCCACCGGCAACTCCGTTGCCTTGACTGGCGCTACCCCCGTCTTTGCCGACATTGAGCTTGACTACTACAATCTCGACGTTGCGCATGTGGAATCGCTCATTACTGAAAAGACCAAGGGCATCATGCCCGTACACCTTTATGGGCACCCCTTTGCCGCCGAGGAATTCGCCGTACTTGCTGACAAACACGGCATTGACCTCTATGAGGATGCTGCTCAAGCCCATGGTGCATCTTTCAATGGCAAGAAGGTTGGAACTTTTGGAAAGTTCGCCATGTTCAGCCTGTACCCCACCAAAAACATGACCTCGGGTGAGGGTGGCATGGTGTCCACTGGCGACGCCACGGTTGAGCGAAACCTGCGTCTGCTGCGCAACCAGGGCATGGAGACCCAGTACCAAAATGAATTGGTGGGCTTCAACAACCGCATGACGGACCTGCATGCAGCCATTGGTCGTGTCCAGCTGACAAAGGTCATGGGCTGGACCAAACAGCGCCAAGACAATGCAGCCTTCCTGACCGCCAACTTAGAAGGCGTGGGAACGCCCAAGGTTGCCGCAGGAGCCGAGCATGTCTATCACCAGTACACCATTCGTGTAGCTGAGGGCCGCGACGAGCTGCATGCGCGCCTGCGTTCGGAGTTCAACATTGGCTCAGGGGTTTACTACCCCGTCCCCAACCACCGCCTGCCGTCCTTTAACCGGACCGAGGATTTGCCCAACACTGAAATTGCCGCCAAGGAAGTCCTCTCGTTGCCGGTTCATCCGTCGCTGACGCAGAACGATCTTGAGCGCATCGTGAGCGCAGTCAACACCATCGTCAAGGCAGGTGCCTAAACATGGCGAATCTGCGCGTTGGCCTTATCGGCCTGGGCATGATGGGACGCCATCACGCCCGCGTCATCCGTGAAGTTGACGGCCTGGACTTGGTGGCAGTGGCAGACGCCTACGGGGATCCTCATGGTGTCGCTAGGGAACTCAACGTTCTGCACACCGTTGAAGAACTAATTGCAGCGGGCATAGATATGGCCGTTGCGGCCGTACCCACAGGCATGCATGAAGAAGTCGGACTTGCCTTAGCCGACGCTGGCATCCACACGCTCGTGGAGAAGCCAATCGCAGCCAGCGCACCTGCCGGCCAGCGTCTCGTTGAAGCATTCGCGGCCAAGGGCCTGGTGGGTGCGGTTGGGCACATAGAACGCTTCAATCCAGCTCTCCAGTCGTTGCGAAAGCGCATTGCCGACGGCGAACTGGGTGAGGTCTACCAAATCGCCACACGCAGGCAGGGGCCGTTCCCCTCCCGTATTGCCGACGTTGGCGTGGTCAAGGACCTTGGTACGCACGACATCGACCTCACTGCGTGGCTGGCTCAAAGCCGCTACGAGTCGGTCTTCGCCCAGACCACAACTCGTAGCGGGCGACCGCATGAGGACATGGTTTCGGCCACAGGAAAGCTCGCCAACGGTGTTATCACTAACCACTTGGTGAACTGGCTTTCCCCCATGAAGGAACGCCTGACAGTCGTCACGGGTGAGAAGGGCGCATTCGTGGCAGACACTGTGACTGCGGACCTGACTTTCTTCGAGAACGGCACCGTCGCAACTGAATGGGATTCCATCGGAGCCTTCAGGGGAGTCTCCGAAGGCAATGTCACCCGACTGGCAATCTCTAAACCCGAGCCCTTGCGGACTGAACACGAAGCGTTCAGGGATGCAGTCCTAGGGAAAGGCAATGACGTTGTCACCATGGCCGAAGGCCAGGACACACTCATCGTGGCTGAGGCCGTGCTCGAATCGGCCAGACTTGGCAAGGTTGTAAGGATGCCAGCCTAGTGGCAAAGGAGAAACCGATACAGGTCGTTGTTGCAACGAGACTTTTTGCGCCAGAAGTGGGGGCCGCAGCATTCCGTTTGAAGGCACTTGTCGATGGGCTCGTTCAACAAGGCGCGCAAGTCACGGTGCTGACAACCAAGCTTCCACCAGAGGCACCTGTCTTTAAGCCCGTCTACAAGGTGAGCCGCTGGCCTGTTCTTCGTGATGCGAGCGGATACGTGCGCGGCTATGTTCAGTACCTCAGCTTTGATATTCCATTGTTTTTCAGGCTGTTGCTTACCCGGGCAGATGTTGTTGTTTCCGAGCCGCCGCCAACAACTGGCGTTGTTGTGGCGCTTTCATCTGCACTGTGTCGCCGCCCTTTTGTGTACTATGCGGCCGACATCTGGAGTGAAGCATTATCTGCCATGGACGTCTCCTCGATCGTTAAAAACGTTTTAGGTGCCGTCGAAGGATTCGTGCTGCGCCGGGCAACGGCGGTTGTTGCCGTGTCTGAACCGGTGGCTGAACAGGTCGCCAAATTTGGTGTGCCCTATGAACGGATTCATGTTGTTGGCAACGGTGTCGATACATCCGTCTTTGGACCCAGCGGGGCCACAGCCCATGCTGAGAACCCCTACTTCATTTACACGGGGACGATGAGTGAATGGCAAGGCGCCGGAATATTCATTGAAGCGCTAGGGAAAGTGCTGACTGAGTATCCTGAAACTGAAATCCACTTCTTTGGCCAAGGCACAGATGAGCCGCATCTGAAAGAACTAGCGGAAGCAACGGTGCCAGGCAAAGTACATTTTGGTGGCGTTGTTCCACCCGCACAGGCTGCTGCTTGGATCAGGGGTGCAACAGGGGCTCTTGTAAGTATCAAACCTGAGCAGGGCTATGACTTTGCAAAGCCCACGAAGATCTACGCAGCGGCTGGCTGCGGAACCCCCGTCATTTTCGCCGGTCAAGGCGATGGTGCCGCAGTGGTTCATGACAATGAACTAGGCATCGCCACGCAGTACACTGCGAGTGCCGTGGCTGAGGCGATGCTCAAGCTCTTGCGCGATCCAGACCAGAGCCGAGCACAGCGGAGCAGCTGGGTTGCCAACAACGCATCGCTGCAGGCTTCGGGAAAGCTTGCCGCCGCCGAGGTCATAGCTAGCCACGGGAAACCGATTAGTCCGTGACAAATGATGGTGCTGGTCGAATTGCCAGATGGCGAAGAAGTGAGTTTCTGCGGCACATAGTCACACTTCTCACTGGAACCGCCGCAGCTCAGCTCCTGATGCTGTTGCTGACACCGGTTCTGTCACGGTTGTACTCGCCCGAGGCTTATGGGTTGTTTTCGCTCTATTCCTCGATCGTTGCAACGGTGACTGTCATCGCAGCCCTGCGTTATGACATGGCCATCATGCTGCCCAAGAGCGACGCAGACGCGAAGGTCCTCAAGAAGGGCGTTTCCCGGCTCATCCTTGCGGTGAGTATCACCGCAACACTCGTGTGCGGAATCGGTGCACCCCTGATAGCCGATGCCATGGGCAAGCCTGAATTGGCTCCGTGGCTGTGGCTCGTTGGATTGAGCATCTTCACGCTGGCAGAAATCAGTGCGTTAACGTATTGGCTCAATCGTCGCAGCGACTACAAGGCCATCGGCATTAACCGTGTCTTGCAGAGTGGCGGAACTGCAATTGCCCAGCTGTTGCTGGCCCTGGGCAAGATTGGTGGTGTTGCCGGTCTCATTCTTGGCACGCTCATCGGGCAGACCGCAGCACTTCTCACTCTCCGGCATAAAGGCCGGGACGTGCGTCAGGGACTCGATGAATCCCACAAGACTATACGCGGGCTCTTTGGCCGCTACCGTAGGATGCCGTTGCTCAACGGCCCAAACGCGCTTGTCGACGCAGTGCGGACCAACGGCATCAACATCATTATTGCAATCGTCTATTCCGGCCCGCTGCTGGGTCAGTTCTTCATGGCATGGAAACTCCTGGAAGTACCTCTTGGCCTGATCAATGGGGCCCTGGCGCAAGTCTTCTTCCAACGCCTTGCAGTCATGGAACGCGGAACAATGTTTGCCTTTGCCAAGTCTTCGGTGTTCCGTTCTGCCATTCTGGGCGTCGTTCCCTTTGCACTCATCTACTGGTTGTCGCCCTGGGCATTCCCTGTTGTCCTTGGCGCAGAATGGGCCGAGGCCGGACTCATTGCTAGGGCACTGGTTCCGTGGCTTTTCATGAGTCTGATTACGTCACCGATTTCGACAATATTCGTTGTCACAGAAACGCAGCATCTGATGCTGATTCACGCCATTTTCTACACCGCAGTTCCGTTGTCCCTGCTGTACTTCCTAAGCGGTGACATCGTGGCGAACTTGACCATCGTCGCGTTCGCGATGGCCGGAATCTTGATCATCTTCACAATGCTCGCGCTATGGGTTGGGTATCGATACGACCGACAGCCAGAACCGGACCAAACAATACTGGGCGTTTGATCCTCAGCCGCCTACGCACGGCGGCATCTACGCAGGAAACCCGCAAGACAGCACCCAACCACAAACTAGAAAGCCTTGCAGCCATGGCCAGCATGATCTACCACGTACCCTATCCACTCAACCCGGACGCCAAGACCGGAAGCGGAGTTCGTCCCATGCGCATGCTCCAGGCGTTCAAGGACAGCGGTTATGACGTTGAGCTAGTTTCGGGCGAGTCCAAGCAACGCCGTGTCTTGATCAAGAAGCTCAAGGCCCGCATTGCAGGCGGCGAGAGCTTTGATTTTGTTTATTCGGAGAGTCACACAATGCCGACGGCGTTGACTGACAAAGATCATTTGCCGCACCATCCGCTAATGGACATCTCATTTATGCGCTATTGCCGGAGGCACGGGATCAAGGTTGGCCTGTTCTACCGGGACATCTATTGGCGTTTCCCGGAGTACAAAGAGCGGCTAAACGTTCTGGTTCACACGGTAACGAGGGCGCTATACAACCTTGACCTGCTGCGGTACAAAACCGCCGTTGATCGGCTTTATCTGCCATCGCTGGGCATGGGAAAGTTTGTTCCTCACTTTCCCGCGTCTCGTCATGCGGCATTGCCACCTGGCGGTGAGATCGCGGATGTCCCGGCCACGGAGTCCGATCAGGTCAACCTCTTTTATGTTGGCGGGCTGGGCGGCTACTACAACATGCAAGACTGCGTCAAAGCTGTAGCTGCCTCTAGGAACGCCCTTCTAACCATTTGTACAAGGGAAGAAGAATGGCAGCAGGTAGCCGCCGACTATCAGCCTCTTTTGAATGAGCGAATTCAAATCGTACACAAGCATGGTCGTGAGTTGATCCCTTACTATGCCAAGGCCAACATTTGCATGCTATTTATTGAGCCAAGCATCTACCGGTCCTTTGCCGCCCCCATCAAATTCGCTGAGTACATCGGATTCGGCAAGCCTGTCATTGTCAATAGCGGAACAAATGTGGCTGAGTTCGTGGAGAAGAACGGAAACGGCTGGGTTGTTCCTTTCAAGGAGAAGGCGCTCACTGAGCTACTTGATGATTTAGCCGAGCAGCCGCAAAAAGTTTCACAGGTGAAAAACCAGGCCCTAGAAATCCGGCATGCCAATACGTGGCTGGCCCGTGCCCAGCAAGTCGCCAAAGAACTCTCGTCGGGCAAGTAGATATTCATGAGCGATTCAAGTCTTGAGCCAAAATCAAGAAGGAATACCCGAAAGCTTCACAAGAACCCGAGGTCAGTAAAGAGCATGACAATCGTGCTTGCGGCAGTGGGCATAGTTGCTTTCCTCTTCAGGCTAATTCCGCTCTTGACGTCGGGAACCCTCGGCGGGTTTCGCGGGTACGACGATGGTGTTCACTATGCCTCCGGGGTGAATCTCTTGGCGGGCCTTCTGCCGTACAGGGATTTCGTCCTGGTTCACCCTCCTGGGATAGCACTGCTGATGGTGCCGTTTGCCTTTATTGGGCAGCTTTTTTCAGATACTGCAGGTATCGGCGCGGCCAGGGTTTTTTTTGCCATGATCGGGGCCCTCAACGCGGTATTGATAGGCGTGCTCTTGAGGCGCTGGGGCTATGTCGCAGTTCTCGCTGGGGCATTCCTCTACAGCGTCTCTCCTGTGGCAACCATCGCTGAGCGATCCATTATGCTCTCACCGCTGCTAACGGTGTGCACGCTTGCGGCGATGCTGTCGTCCAGCAGGAACGGTACGGAACCATCTAAGGGAAAGATTGGCCTCGCCGCGGTGTTCCTGGCTCTAGCCATGTGCTTCAAGCTGTGGGCTATTGTGCCAATTGCCGTAGTGGTGGCTATGGTCGGTTTGCGTTACGGCCCAAGAATACTTGCACGGTTCCTTCTTGTGGGCACGCTTGTGTGCTGTGTGGTCATGGGACCGTTCTTCATCGCAGCGCCAGTGGCAATGTTCAACAACGTCATTGTTGCCCAGTTGGTTCGCACCGACGGGGCAGTGAAGGATCTTGTCTACCGGCTCAACGATTTCGTGGGCGTCCCGCTGCCGCAAACAATGTTGTTTGCGGTCGCCATAGGGGGTGTTGTGGTCGTCCTGGCGGCTGCAGCTATCGGATTGCGATATAGTTTTAGGCCTGTCAAATGGGCAGACGAATTTTGGTGGGCAGTTCTGGCCAGCGCAACGGTGGCAACGCTCCTTATCGCCATGAGCTTCTTTGACCACTACCCCAATTTTTCGGCGGCATATCTGGCACTTTGTTTGGGTGCAACCCTTGGCTTCTTTGTCCAAAAACTGGCATTAGGGCGGGTACCGATTGTTAGGGGGGTGGTCCTTGCATTGGTGGCGGTTTGCCTGGTGCCTGTAGGGATCAGGGGATTTATATTAGAACCGAAGCCCCTGCCCAACGTCAACGAAGCAGAGCTTGCAGCTGAGACGGCACCCTTCTCCTGCGTGTTTACGCCGTACGCCTATCTAGGGATCATCAGTGATTCACTGTCTCGTTCCGTAGACCATGGCTGCGGATCGGTGGTCGATGTCTACGGCACACGGATGGTGGAAGGACTTGAATCCGCAGCGTTCTCGCCAATTTCTTCAGGGGAGCTGCAGATTGAGCAGCTCAGAGTTTCCGACGCCGCAGTTGTGGGGAACCCGCAGGAATACTATGGAATGTCTCCAGCCGCCATTGACGAACTAACTAAAAACTTCGTTTTGGAAGCAACCCAAGGCAATTTTCAGGTCTGGGTACGGCGGTAGAGCGGGCTTGATCCGCAACTCGGCTCCGGCGTCACGAGGCGATTGAATGCAGCGCAGCCAGCTGTGCTCGATGGATGACGTGGCCGTTGGGGCCTAGTCTTTTTCCTTGCCGCTCCACGGGTATTCGGCCTCGTCAATGGCAATTCGCCTGGACAATTTTGTCAGCGTCGTTTCCAAGTGGCGGAAGCGCTGGTAGGTGGTCGCCATGAACACCAGGACTGAAACTACGAGGGCGTAGAGCACAAGGTCGGTTCCGCGCCCAATACCGAGTAGTTGGGCCAGTTGGGTGAGAATCGTTGGAAAGAACACTGACAGCGCCGCAGCCATGGCAAACAGGACCAACATGATGCGCCGAATTGCGAGGTAGCGTGCATTCGATCCGCCTCGCATGAGCGCGAGCGAGACCGTGGAAACGGCGAGGACGAGGACGATCTGAACTATGATCTGCATGGCTCTACCTAAAGAAAAGATCTGCAACGATGTTGACGGAATTGAGCAGCGACTGTCCCTTTGATTTTGAGTAGTCGGTATAGATAATTTCGACCGGATGCTCAGCCCAGCGCGGCTTGATCTCAGCCAGTTGGTGAATCAGCTCAGAGGCATGTGCCATGCGGTTTTGTTTGAGATCAATTTTGGCTGCCGTCGCTGCATCGAATGCTCGGAGCCCGTTATGTGCGTCAGTGAGCGCCATTCCGGTTGCCCAGCGGGACTGTACTGCTGCGACTCTAAGAACCAAGCGCTTCGTCTTGGAGACTTGAGTTCGCCCGTCCAAGAAGCGTGACCCCAAGACGACCTGGGTTTCGCCTGATCGGATGCGGGCCACCATGGCCACGGCATCTTCGACCCGATGCTGACCGTCGGCGTCGAAGGTTACGATTTCGGTTGTCGAGGGATCGAGCAATGCGTACTCAATGCCAGTCTGCAGCGCAGCGCCCTGGCCGAGATTTACGGGGTGCTGAACTACGACAGCGCCGGCTGCTCTTGCGACTCTCTGGGAACCGTCGCTGCTGCCGTCGTCAATGCAAACCACGTGAGGGAAGTTCGGCAGGAGCCTTTTGATCACGTCGCCTACAACTGTTGCTTCGTTGTACATCGGAATGACAACCCAAGTTCGACTCACTCTTTCAGTGTCCCATGTTTAGAGGGCGCCAAAGCACGCAGCGGCCTGGCTGGAGATCATTATCATGCACCAAAGTTACTCAGCAGGGCCGCAACAGTACGGTTGGCTGCTTTGCCGTCTCCGTAGGGGGAAGCGTCGGTTGATTGCGGAGCGTCTCGCTGCACAGTCTTGGAAAGCACTGAAAGATCCTCGCTCACAAGGGCATTCCAACCAAGCTCTACGGTTTCAACCCATTCGGTTTCTGGACGAATCGTGGTGCATGGCACGCGAAGGAGGAATGCTTCCTTCTGCAGTCCGCCGGAATCGGTGACGACCCCGGCCGAGTTCATTACAGTGTTGATGAGGTCAGGATAAGCCAGGGGGTCACTGAGGGTGATGGCCCCTTGGCTCAGGTCTATGCCGTGAGTTTCGGCAAGGCTACGCAAACGCGGATGGGCGAGCAACAACACTGGCTTGTTGAGCCCGGCAAGTTCAGCAACGATTGCCCGCAACCGTTCTGCGGAGTCCGTGTTGTCAGGTCGATGGATTGTGCAGACATAGTACTCACCCTTTGTCATGCCAGCGGGCATGAGCTGCGGGACTTGCATCAGTGAATCGCGAACCTTGAAGAGAACATCTGTCATCACATCGCCCACGAGGACAGAACGCGCGCCAAGTCCTTCTGAGGCGAGATGCTGCATTGCCACCTCAGTCGGAGCGAGCAACAGGTCAGCGCTGTGATCGGTCAGCACGCGATTGTGCTCCTCAGGCATGCGGCGGTTGAACGAGCGTAAACCAGCCTCCAGATGTGCCACAGGAAGATGCAACTTGGTGGCGGCAATGGCAGCTGCCAAGGTTGAGTTCGTGTCCCCATAGACCAAGACGCAATCAGGTGCGGTAGATTCCATGATCTCTTCCAGCCCCGCAAGCATGGCGCCCGTCTGGGCGCCATGCTTGCCCGAACCAACGCCTAGGTTGAAATCAGGGGCCGGGATGCCCAGATCCCTGAAGAAAACGTCGCTCATGATTTCGTCATAGTGCTGCCCGGTGTGCACAATCAAATGTTCTGCAGAGCCCTCCATGGCCTTGGCAATGGGAGCAAGCTTTACAAACTGAGGACGCGCACCAACAACGCTAAGAATTCGCATGAACTAAGCTTAGTCGGTTGGCAATCTCGCGGTGGAATCGGCTGCTCGGTGCGTGGCGCCGAGATTCAGGCATCTTTCAGTGCACGATCACGGCGGAATTTCCAAGCTGCTGCGGCAGCGACAGGGCCGCAGCTCAAGGCCGGGCCTAAGAATAGTAAGGTTGAACTCCATCTTGACTCTCAGCCGCGCCGAGTTCAAAAAATTCGGGGGAGCCGAGAAAGGTTTGACATGTATCTTGGAGAAACCCTTGGAAAATAACGCCCAACGCCGCAGCAGCAATACAAGCCAACAACGGATTCCAGTACGCCTACTTTCGGCATTCACTGTTGCCGCGCTTTTGGCAACAGGTCTCCTGGGTGTTGGTTTGGCCTCCGCAACGGCTGACCAGGAGCCAGCGGCAAGTGCATCGCCCTCCGCTGATGCCTTGCCGCAGGAGCCGTTCGCAACACCGACGATTGTCCCTGAGCCACCCGCCGAGCCCACTGATTCGCCGAGCCCAGTGGAAGCGGAGCCCGTTCCAACTGCCAGCAATTCCCGGCCCGAGAGCAGGCCTGCAGAGCCGAGCGCTTCGGCCGAGGCGCTCACCGCGCCGAAAGAAACCTTGGCTCAGCAGCAGGGCGCGAACGGCGCCTTCATGGGGATGGAAGCGAAACAGGCCAAGAGCAAAGCCAGGGGCGGGGTCCTCTCGCCCTATGCAGCGAGTTCCTGGGTACCCAATTTTGGCGTGCTCGGCATGGACGTTAGTGGGCACCAACCCAACATAAATTGGGCTTCAGAGGCGGGAAAGGGTGCCAAGTTCGCGTATGTGAAAGCTAGCGAAGGCATCACCATGACAAGTAGCTACTTCAGTAGCCAGTACACAGGCGCTAGAAATGTCGGACTAATTCGAGGCGCGTACCATTTCGCACTGCCGAGCGTTTCCCCGGGCGCCGCCCAGGCTGACTTCTTTGTCAATAACGGAGGCGGTTGGTCAGCCGATGGCTGGACACTCCCGCCTTTGTTGGACGTGGAATACAACCCCTACTCGTCTCTCGGCAACAGTTGCTACAACATGGATCCCGCTCAAATGGTGGCCTGGATCCGGGACTTCTCGGACCGCATTTTGGCGAGAACTGGCAGACTGCCGATGATCTACAGCACAGTTGACTGGTGGAATCGGTGCACAGGCTACAACTCCTCATTCTCTGAGAATGGTCTGCATGTTGCCGCCTACAACACGTGGGGCCCAGAACCGTTGCCTGCAGGATGGTCTGATTACCGCATGTGGCAATTTACCGACGACGGTCCGCTCGCTGGGGATTCCAATGTTTGGAAGGGCTCATTGGACCAGCTGAGGGCCTACGCAACGATGGGCGACAGCGTTAAGACTACTTCGGTAGGGGACCTGAATGGAGATGGGAGAAACGACCTTGTTTCCCTTCGCGGCGATGGCGGGCTGTGGTTCCAGGCAGGAATGGGAACAGGGACTTTCGCGGCAGGGATCAAGATTGGCAGTGGCTGGAACGTATATTCACAGCTCATAGGTCCAGGAGACATCAACGGTGATGGCAAAAGCGATTTACTTGCCGTCAGGCCCGATGGATCAATGTGGTTCTATGCAGGGACAGGAGTAATTGGGGAAGGAAGTAGCGGCTTCGCTGCTGGGAAATCCGTTGGACCAGCAACCTGGAATCAGTACTCCAAGATCATTGCAGCCAAGGACAACAACTCCGATGGCAAGAACGATCTCATTGCAACGAAGCCTGACGGCACGCTTTGGCAGTTCTCCGGACTGGGGGCAGTGTCTTCTGCAAGCAACGGATTTGCCGCACCCATCAGGATTGGCACATCAAGCTGGGACACCTTTAGCACCATCCTTGGGACAGGCGATCTTAACTCAGACGATATCCCGGACATTCTGGCAACACGGCCTGATGGTTCGCTGTGGTTTTACGCTGGAACAGGGAACAGTACTCCTTCGGGCAACACATATTCTCCTGCGCGAAAGATTGGTTCCTCGGGATGGGAACAGTTTCAAGATGTACTTGGCACAGGGGACCTGAACGGTGACGACAAACCGGATATCCTCGGAATCCGAGGAGATGGAACTCAATATTTCTACCCAGGAACGGGCATGCGGGACAACGGGTACAGTCCCGCCCGAAACATTGGAGGTTCGGGGTGGGAACAATTCAAACAAGTTCTTGCAGCCGGTGATACGGATTCCGACGGCGTGCCCGACCTTCTTGCCATCGAGCACAACGGCACACTATGGCAATACCCGGGGAACGGTTCCGGAGGGTACAAGGCCAGAATCCGTGTCGGCAATAGCTGGGATGCCTATGACACAGTCATTGGTGCAGGAGATGTCAACGGAGATTCGTTCGCGGACCTTCTGGCAATTCGCCCCGATGGCACGCTCTGGTTCTATGCAGGGAGCGGAAACGTATCCGCCAACAACAGCGGCTATGCACCAGGCATTAAAATCGGTACCTACTGGAACTCATTTACCGAAGTAATGGCCGTAGGAGATATGAATTCCGATGGCAAGGCTGATCTCTTGGCCAAGAGAAGCGACGGATCGTTGTGGTTCTATGCCGGCCTAGGCCGTGTTTCAAGCACAAATAGCGGTTTTGCGGCAGGGAAGAACTTGGGTACAAGTGACTGGATAGCCGCCTCAAAAATTGTGGGTGCTGGAGACCTCGACGGCGATGGCAAGAACGATCTCTTGTCCGTTGACCCACAGGGTGCATTGTGGTTCCGAGCAGGAACAGGCACCCTCAACTCCCTATCCGACCTTAAGAAGCCAATGAAGATCGGTGGTTCCGGTTGGGACGCTTACGGTACTCTGCTCGGAGTTGGTGATGTTGACAGGAATGCAAAGGCAGACCTGGTGGGGATCAACAACAACGGCAGTCTCTGGTTTTACTCAGGGACAGGGATGAAGGCGGACGCATTCCTGCCTGGCATCAATCAAGGCATCTTGCGTTAGCAACACGGCGGAGAAGCATCACTTGAGGCCAAGGAACGGCGAAAAGTGATGCTTCTCCAAGCTAGCCAGATCTTACGACTCGGGGGGTGTGAAAATCTTGCAGTGCTCATTCCAGGTATCTGTCAAGAATTCGTCAGCATAGGCGCCCAAGAGGTTTCCGCCGTTGCGGGTGAACTTGAAGAGTTCGGCCTGGTTCATTCCGGAGACGAACCAGTTGAACCCCATTGGATGGTTCTGAACAGCTTTGGCAGTGATGATCCGCTCCACAAAGCCCAAAAGCCCCACGGTGCGCAAAACTGTCTTGACCGCGTCCCTCTTGCCTTTGGAGATGTCCGTGGGAGCAAACGTCTTTAACTCTTGACCTGTGGCAGCGGCGTAGCGGCGATTTACGTAGCCTTCATACCAATCCCGGTTCCTCGTGATATTCGGGTGGAGGTCGCCCCAAGCGAGGTAGACTTCACGATCCAACATTGGCAACGCCCAGTCGTGGCCGAAGAACTCGTAATTTCGCACAGAATTGTTGATGTACTTCGTCTGGCGTTCCCTAATATTCCAGTACTCCAGCGCCGTCAGCCGGGACACAACCGAGCCATCGTAAGAGATTTGGTCCAGGAATTTCTCAATTGTCCCTTGCAACCGGCTGTTTTCGACAACGGGACTATTCTCCGGCTGAAGCATGTAGTGATGCTTGAAAATAAGGTCGGTGATTTCGGCGCGTGAGGTTGTCTCGGCGTCGAGAATGTCTTCGTCGTGCATGTTGCCCACGATCGTGTGTCCTGGCAGGAAAATGGCGTCGTCGTCTATCAGTCCCTCGGCCTTCAACCAGCGAATCGCATACCAGTCTTGAACGTGGGGGAGTGAAGCGCCTGCATGTGCGAACTTCATGAACTCCGCAGCTTCTTCGGTCGCCCAGGTCGCTCGAATCGTCGATTCTTCGTGAGGGCAGAAAATCCACTTCTGGCCCAAAGCCGCAGCGACGCTCTCGCTGATCAGGACTTCACGGGTCCTGCCAACGCCGTAGGTGAAGTTGACAACGTTCTCGTACCCGACATCTTTGAGGTAAGTACTCAGAAGTCTTGAATCCAGACCGCCGCTGAGAGGGACAACAAGTTGGCGCCCATTCGCCTGGGCCAGAAACCTGGACATAGTTGCCTCAAGCGCAGTGCTGAAGTGTTCATCCACTGCCTCCGTCGACTCAATCATCAGAGTCGAGTATTGGAATTGGCGGAAGAACTTCTGGTCCACGTTGCCTGTGGCACCGATGGTAACCACCTCGCCCGCCTGAACCTGATGCACCCCTGCATAGAGGGTATGTGAGCCCGCCACGTAAGCGCCATGGCGAAACTCGATTCGGGAATCATAGTCAGCCACATAATGCTGTCCTGTCGATGCCAAGCTGACAATGTCGTCCGAAACCATTGCCTGGCCCTCCGCTACAGAGTAAAACAGGGGGAAGCTACGAATTGCATCCTCGATAAGAATCATCTGATCGGGGCTCATAACCACTGCCGCGAAATGTCCTGAAACCAAGCGCAGCCCGTCGGTGAGCGAACCGCCGTCGTTCATCAGGGCTAGCAACTGCGCGTCACAGGATGAGCCGCCCAGTATCCATAGGGTGGTTGATTCGGAGACTGTGTATGTTCTCCACTGGCTACGGGACAGGATGGGGGCAGCAAAAGACATGCTCCTATTCTCTCACCCCGAATCCGGCCGGCCGGTGCGGCAAAAACGAGGTGGTTTCACCAGGAGGATGATTCAGAGCGTACAAGCGGGATATGGTGTCTTGATGCACGTACTTTTTGTACCTTCCTGGTATCCGGCAACGCCGACTGACTTTTCAGGTAGTTTCTTCATTGAACAGGCTGCAGCGTTGGTTTCCTCTGGTCACACGGTAGGTGTCATTGCAGTCAAAGGCATTCCGATTTACGAGGTGGGACAAGTCCGGACTCGTGTTCCTGGTGTTCGGCTCTCCGTCGAGTCAGGGATCCAGACGTACAGACTTGATCGTGTTCTGCCCTATCCAAAAGTTCCCGGCGCGAATACCGGGGTCCTGTTGCGTGCATCGCGGCAGTTGCTGACCCGCTACATCAAAGACAATGGCAAGCCCGACGTCCTGCACGCCCACGCCATGTTCCCGGCCGGGCTAGTGGCACACGCGCTCTCGGCCGAATTCAGTATTCCCTTTATCGTCACCGAGCACCGCCCCACATCGTTGGGGCGCATGCGGGAAAAATGGAACGGCGTGCACGGGCGCAGGGCTGCACTCGCGGCGTCGTCATTGGTCGCAGTTGCCCGAGGGTTTGTCCCCGAACTAAACGCCAGCTACGACCTTGGTCAGGACAAATGGCAGTACGTTCCCGGGTTGTTGAGCCCCCAGTTCGAAAATATTGGCACCCGGCAGGCACCTTCTGGTCCTTTCATTTTTGGTCATGTTTCTCACCTTGACCCTGGCAAAAGGGTTGACCTGCTGATTCAAGCGTTCGCGGATAAATTCCGGGATCTTGATGGCGTCAGGCTGAGGATCGCAGGGGAATCCGTCCAAAGGGCAGTACTGCAAGCACTGGCAGTCGAACTTGGCATCGCGTCGAAAGTCGATTTCATGGGCGCGGTTGCCAGGAGCGAGATAGTATCCGAATTCAGTTCGGCTCATGTATTCGTCCTCCCCAGCCATGCAGAAGCCTTTGGTACCGTGCTGTGGGAGGCAATGGCCTGTGGACTTCCTCTTGTGTCAACGAAGACCTGGGCGGGAAAGAACGCCATTTTCGAGGCCAACGGATTACTTGTCAGTATTGATGACCGCGAGGAACTCGGCGCGGCCATGCTAGCGATCATGGAGAACTTTCACTCCTACGACCCCGTAGCGATCAGGGCCATTTGTGTGAATCACTGCGGTCAAGAGGCGTTCGTGTCTCAGTACGAGGAAATCTACTCCCAAGCCGCGACGGGATAGCCAACTACCACCCTGCGCGGCAACCGTACCGTCCGTGGTTGGTAGTTGGGCCGCACTCTCGATCCGTCTGTCTCTGCCGGATGCGGCTATTATGAGGTAGCTCTCTTGGCTCTGTCCAAGTTTTTCATTAAAGTGAGGCACTCTCCATGCGAAAGCTTCTAGGGTGCCTTGTGGCACTCTCTCTCAGCGGGATACTGCTGACTCCAGTTGCGGCTACCGCCGCTCCTGCGACGCCGACCCCGGCTACCGCCGCTCCTGCGACGCCGACCCCGGCTACCGCCGCTCCTGCGACGCCGACCCCGGCTACCGCCGCTCCTGCGACGCCGCCAGCCAAGGCAATTCCGACAGAAACTGCGCCAATTGCCGACTTTCCTGTTCCTCCGGCAACCTCAAATCCAGCGGATCCCCTCGCGTCGGAGACGGCGGAGGTAGCTCCAGTGCCGCCCGTGCTGGGCCCCCCAGCTACCGGTGAAGCCATTCCGGATCCCGCTGCCTCTAATGGGCAGCTCGCTGTCCCGTTTGCGGTTGCCGTGAGCGATCCCTACTTGGCCCAGGTCCTGGACTTGGCAAATAAAGTTCGAGCCTCTAACGGCGCCGGTCCCCTGGCATTGAGCGCAACGATTGCCACGGGATCCCAGCAGTGGGCGGCCATCCTTAACACTCGGATCAACAATGACACAGTGGACATGAACAAGCTCCACAGGACCGATGCTGGACTTTCAATCCTCCCTTCGGGCGCAGATATGTACTCGGAGATCATTGGCATCAACACCACGCCCGCGCAGATCATTGATTGGTGGATGAATTCCCCCGCCCACCGTGCGGCCTTGCTTGACAAGCGGGCAACAACCGTAGGGATGGGGCAGGTCACAACGACCAAGGCCGGTTGGTATGGGATGAAGGTTGTTGTCGCCAACTTGGCCGGATACCCAGGAGCGCGCCCCGGCCAGCCGCAACCGGCGCCGGTGCCTGTAGCTAAAAACGGCGATGTGGCCGCCGTGGACCCCGCCGGAAGTCTGTTTGTCTATGATTCTGCTCGTGGCGGTGACCTCTGGCAGCGGAGGTACATCTCCGGAGGATGGGCAGGCGCACAACAGTTTGATGTGGTGGACTTCAACGCCGACGGCAACCAGGACATTGTTGCAGTATGGGCTGACGGACGTCTCACCGTTAGCTACGGACAATCAGACGGGACCTTGAGCGCACCGGTGACTATTGGTACATCGTGGGGACCCTACGAAATCGCCGTCACGAAGTGGAGCAGCAGCACTAAATTCCCTGGTGTAGTGGCCAAAGATAGCCTCACCGGGGAGCTGTTCTACTATCCTGCTGTCACGGGCAGTGGATTGGGTGCCAGAACGAGAATTGGTACTTCCTGGGGCCCCATGACCTTTGTATCCGTAGATGTAAACGGCGACGGGCTGATCGACATTGCGGCTCGCGACGCTGCAGGGGATTTTTATCTCTACCCCGGTATTGGCAATGGTGCGGTCTCGCTCGGGCCCCGCACTAGGATCGGCACCAGCTGGGACAGCATGAGTCATATATCTGGTATCGAGAACCATCTTGGCAATAATGCTGGAGGCATCCTGGCCCGCGACAAGGCAGGGAACTTGTTCCACTACCCCGTAGTCAATGGTGGCATCGGCGCACGGAAGCAAATTGGTTCGGGAGGCTGGCAGACGCTCCGACTGGGAAGCTAGTCGACACTTGACGGCCTCGGTGCGGCGGCCCGGCTACTGTGACTGGCCGATCTGAAAGTGGAAGGCCCGGCCTCGTGGCTGGGCCTTCCACTGCGCCAGCGGGAGCAATCTGTATTCAAGGAGTTATCCACAGAACCTAGACTCGTACTGGCGCGCCACCACGCACCAGGTCTAGGCTCCTGAACACAGGGTTTGGACACACCGCAAAGGGGCGGACGTGGTTTGAGTGGATGCGCTGGCAATAGTTGAGGATGAGGTACGCGAACTCATCCGCCGCAAGGGTCTTGATCCACTGCGGCAGGGTCCGGAAGTGCGCGAGCTGGTTGCCGCCGCCGTCAACGACTATGGCGAGCGCTCCCTCATCGGGGCGGTGCCGTCGCTGGCCCACGGTGATGACGTCAAGGCGCAGGTGTTCAACGCCGTCGCCGGTTTCGGTGCACTGCAGCCCTTCCTTGATGACCCCGACATTGAGGAAATCTGGCTCAATGCCCCGGACCAGGTGTTTGTGGCCCGGACCGGCGAGTCGGAGCTGACGGGGGTTGTCTTCACCGAGGAACAGGTGCGGGACCTGGTGGAGCGCATGCTGAAAAGCTCCGGGCGCCGCCTGGATCTCTCGTCGCCCTTTGTCGATGCCGCCTTGCCCGACGGCAGCCGCCTGCACGTTGTCATCCCTGACATCACCCGGAACCACTGGGCCGTGAACATCCGCAAATTCACCGCCCGTGCCAGCCGCCTCGACCACCTGGTGGAGCTGGGCTCGCTGACCCCGCAGGCCGCCAGGTTCCTCGGGGCTGCCGTCAGCAGCGGCCTGAACATTCTGGTTTCGGGGGCCACCCAGGCGGGCAAGACCACCATGCTCAACTGCCTGGCCGCCGGCATCGGCTCACGCGAGCGTGTCGTCACCGTTGAAGAGATTTTCGAGCTGAAGCTTCCCCTGCGTGATGTGGTTGGGCTGCAATGCCGCCAACCCAACCTCGAGGGTGCCGGGGAAATTCCGTTGCGGCGCCTCGTCAAGGAAGCACTGCGCATGCGTCCTGACCGGCTCATCGTCGGAGAGGTCCGCGAAGCCGAAAGCCTTGACATGTTGATAGCTCTCAACAGCGGGCTTCCCGGGATGGCGTCAGTCCACGCAAATTCGGCCCATGATGCCGTCGTCAAGATTTGTACACTCCCGCTTCTGGCCGGGGAGAACATCACCGCTGCCTTCGTCGTGCCGACGGTGGCGGCCTGCATCGACCTGGTGGTGCACTGCGTCAGGGCACCGAACGGGCGGCGCAGCGTGGGTGAAATCCTTGCCCTGGGGCGCCGGGTCGAAAACGGCATCATCGAGTCCGGACTTGTCTTCAGCACAGTCGAGGGACGGCTGGAAGCCTCCGAAACCGCCATGCCGGCCCCCGAAAAGTTTGCCGCCGCCGGCTACAACGTCGCAGCTCTCATGGGGGACCCCTGATGTCCGCGGTGGTGGGGCTTCTGGCTGGCATGGGACTGTTCCTGATCTGGAATGCGTGCTGGAGCACTCCCGCCCGAAGGCCCCCTGACGTTCGGCGCAGCAGGCTGGAGAAGCTCCTCCAGCAGGCGGGCGTCCCCCAGATAACCCCCGCATCCCTTGTCCTCAGCGCCGTGGGGCTGGCCCTGTTCGTCGCACTGTTCGCCCTGGCCCTCACCCGGGCCCCGGCCATAGCCCTCTGCTTTGGCCTGTTCAGCGGGTATGTCCCCTTTGCGCTTTTGAACATGCGGGCACGACGCCGGAGGGCCGTGATGCGCGAACTCTGGCCCGACGTCGTGGACCACTTGCGCTCGGCAATCAGGGCGGGCCTGTCTCTGCCCGAGGCGTTGGTCCAGCTTGGCAGCAAAGGGCCCGTCCAGCTGCGGGAGGACTTTAAGGCGTTCGGCGCCGACTATAGGGCAACAGGCCACTTTGAAGGGGCTCTTCAGACGCTCAAGGCCACGTTGGCGGACCCCGTGGCCGACAGGATCATTGAGGCCCTGCGCCTGACACGTGACGTTGGTGGATCCGATCTGGGCAAGCTGCTGGGCACGCTCTCGGAATTCCTGCGCGACCACGCCCGCACCCGCAGCGAACTTGAGGCACGGCAGTCCTGGACGGTGAACGCCGCACGGCTGGCAGTGGCGGCCCCGTGGATCGTCCTGATGCTCATGTCCACAAGGCCCGAGGCCATCGGGGCCTACAACTCGCCTGCAGGCGGGGCTGTTCTGGGTGGCGGACTGCTGATATCGGTTGCGTGTTACCGGGTCATGCTGCGCATCGGTGCACTGCCGGACGAACAACGGGTACTGCAATGAATGCCGGGCTGGCCGCCGTCGTCTGTGTCGGGGTGCTCCTTGGCGCGGGCCTGTGGCTGACCTTCGTCAGGCTCCCGGTCATGCGCAAGCCCAGCTTTGCCCAGCGCGTGGAACCCCAACTTCGATCGGTGGCCAGCAGATCAAGGCTTCTGGCCGCCGAGGAAACTTCCCCCTTGTTCGGTCCGTTGGAACGGATCTTCCGGCTTGTCCTCTCCGACGCCGTCCACCGCCTGGACCGCTTCAACATCAGCGTCCACGGACTCGGTGCCCGGCTGGAACAGGCAGGGCGAACGGAAACCGCCCTTGAGTTCAAGGCCATCCAGTTTCTGTGTGCCGGTGCGGGGCTCATGGTCGGGGCGTTGTTCTCCCTCCTGCTCCTGTGGCGCGGCAGCATCAACATCATGGGCGCCATGGCACTGACCCTCGGCCCCATGCTGTGCGGCTACCTCATGTACGACTCCTTGCTCGGGGCCCGCATCAAGAAACGCCAGGCGCGCATGCTGGCCGAGTTCCCTGCACTGGCAGAACTCATGGCATTGGCTGTCGGCGCGGGGGAGAGCGCTTCAAGCGCACTCGAGCGGGTCGCCCGGTCATCAAACGGGGTGCTCTCAGCGGAGTTTGGTGCTGTCCTGGCTCAGACCCGCACGGGAATGCCCCTGATTGAGGCCCTGAATGAATTTTCGGCGCGCGTGAACGTCGCCGCGCTCTCACGCTTTGTCGACGGCATCAGTGTTGCCGTGAACAGGGGAACGCCGCTTGCCGAGGTGCTCCGCGCCCAGGCCCAGGATGTACGGGACGTCGCCAAGCGCGAGCTCATGGAATCCGCCGGACGCAAGGAAATAGCGATGATGGTCCCGCTGATTTTCGGCGTCCTTCCACTCACAGTCGTCTTCGCCGTGTTCCCAGGCCTTGCCCTGCTGCAGCTGGGGTTCTAAGTGGACACAGCCGGGAACAAACGAAATGAACCACCACAGGAGTTCGCGCATCACCACACGGAGGGAAATCACCATGCACGTCATGCACAAACTAGCGGGGATGGCAGTGGCACTGCAGATTGCCGGCAGCCAGTGGCTCAGGAGCCTGGGGACAGCAACCGGCAGACGGTTTCCGGCACTGATGCTGCGTCCGGCAACAGACAGGAACCGTGGGGACGTACCGGGCTGGGTTCTGATCACCTTGATGAGTGCCGTGCTGGTCGCCGGCCTGCTCGCCATCGCAGGGCCCGCCCTGGAAAAGCTGTTCAACCAGGCCATGGAACAAGTCCAGCCATAGCGGGAACCCCGGTTGGAAGGGATCGGGGCAGCCGCCGCCTCAGGGAGGCGGGTGCCGCAGTCGTGGACTTCGTCCTGGTCGGAGCGCTTGTCACAGTGATCTTTGTGGCCCTGATCCAGTTGGCCCTCGCCCTGCACGTCCGCAACACTGTGGCGGATGCCGCATCATCCGCCGCCAGGTACGGGGCGCTGGGGGACAGGACCGCTGCCGACGCCCGGGAGCGGGCAACCATGCTCGTGGGCACGGCGCTCGGTCCAAACTACGTCCAGGACGTCTCGGTCACCGTGGAGACACGGAATGGGCTGAACGTGCTTCGTGTTTCGATCACGGCACCCCTGCCAGTGCTGGGCTTGTTCGGTCCGGCCCGGTCCCTGGAGATGACGGGCCATGCTGTCATCGCCAAATGAGGTGCCACAGAAACCGGGGGAGCAACTGCAGGACAGCCCTGACCGCAACTGCGGGCCAGTGCCGGGCGGCGAGGCCGGCAGTGCCATCGTGGAGTTCATCTTCCTTGCCGTGCTGCTGATGATTCCGGTCGCGTATCTGATCCTGACCGTTGGACAGGTCCAGGGCGGTGCCTATGCGGTGGTAGGTGCCGCCGACCAGGCCGCCAAGGTGTTCGTCCTGCACAACGACCTGCCCGCTTCCCAGCTTGCGGCCGAGCAGGCCGTGCAGCTGGCCATCGAGGACATGGGCTTTGACGCATCGAACGCCGAACTGACCATCAGCTGCGACGGCGGCTGCCTCACTGCCGGCAGCACTGTCAGGGCCCACGTGCGGCTGCGGGTGGAATTGCCGATGGTTGGCGCCGTGCCCGGCATTCACGCCACGGCGGCGACAGTCGAATCCACCGCCACCCAAAAGGTCGGACGGTTCAAATGACAGAAACCACGCGGATGCGGCGGGGCGCTCCGAAACCGGGGCAGGGCAGCGGCGGGCCCGGAACCAGCGGCGGGCCCGGAACCAAGGAGGGTGGCCACGTCATGGTGCTGCTGATCGGCTATGTCCTGCTGGCACTGTTGCTCGTCACCGTCGTTGCGGCAGCCGGAAGCCTGTATCTCGGCCACAAAAAGCTGCTCTCTATCGCCGACAGTGCTGCGCTCGCAGCCGCTGACACCTTCGAACTTAGCGGAGGCAGCGCCGACGGTGATCCGGGAACCCTGCTCACGAACCACGGTGTCCTTGCCGCAACCCAAAACTTCCTTGCGGGCATGGAGTCGTCTGAGGGGCTGGACAGCATTGTCCTTGACGCGGACACGGGGGCCCAGGACGGGAGGACTGCGCAGGTGGGGCTGACCGCCGTCGTGCATCCGATGTTCATCAACTTTCTGGTGCCGGCGGGCATCACCATCACCGTGACCGCAACGGCCCGGGCCCACCTGGTGTTGTGAATCGGATGCCCCACCAACGCCCGCGCATGCCGTAGGCTTGATGATCATGGCTGAGATCGACTTTCCCGCAGAGATCCGCGCGCTGCGCGCAACCTACACCTCCATTGAGCAAGTCTCGGAGGTGGAGAAACTCATTGAGGACATTGAGGATTTGTCCGACCAGGCGGGCTCTCCCAATCTGTGGGACGACCCCGCCGCCGCGCAGAAGGTCACCTCAAAGCTCAGCCACGCACAGTCGAAACTTGAGAAGCTGCGCAGCCTTGAAGCCCGCATCGATGACCTTGAGGTCCTCGTGGAGCTGGCCCAGGACGAGGGCGACGCCGATTCCCTCGCCGAGGCGGCCAAGGACCTCGCGGGGTTGCAGAAGTCGCTCGAGGACCTGGAAATCGTGACGCTGCTGGCCGGTGAATACGACGAGCGCGAGGCCGTCATCACCATCCGCTCCGGCGCCGGCGGCGTGGATGCCGCTGACTTCGCCCAGATGTTGCTGCGCATGTACTTGCGCTGGGCCGAGCGCCACGGCTACCCCACGGCAGTTCTTGACACTAGCTATGCCGAAGAGGCCGGGCTGAAGTCGGCCACCTTCGAGGTCAAGGCCCCCTACGCCTTCGGCACCCTGAGCGTTGAAGCCGGCACACACCGACTGGTCCGCATCAGCCCCTTCGACAACCAGGGCCGCCGCCAGACCTCCTTTGCCGCCGTCGAGGTCATCCCGCTCATCGAGTCGACCGACAGCATCGAAATCCCCGACAACGACATCCGCGTCGACGTGTTCCGTTCATCGGGGCCCGGAGGCCAGTCGGTGAACACGACCGACTCCGCCGTACGCCTGACCCACCTCCCCACGGGCACCGTGGTGTCCATGCAGAACGAGAAGTCGCAGATCCAAAACCGTGCAGCCGCCATGCGCGTGCTCCAGTCCCGCCTGCTGCTTCTGAAGAAGGCTGAGGAAGACGCCACGAAGAAGGCCATGGCGGGCGACGTCAAGGCCTCGTGGGGCGACCAGATGCGTTCCTACGTGCTGAACCCGTACCAAATGGTCAAGGATCTGCGCACCGAACACGAAGTGGGCAATGCCGCCGCGGTGCTCGACGGTGAGATCGATGACTTCATTGACGCCGGCATCCGTTGGCGTGCCGACAACCGCAACGCCGAGAAGCAGTAGCCGCCTGTTTCGCCGAAAACGGTCCCAAACCGCCAAAAACCCTTTAGGATTCGTCGTTTTGGCGGGTTGGGTGCGTCTTGGCGGAGGCGGCCGGGATTTCACGCGGCTTGGGCCAGTTCTCGGCAGCGAGGGAGGCTGCTGCGGGGTTCTAGGCTGCTGCGGGCCAGGACGGGGCGCGGTAGGCGGCCAGAATTCGCCGTTTCACTTCTCGCGGGTTGGCGAGATCCGCCCATTCAAGGCGCACGAACCGCCAACCCAGTTCCTGGAGCCGCCTTTCACGTTTTCGCTCCTCCAGGATGACGTCGGCCGTTCGTTGGTAATTGAAGTACTTGATGTCGCCATCAAATTCAACGATCATCTTCTGCTTCTCCCACACAAAGTCTGGCCGGTAGAGTCTGTTGCCCGCATGAAGTTCCCATTGCGGGACAGGTTGGTCGATGTCCATCTCGGCAATGATCAGGCGGGTTCGACTTTCCCCGGGTGATTCAGACCGCCCATCTAAGGATCGCAGTACCCGCCTGGCCCTGCGTACACCACGGCGGCCGGGGGCGGCATTGACCATCGCCCAGATGACCTCCAAGCGGGCACCACACCGGAGGGCATGATCGCCAACTATGACAGCCTGCGCGTATCCGCCCGTCCGGGCGCAGTCGAACACCGTACGCTCCAATGTGGTAACTGTGACGACATGTCCGTCGTGCAGGGTAAGCGACGTGGTCTCGTTGCCAGCGAGTTGTTCGTGGTGGGCCGCCACATCCTTGGGCCCGCCATTTCCTGAACTGGCCGACGGAACCGTCACATGGACCAGGGGGCCACAGTTCCAGACGAACAAGCTGTGCAGCCGTGCCGCGCTGAAATAGGAGTAGACGGGGTCCCCCGGTGCCGTTGCCAAATGTGCCTGCAGCCGAATCTTTTCCCGGTCCCATGGCTTGAGCTGCTGCCATGTCGCTGTCCGCACGTAGGCGCCCCTGCGCAGCCGCACCACAAGACCACACTGCACGGCTGTCGCGAGTGCGCGTTCGCCAAAGCCGGCATCTGCCAGTTGGGACGAGATCGCAACGGCCGTCCAGGCAGGCCATGCCCTAGCCAATCGTTGTTCCAAGACTCTGGATTCCATGGCTCGAGTCTGCCTGTGGGCCCGGGCCAGCTCAAGGCGATTTCTGCCAATCGTGGATATCTGTGGATAACGGACCACTCCACGCGCATAAACCACGTAGCTGAGCTGAAGCAGCAACCGTCTGCAGCGGCGACTGCACCGCCCGGACGCCATGCCTGCCGTCTCTTGGCGCGCGACGGGGCCCGGGTTGCGGCGTCAGTTTCACGCTAACGGGTCCAACCCGCCAAACACCCGAGACGATTCGTCGTTTTGGCGGGTTGTGCCAGTCTTCGGCGTGGGAGGCGAGCAGTGTCCGGGCAGACGGGGCGGCCGCACCAGCAATCCGGCCGCACCAGCAATCCGGCCGCAAAACCCCGGATTCACAGGATCATGAACCCTCGACACACCGGGGCGGAACCTGCATTCGCCGCACTCGACCTCTATAGTCGTTAAGCTGGCGGTTTCTTCCCCCAAGCCTCTGCCCGGCCGTCAGCATGCCAGCACCTTTCGCTGGACGGGCAATGAAAAAGTCATGATTCGTTTTGAAAATGTGAGCATTGCTTACGATCGCAAGTCCAAGCCTGCGCTCGATGACGTATCCCTGGATGTGCAGCGCGGCGAGTTCGTGTTCCTTGTGGGATCCTCGGGTTCCGGCAAGTCAACACTGTTGCGCCTGGTGCTGCGCGAATACAAGACCCCGCACGGGCAGATCTATGTCGCAGGCCAGAACGTGGCCAACGTGCCCAGCTGGCGCGTGCCCAAGTTCCGCCGCGGCATCGGTGTTGTCTTCCAGGACTTCAGGCTCATTCAGACCAAGACGGTTTTCGCCAACGTCGCCTACGCCATGCAGGTGCTGGGCAAGTCCCGCGCCGCCATCCGCACCGAAGTGCCGCGTGTGCTCGAACTCGTCGGGCTCGAGGACAAGGGCCATCGCAAGCCCACCGAACTTTCCGGCGGTGAGCAGCAGCGCGTGGCCATTGCCCGCGCCATCGTGAACCAGCCGGGCATCCTCCTCGCCGATGAGCCCACAGGAAACCTTGACCCGGTCACCAGCGCCGGCATCATGGCCATTCTGGACAAGATCAACCAAAACGGCACCACGGTTGTCATGGCCACCCACGACGAGGAAATCGTCAACACCATGCGCAAGCGCGTCATCGAGCTGCGCCACGGAAAAGTCATGCGCGATGAGCCCATGGCCCAGTACACCTCCATGATTCCCATCGTGGCGGCGGCAGGCGGGGGATCCGCCGTCGTTTCTTCAGAGCAGCACGACGCCGAACCACAGACCCGCCGCCAGCGTGCGGTCAGTGCGGCTGCGGCAAGCGACGCAGCCGCCACGGAGGAGGCCATGCCGCCACGGCTGGAGCGCAGGAGGGGGCCCGCGGACAACGACGGGATGCCCGTCAACCAGGGCACTGACGGCTCGAAGAACATGAATGAGGACCAAAAGTGAGACTTGCTTTCATCATGAGCGAGTTGGGCAGCGGCCTGCGCCGCAACCTGACGATGGTCATTTCGGTAATCCTGGTGACGTTCGTGTCACTGACCTTTGTAGGCGCGGCCGGGCTGCTGCAGATGCAGATCGGCCAGCTCAAGGGCTTTTGGTATGACAAGGTTCAGGTCACCGTATACCTGTGCAACGACGTTCCTGCCAACTCCAACTGTGTGGCGGGTCCGGTGACTGCCGACCAGAAGAAGGTCATCGAGGGCATGCTTGAATCGCCAGCCGTCAAGCCGTACATCGAGACGTGGTCCTTCGAATCCCAGAAAGAGGCGCTGTCCCACTTCCAGGAACAGTTCGCGAACTCCCCGATGGTTGATTCCGTTGAGGCAGCAAACCTCCCGTCCTCGTTCCGCATCAAGCTGACGGACCCGGAAAAGTACCAGATCATCAATGAGACGTTCTCGGCCACCCCCGGCGTCGATTCCGTGGTTGACCAGCGCAAGGTGCTTGAAAAGCTGTTCTCCTGGATGAACATCGCCACCTACGTGGCCATCGGTGTCGCGGGGCTGATGATTGTCTGCGCGGCCTTGCTGATCGCCACCACCATCAGGCTCTCCGCGCAGTCGCGCACCAGGGAAATTGAAATCATGCGCCTGGTGGGCGCCTCCAGGACGGTGATCCAGCTGCCCTTTGTGCTCGAAGGTGTCATTGCGGCAACCATCGGCGCGCTGTTGGCATCGGCTGCGGTGTTCTCGATCGTGCAGTTCTTCATGGGCGGGTACCTGGCGGATGCAAATTCCGGCACGCCGTTCATCTCCACAACTGACGCGTTCAAGATCTACCCTGTGCTGATCCTGCTTGGCATCGTATTGGCCGGGGTTTCATCGGCGGTCTCCCTGCGCAAAAACCTGAAAGTGTAAGATAAGTGGGGGCACTGTTACACATGCGTCTGATGTGACTGGTGTAAATAACGTGATTTAAGTGCGCATCGAACGTGATTTGGGCCTGCATCGAACGGCAATACTGAAGGAGCTACACGGCATGAATTCGAAATCAAGCGGGGGAATTGGATCAGTGGAATCCGCCCTACTTGGCCGCAGCATGCCCGTCCCCGGATCACCGCGCCCCAGGGCGCGGCGTCTCACGGCCGCCGTGACCGCACTACTTGCGCTCGGTCTGCTTGGCCTGGTGCCCCCTGCACAGGCAGACGATCTCAACGACAAGGCAGCAGCCCTTCAGCAGAAGGCCAACGATGTTGAAACGTCTCTGGAATTCGTTGATGCCGGCATTGCGAAGTCGGCCGCCGACCTCGTCACCTATCAGGGCCAGCTGCCGGGCGCGCAAGCCGCGCTCATGGATGCGCAGAACCGCGTCAGTGCCGCCACCGGTAAAGTTGACTCGCTCGCTGCGCGGATCGACCTGGCGCAGCAGAGCAAGGACAAGCTCACCGCCCAGATTGCCACCGACGCCAAAAAGGCCGGCGAAACGAAGGCCATGATTGGTCAGATTGCCGCCCAGTCCTACAAGGCAGGCGGGCTGCCAGTGAACCTCACCCTCATTTTGGGGGCGGGATCCACCGGCGACCTTGCCAATTCCATTGACCTGGCGGAGCAGGCCCTGCGCAGCCAGACAGCGGCACTTGAGGCATTGACGGTGCAAAAGGCCACCAACCAGAACGCCGCCGCGCGCCTGGTTGCCGTTGAGGCCGAAATCAAGGATCTGAAGAAGCAGGCAGAGGCTGCGCTTGCCGCGGAGCAGGTTGCCCGCGACCAGGCCGCCGCGCAGAAGGCAACCGTCGACAAGCTCATCAGCGATTCGGCAGCACTGAATGCCAAGCTGGAGGCTGAAAAACCCCGGATCCAGGCGCAGATAAAGCAGGTCAAGGCGCAGCAGGACTCTGTTGCCGCCCAGATCGCCGAGATGCAGCGCAAGGAACGCGAGGCCGCCGCCGCAGCAGCGAAGGCCGAGGCCGAACGCCTGGCCCGCGAACAGGCCGCCGCGAACAACAACGGTGGCGGAGGCGGTGGGGGCGGCGGCTACGTGCCCCCTCCCTACGTTCCCCCGGCAACCGGCAACATCTCCGCCTTCGGCCTGCAGCATCCCTTTGCTGCCAACATCCCGATCACCTCACCGTTTGTACGCAACCGTCCGGTCCCCCCGGGAACGGCCGACTTCAACGGCACAGGCTTCTACGACCACACAGGCATTGACTTTGGGGCCCCCTGCGGGACCCCCATCTACGCGCCGGCCGACGGCACTGTGACACTTGCAGGCCAGACGACCGTTGTGTGGGGCGGCGGAAACGTTCTGTGGATCAGCCATGGTGTCATCCAGGGCAACGCCCTGATGACTGTTTTCTACCACAACTCATCCGTGCTCGTCTCTGCGGGACAGAGCGTCAAGCGCGGCCAGCTGGTGGCGTACTCGGGCAACACAGGAAACTCAACAGGGTGCCACGCCCACTTTGAAACCTGGCTCAACGGCACCCCCGTTGACCCCATGCTGCTGCTCTAGGCAGTACCACGCAGCACGCCCAGTGCGGGAGTCGCCCGCCGGTGTCGGCAGCTGTTGCTAAACTGGGCTCTGACGTAGCTGGCCGGCCAGTCCGCCGGCCGGCAACGGATGAAGTGCACGGACCTTGGCCACTTGGTGGCTGCGGCATCAACATACGTAAGGAGTCAGCTGTGCCTAAGGAAAGTGGCCTGAAGGTAGTGGCCACCAATCGCAAGGCCCGGCATGATTACCACATCATGGACACCTTCGAGGCCGGATTGGTCTTGATGGGCACCGAGGTGAAGTCGCTGCGCGAAGGGCGGGCCTCCCTTGTTGACGGCTTTGCCACGTTCTACAACGACGAGCTGTGGCTGGAATCCGTTTACATCCCGGAATACCTCAACGGCAGCTGGACCAACCACACTGCACGGCGCCGGCGCAAGCTCCTGCTGCACCGCGAGGAGTTGGAGAAGATCGAGCGCAAGACCCGCGAATCGGGTTTCACGATCGTCCCACTGCAGCTGTATTTCAAGGACAGCCGCGCCAAGGTTGAGATTGCCATCGCCCGCGGCAAGAAGGACTACGACAAGCGCCAGTCACTGCGTGAAAAGCAGGACAACCGCGAGGCACTCCGCGTCATGCGCGAGAAGAATCGCGGCGAGTAGATGCCACCGATCGGTGTATTTTGGAGCACGTGGAGTCTTGACCCCTGGGCCCTGGCGTTGCTCCTGTGCGCCGCGGTCCTGTATTCATGGGGCCTTGTCCGTGCCGCAAAGGCCGGCATCAAATGGCCGGTGTGGCGCGCGGCGGCATTCTTCGGGTTGGGACTGGGGCTGTATGCGGTCGTCAGTTTTGGTTTCCTTGGCACCTGGTCCGCGGAGCTTCGCTGGGCGTTTTCCATACGTATCGCCGTCCTGCTTTTTGTGGTTCCTGCGGGGCTGGCCCTTGGCCTGCCCGTCGGCCTGGCCCGCGTGGCGATCAGGCCCGGACGCCTGCGCAGCAGCCTGGCCGCCGTTGCAAGGCGCCCCATGCAGATATTTTCAAACAGTGCCATCGCTCCCGTCGTCGGGCTGCTGGTGCTCTCAATGATGCTCACACCGCTGGCCGGGATCACCCGCCTGCACCCTGTCGCGTCGGGCCTGCTCGGCATCGCCATCCCCCTCCTGGGCCTGCTGATGGTCATTCCCCTCGTGGAGGAAAAGACCCGGGTCAGCACGGCCCTGATCATGGTGCAGTTCGTGTTTGCCTTCATCGAACTGCTGGCAGATGCCATGCCGGGCCTGGTCATGCGGCTGAGCCCGGGCATCCTTGACGGTGCGGCAGCCATGTCCGGGGCAACACCTGCATGGTTCCCCACAGCATTGTCTGACCAGCAGCTCGGCGGGGACTTTCTGTGGTTCATTGCCGAGATCATGGACCTGCCGGTGCTGATCCTGCTCTTCATGCGCTTTGCCAAGTCGGACAAGGGCGAACGCAAGATCCTTGACGAACTTACCGACGAGCAAATGGATGAGCTGAACGCGGCGCACCTGAACATGAGGAAGTGACAACCATGGCATGGACGGCGAAACGCTGGTGGGCCCTTGGGGCCGCGGCCGCCATCCTTGCCGTAGCGCTGGTGGTGGCCTTCCTTGCCTTCTCACCCGCCACTAACGAACCGGTTGCATCGCCTTCCTCCCCGCCTGCGGCAACGAGCGCCGCCACGTCCCCGTCCCCAAGCACGTCCCCGTCCCCAAGCGCGACGCCTTCCCGAAGCACGTCCCCTTCCCGAAGCACGTCCCCTTCCCCAAGCACGACGGCGGGACCGCTTCCCAGCGCAACCCCGGCACCGACGTCGTCCGCTGCGGGAGGGGGAGTGGCGGCACAAAAATTGGCGGCCATGACGCTGGAGCAAAGGGTTGGCCAAGTGCTCATGGTGTCCTCGCCTGTGACGGGGGCCGACGCCAACTCCCTTTACGCCCTTGACATCCTGTACGTGGGAAATATCTTCATGAAGGGCCGCAGTACGGCCGGCACAGCGGGAATCGGCGCCGTGGTGGGCGGAATTGTCTCCCACGTGTCGGGCTCGCGCACGCAGGGGGTCAGGCCGTTTGTCTCGACCGACCAGGAGGGCGGCTTTGTGCAGATCATGCAGGGGCCGGGCTTTTCAGCGATGCCTCAAGCCATTGAACAGGGCCAGTTGGCCGCGCCTGACCTTCAATCCGACGCCACCACCTGGGGCCGGCAGCTGGCGTCGGTGGGCGTGAACGTCACCCTTGCGCCCGTCATGGACACCGTTCCCAGTGCGGCTTTCGCGCCCCAGAACCCGCCCATCGGCGCCTTTGGCCGGGAGTACGGATACACTCCGGCCGATGTCTCAAGCCACGGCCTCGCCTTTGCCAAGGGCATGATGGCTGCAGGAGTGGAACCGACGGTGAAGCATTTTCCCGGCCTGGGGCGGGTGAGCGGCAATACGGATGTGACTGCCGGGGTCACCGATGACATCACCGTCCGCAACGACCCCTTCATCCAGCCGTTTCGTGACGCCGTGAATGCGGGCGTGCCGTGGCTGATGATCTCCAACGCGTACTATCCCAAGATTGATGCCATCAACCTTGCACCGTTCTCGTCGGTGATCGTGCACGACATGGTGCGCGGGGACCTCGGTTTCAAGGGCATCATCGTCAGCGACGACATTTGCGACGCCGTGCAGGTCTCCGCAGTGCCGGTCGCCCAACGTGGTGTGGACTTCCTCCAGGCCGGCGGCACCATGGCGCTGTGTACCGAGCAGGCGCTTCTGCCGCAGATGTACGACGGCATGGTGGCCGCCGCCAGGTCCGATCCCGCCTTTGCCAGGCAGGTGGACGCCGCCGCACTGCACGTGCTGCAGGCCAAGGCCGAAAACGGACTGATCGACTAGGCTGGCCTGCCTGCGGAATGCCTGGAATATTTTGCCGCCAAGATGCGCTAGCATGGATACACCACATCTGGTTCCTTTGGGGAGCCGGGCGTGGCCTTGAAAAAACAATAGGGGATGATCGGTTTCGACGGTGTTTGTCGAGACAGGTGAAGCGGGTCGAGGATACAGGGTTATCTCGTTAACGATCTCTGTAAAACAATAAGTGCTGAATCAAATCGCACTGACTTCGCTCTTGCTGCCTAAGCAGTAAGACAGTCCGTCAGCCCGGGAATGCTCTCGTCCCGGATCCTGGCGTCATCTAGAGGGCCACTGCTCTAAGTTCTTGTTGTAGGCGCTTAGGGGACTCTTATACAACTGGGCCTGGCAGCTACTTGTTTGCGAGATAGCTGGGGCCGAGAAAAACCGCTGCAAACTGCACCCGGAGAAGCCCTGACAACACAACATCGGACGGGAGTTCAATTCTCCCCATCTCCACATCCCTATTGGGACCGGCCCCCGCCATCGCGGCGGGGGCCGGTCCTTTTTTGTGCAGTGGAGGGGCCTACGCCCGCGAAGGATCCACCTGGGCTTGCGAAGGAAGGGAGCAGGCGGGGATCAGCACTCCACAACGTTCACGGCAAGCCCGCCCATGGCTGTTTCCTTGTACTTTGAGTTCATGTCCCGGCCGGTTTCGCGCATCGTGATGATGACCTCGTCCAGGGATACCCGGTGCTGGCCGTCGCCCCACAATGCCATTTTGGCGGCATTGATGGCCTTCGCGGCAGCAATGGCGTTGCGTTCAATGCACGGAATCTGCACCAGCCCGCCAATGGGGTCGCATGTCAGACCCAGGTTGTGTTCCATGGCGATCTCGGCGGCGTTCTCCACCTGTTCGGGGGTGCCGCCCATGACCTCGGCCAATCCGGCGGCCGCCATGGACGACGCCGAACCCACCTCGCCCTGGCACCCCACCTCCGCGCCGGAAATGGACGCCTGTTCCTTGTACAGCACGCCCACGGCTGCCGACGCCAGCAGGAACTTGGCGACGACGTCGTCCTTTTCCTCCTGCGTGGCTGTCGCCATTCCGTCGGTGTAGTGGGTGGCGTAGAACATGACAGCGGGGATGATTCCCGCCGCTCCGTTGGTGGGTGCCGTGACGACTCGCCCGCCGGATGCATTTTCCTCATTGACGGCCAGGGCTACAAGGTTGACCCACTCCTGCCAGAACTTGGGATCGCGGTTGGGATCTTCCGCCCGCAGCCGGGCGTGCCAGTCCGGCGCCCGGCGCCGGACCTTCAGCCCGCCGGGCAGCAGGCCCGTCCTGTTCAGGCTGGAATTCTTGCACTCCTCCATGACATCGGACAGATGCAGCAGCCCGCTGCGGATATCCTCGGCACTGCGTGAGACCAACTCGTTGGCCAGCATGACGCCGCTGAAGTTCTGCCCCGACGCGGAACAGTGGGCCAGAAGTTCGGCCGCCGTCCTGAAGGGGTAGGGGAGAAGCGCCTTGGAGCTTTCAAGCTGCGCGGCGGCGCTGTCAATTTCACCCTCCCGCACGATGAATCCGCCACCCACAGAGAAGTACGTTGCCACATGGAATTCGATTCCTGCGGCATCGGCGACAGTGAACTTCATGCCGTTGGTGTGCCGGTCAAGAATGGTCAGTGGATGCAAGATGATGTCGTCCGCGCCGTAGGGAAGTTTCACCTGCCCGGCGAGCAAGAGGGGATCTCCCGCGGCAAAGGCATCAAGCCGTGACTCGACCTCGGCGGGGAGGATAAGTTCCGGCTCCCGTCCCTCAAGCCCCAACAGCACGGCGGTCATGGTCCCATGCCCCCGGCCTGTGGCCGCGAGAGAACCATAAAGGTCCACCCGGATCGAGGCGACCCTGTCCAGCTCATTGGCCACGCCGATTTCGCGCACGAACGCAGCAGCGGCACGCATGGGGCCCACCGTATGGGAACTGGAGGGCCCGATGCCCACTGAAAACAAGTCAAAGACTCCGACGCTCATGGCTGGGGCTTTCTTGATGTAGGACGCACTCATTGTGTGAAGTGCCTGCCCGGCAATTCTATCGTCAGGTACTTTGCCTCGGGGCGGCACAGCCTGTGCTTATGGAGACGCTTACCACAATGCGCCTTGTTGGGAGTGAATCCCGGGGTGAATTTCCGGCAGAAAGCGGAGATTGGCGGCGTTGGGTTGAGTCCTGTCGCCAAGGATGAAAATAGGGCGTATCACTTGGCGAACCTTCCGGCCCTCAAGGATGGTGACTCCTGCACGGACTGTGCTACATCGATGGGTCTGCTTGATCATGATCAGCACGATCGAACCCTGGACTTCGGTTTCGTTCTGCTGAAGGTCTCAGTGGGGGACTACATCCGGGTTGATACAAACCGCGGCGGCCTGCAGTGAGTGGCTGAGACGGGTACTGAATCCTCCGGCGCGTCCGGCTTTTTCGGATCGAGCCGAGCTACAGGGGAAAAAATTGAGTGGTAGGTCGGTTTCGCAACCGGCCCACCACTCACCCCCAAAGTTTTGTGCATTGCATCAGACAAACTTTGTTCACACATTCATTAGTATGTCAGAGGCTAATGAAAAAGTGTACTTCTTGCCCCGATGGCGGGGAATAAGTCCGGCTACACCCTAGTCGTCCCCTGAATCGGGTGGCGAATAAAGGAAAGCCACACGAGCGAAAGTCCTGCAGCGACGAACAGGATCGAGCCGAATGAAGCCGCATGGGTAGCGGTCCCGGTCGGAAGCGACAGGGCCTGTAGGGGCACTGTGAGGCAGACAAGGAAAAATCCCGCGGACAAGCAGGCGGCCGCAGCCCTGTCCATGAAGGACCTGTTAGACAACACTGCAGCCCTGGCCGTTGGCAGGACAAGGACGGCAGCTGCATAGGCCGTGTAGCTCCTGCCGATCCACATATAGACAGCAACGCTCGGCTGGTCGCCAAATTCAGCCAACCCCGTGCTTGAACCCTGCAACTCGGAAAGGAAGTAGGTGATCCAGATGCCCAGCGAACTCGCAACGAGCACGAGAAGGCCCACAGGGCCGCGGACGAAGTGGTAGGCGAGGGGGGATTTGTACGCTGCGGCCACCTTCCCGGCCAGCAGGAAAAACACCGCAAACAAGCTCAGCCGCAGCATGACATTTGCCAGGTTGGCGCCGCCAAGGAACCCATCGACTGGCAGGTAAATGGCGGGGATGCTCAGCGCCACGCTGACGGAGGCCATGGCGAAGGCCCAGAACAAGCCTCGATTGCGACCCTTTAGCATGGCGGGTAGGCGCCAGGCCGTACAGACGGCACAAGCAGCCAATGCCACCCATTGAAGTACCATTGTCATCCCAAGTGCTCCCAAACGCTTTGTACAGCGGCAGTGTCGTCTTCAGTTCGTCGCAGTATGCGGCCAAGATTTTCAAGTCTCTGGGCCGCCAGCATGACAAGCACGCTGTTGGTCGCGGTACTCAGGCTTTCTTCCCTAGCATCTTCCACCCAGCCGGCTTCGGCGGGGGACAGGAATCCGGTAGCCACCAGGCCGTTGGTCAATCCCACTCCGGCAATCCGGGCGGTCTGGAGCGCGAGTTCCGCCGATAGCCTGTTGGCGCTGATTTGGGCAGACAAATTCTGCGGGGCGATGGCGGCCTGGCGGGCCACCCTTTGCCGCAGGTCGGCGGTGTCCACAGCGTCGAACCACGCGCGGACGGAGGACTGGTGGGGGACGGCGCCCAACTGAACCTGCACGGGCTCAACCTTGTTTTCTGCGGCGGCATGGCGATTCAGAATTTCCTGCAGGAGGTCCGAATCGGAAATTTGGCTCAGCAGTTCCGCCTGGGTCGGCGGCTTGATTCCCGTTGCCAGATCGTTGAACGTTGGGAAAACCGCCAGGGTGGCAACGACAGGAATGTCCAGTGAACGGCTGACGGCCGCAACCGTCGCCACCGACACCCGCCCGCGCACCAACTGCTGAGCAAGCGTTGACCGCTTAATGCCCGCGGCACGGCACACGGCGGCGTGGCTGGTGGTGCCGGCAACGCCTGTCAGCCATTGCTGGAAGAGTTTCGCCGGGACTGTCATGGCGTGCCTGCCTCGCGGCACGGTCCATCCGGGAGGGCGCCAACCAACCCTGCCCGGTCCGGGCGCTGAACTAGGTGCATCGGTGCCTGCTTAAGAGTCCTGGGAATCGACGATGCCCCGGAAACGGCTGCCCACGCCGTCGTACTCGCTGCGGCGCCAGCCGGCAGGGGGAGCGGGAAGCTCGTCGGTTTCATGGAAGTCGCAAATGACGAAGGTGAACTCCGGCCACCACTTCTTCGGCCGGGCAACCTCGATGAAATCGCAGAGGTAGCAACGCAGATCGACCCATACAGGGCGCTTGCCGGTGGAATTCTCCCTTGACTGTGCCAGCCACGCCGGGGGAGTGGCGTCCATGGCAGCAACATCGGCAGCGCTCATGCGCGAAGGAATGCCGTTGCGGGCCGCCATTTCCGGGGGAATGTTCAGGGCCTGGGCCACCTGCCGGCGGTTGAGTGAAGAGTGGGGAGAAGAGTAGTTTGCCATGTTCTCTCAAGGATAAGCCGCAGCGGGCCTGGTGGCGATTCTCGGGTGCTCGCACAGGGGCGGAGAGCACAATTTTCGCACCGCCACGAGGGTGAGAATGGCCACGTTGTGGCATGCGTTCGAAGAAAATGTGAAAAAAAACCGCCAGAAGTCAGCATTTTTCCAAACCTTACCCTATGCTGTGGGAAAACATCGGGGTTTTAAGGGCGCAAATCGAGCTTTGAAGGGCTATGATGAGGCGCTGAAACACCCAGCTGATACCACGAACACCTCAGGAGTTTGAAAACCGCATGGCAACGGATTACGACGCACCCCGCAACAAGGACGAAGACCACGAGACAGAGTCGCTTCAGGCGCTCCAGGTTCAGCGTGGCGGTGCACAGACGGCGCACATTGACGTCGAAGATTCAGATACGGCCGAAGGCACAGACCTGCCCGGCGCCGACCTCTCCAACGAGGAACTCATCATCCAGGTCATCCCGGCCCAGGACGACGAGTTCACTTGTGCCTCCTGCTTCCTGGTCCGCCACCGCAGCCAGGTGGCCCGCGAAAAGAACGGGATGTTCTACTGCAAGGACTGCGAAGGCTAAAGAGCAGTCACTGAACTGCGCGGGCTTGGCTGCATCAAGGCAGGGTTGACGCCGGTATGGCGCAAGGGAGCGGGACATGACGGTAAGTGTGCAGGAACTGCTTGACACCTTCGGGGTGCCCGGCGCCAATGCGGCCGGGCTCCTGTGCGACAGGCATCCAGCCGGGGACACGGCCTTTACGGTCATATCCGCGGACCTGTCCGCCGTCGACATCAGCTACGGCGAGCTGCGGGAGAAATCCACGCAGTTCGCCGCTTCCCTTGCATCACTGGGTGTCAAGCAGGGCGACCATGTGGCCACGTTGATGGGCAAGTCGGCCGAGCTTGTCATCGCCCTCCTCGGAATCTGGCGTCTCGGCGCCGTCGACGTTCCCCTCTTTACGGCCTTTGCCCACGACGCCATTGACTTCCGGCTGCGCGCCAGCGCCGCACGCCTGGTAATTTGCGACGCCGACCAGCGCCGCAAGCTGGTGCCGCCCGGTGAAGTCCCCACCGATGCATCCCGGCCCGTGGTGGTGGCCCGCGGCGACGCCTTCGGCTATGACCATTCGCTGGCCGAGATGGTGGCGGGCACGGGGGCCTTTGCCTCCCTCCCGCCGCTGTCTGAAACGCTCGACGGCGGATCGGTTGCCGTGGGTGGTGCGGGCGCACTCGTCCAGCTGTTTACCTCAGGCACAACAGGGATGCCCAAGGGAGTCCCCATTCCGCTGCGTGCCGTGGCGTCCTTTGTCGGCTACCACCAGTGGGGTCTGGACGTCCGTGCCGACGACGTGTTCTGGAATGCCGCCGACCCTGGCTGGGCGTATGGACTCTACTTTGCCCTCCTGGCACCCATGGCCGCGGGCAACCGCTCGCTGCTGCTGTCCGCCGGATTCAGCCCCGAGCTGGTGTGGGCCGTCATGGAGAAGTTCGGTGTGAGCAACTTTGCCGCGGCGCCGACCGTCTACAGGTCCCTGCGTGCCGGCTCAAGCGGCGCCCACGGGCACACGCTGCGCCGTGCCTCAAGTGCGGGGGAACCGCTGACCCCTGACGTCATCACCTGGAGCCGCGACGCCTTCGGGCTTGAAGTGCGGGACCACTACGGCCAAACCGAACTTGGCATGGTGGCGGGCAACGCCTGGGCCGAGAATCTTCAAGCGCCCCTGCGGCCCGGCTCCATGGGAGTTCCGCTGCCAGGGTGGAGCATGGACGTGCTGGCCGATGACAGTGAGGAACGCACTGCCGACGGCGAATCCGGCCGGATTGCCCTCAATGTTCCCGAAAGCCCCTTCATGTGGTTCACCGCCTACGTGGACGGACCCCTGAAAACTGCGGAACGTTTCAGTTCCGACGGAAAATGGTACTTCACCGGCGAAGCCGGGCGCCGGGACGGCGACGGCTTCATCTACTTTTCCTCCCGCGACGACGACGTCGTCATCATGGCCGGATACCGCATCGGGCCCTTCGATGTTGAATCGGTGCTCGTGGCCCATCCTGGGGTGGCCGAAGCGGCCGTCATCGGCACCCCCGACGACATCCGCGGTGAGGTCCTTGAAGCATTTGTGGTGCTGGATGATCCGGCACTGGCATCCGAGGAGCTCGTTGTGGAACTGCAGCAACTGGTCAAGACCCGGTTCGCGGCCCATGCGTACCCGCGGCGCATTCACTTTATTGACGAACTGCCCAAGACGCCAAGTGGCAAGGTCCAGCGCTACATGCTGCGCCAAAATCGTGCTGCCATGACGGACCTTGGCTAGGGGCGCGGGAGAACAGTGGGAAATCGCAGAGCAACAGACGCCAGTACCATGGGCATTGGCGCCGGCACGGCCACCTCCGCCGTCGGCGTGGCCACCATGGTCCTGGCCTTTGTCCTTGAAGTGGCCATGATTGCCGCATTCCTGTTTTGGGGTTTCAAGCAGGCAGGTCCGTGGAACCTTGTGCTGGGGATCGGGGTACCGGCCGTCGTTGCAGTCTTTTGGGGCGCCTTCATGGCCCCGCGCAGTGAACGGCGCCTGCCCGAAAAAGCTGTCGGCGGGGTGTCACTTGGACTTTTCCTTGCAGCCGCCGTTGCCCTGCTCAGCGTCGGCTCGACGATGCTGGGCGTCCTCATGGCCCTTGTCTCCGTGGCCCAGTTCGCCGCATCCCGTTTCGTGGATGGCCGGCGCTAAGACGGGCTAGTGGGCCGCCGTGTGGGGATTCATGAGGGAGCCGCCCGTCAGATCCGAAACGATGCACTCCGGATGCACTCCCACCGATGCCAGCCACAGGGAGGCGGCAACCTCCGCACCCAAGGTCAGGGGTCCGGCGTCGTGCGTGGAACCATCGGAAGCAAGGAGGCTGACCTGCAGGCCCGCGCCAAAACGGGGCCGGCCCAGCACCGTGAGGGGGGTGTCCAGGCCGATGCCGATGGATTCCAGGTGGCGCAGGAGTTCGGGGTCGTGGTCGCTGATGCGGCTGATGCGGCCCGTGTGGCCGGCGTCGAGCTCGTCGAGGCGGTGCGACGGGGCCATGGTGATGCGGCCCGCGGCGTCGGGAATGGGATCGCCGTGGGGGTCACGGACGGGGTGGCCGAGCTTGGCGCTCATGCGTTCAATGAAATGTTCCGATACGGCGTGCTCGAGGTGTTCGGCCTCGTCGTGGACCTCATCCCAGGTGTAGCCGAGCTCGCGGACCAAATACGTTTCCAGGAGCCTGTGCCGGCGCACCATTGACAGGGCCAGCGCCAGGCCCTCCGGCGTCAGGTGGATGGGGCTGTAGGGCTGGTGGTCGACGAGTCCCTGGTCCTTGAGCTTGCGCACCATTTCGGAAACCGAGGAATTTGCCACGCCGAGCCGGGTTGCCAGGGCCGTAGAGGTGATGGGCTTGTCCTGCCATTCCGTGTAGGCATAGATGACCTTGACGTAGTCTTCAATGCTGGAGGAGGTGGCTGGTGGTTTCACCCTCCAAGCCTACCCGCTCTGTCAGGCATGGCCGGTGAACGTCAGCCACAGCAGGAGCGCGTTCAGGGCAATGATGAGCCCAACGCTGACAAGGGACGACAGGCGCAGGGCCAGGCCGTCGCGGTGTTCGCCCATGACCTCCCGGCTCGATGTCAGCCGCAGGAGCGGGATGAGGGCAAAGGGGATGCCGAAGCTCAGCACGATCTGGCTCACGATCAGCGCCCACGTCGGGTCCACCCCGACAGAGAGTAGGATGATTGCCGGTATCAGGCTGACCATCCGCCGGGTCATCAGCGGGATGCGGATGTGCAGCAGCCCATTCATGATGGTGGCCCCGGCGTGGGCGCCCACCGATGTTGAGGCCAGGCCGGAGGCCAGCAGCCCCACGGCAAAGACGACGCCGATGACCGGGCCGAGGTGTTCGACGATAGCTGCGTGTGCACCCTCGATGGTGTCGGTGCCGGAAATTCCGCCCAGCGTGGAGGCGGCCAGCAACAGCATGCCGATGTTTACGGCCCCGGCAAGCAGGAGCGCGATGATCACATCGACACGGGTGGCCTTGATGATCTGCCGCAGCCGCTCAGGGGTGCTGCGTGCGTCGGGGTGGCGGTCCTTGGCCAGCTGGGAGTGAAGGTAGATGGCGTGCGGCATCACCGTTGCGCCGAGCATCCCCGCGGCAAGCAACACGCTGTTGGCACCCTGGAACCGTGGGACAAGGCCGCCAAGCACTCCGGCCGGATCCGGGGGACTGAGCACAAGGCCGGCAAGGAAGCCGATCGATATGATGACGAGCAGGACGATGATGATGCCCTCGAATTGCCGCTGTCCACGCCGGTTCTGCACGCTAAGCAGCGCCATCGATGCGATGCCCACAATAAGGCCGCCCACCGGCAGTGGTACCTGAAACAACAAGTACAGCGCGATGGCCCCGCCCACTACTTCGGCGAGATCCGTGGCCATGGCAACCAGCTCGGCCTGGGCCCAGTACAGGCGCCGGCTGCGGGTCGTGAAGCGCGCACCCAGATGTTCGGGAAGGGACTTGCCTGTCACGACACCCAGTTTGGCTGATTGGTATTGGACAAGCATGGCCATCAGGTTCGCAGCGAGAAGAACCCATACGAGCAGGTAGCCGAAGCTTGCGCCCGATGTCAGGTTGGCTGCGACATTGCCGGGGTCAACGTAGGCGATGGCCGCCACAAAGGCAGGTCCCAGCAGCAGGAACAGGCCTCCGCGCGGCCTGCGCAGCGGCTTTGCCTTGAGTGTGTCGAGCACTAGCCAACCTTTCCATCTGCCTAAATCAAATATTTAGGCATACCGAAATCATAGGCTTAGTGTGATGCCGTTGTCGAGGCGCCCCGGCGGCCCGGGTGCGGTGTAGGCTTAGAGCCTGCGTGTCCGCCAGGTCTGGGCCACATAGGGCAGCTGGAGTTCCTCGCCGGGAACATGGCCCAGATGCTCCAACAGGTACCACTGCAAATTGCCCATGACCTTGGCCCGCACTGGTTCCGATGCCTTGAGGTAGTAGCTGCGCGACTGGGCCAGCTCCATGATCTCCTCGGGTGTCAGCGTCTGCGCCCACTGTGTTTCGTGAGGCTCCGCCGGGGCGAATTCAGGGCCGACCGCAGGACGGAAGTCAGGCTTGTGGACGTCGCCTGCGTGCATGATCCGGGCCAACCGGTGGACCCAGGGAAGTCCGACGTCGAGCTGGTTCCAGACCAGCCCGAGCACTCCGCCGGGACGCAGCACCCGGGCAATTTCGGTGCTTGCCGCCAGGGGGTCGAACCAATGCCAGGCCTGTGCGACAACGGCCAGATCCACTGTTGCATCGTCCAGCCCCAGGTGTTCGGCGGTGCCCACAAGGGTGCGGACCTGCGGCAGGTTGGCCCCGAGCTGTGCGAGCATGTCAGCCGATGGGTCGACGGCGGCAAGGTTCCATTCGTGCTGTGCGAGCAGCTGCGTGTACTTGCCCGTTCCTGCGCCGACGTCCAGGGCGTCGCGGACGGGAATTCTTGCACCCTCCAGCAACCACTGAAGGGATTCGGCAGGGTAGCCCGGACGGATCTTGTCGTAGTGGCGCCCGCCCTCAAGGAAAGCCGCGGCCATGTCCCTGCGCCGTTCCGCGTCAAAAACCGGTCCGCCTGTGCCTGCCATGGTGCTCCTGAAAAGTTGTGCCGGATGTGCCGTTCAACTTTACCCGCCCCCCAAACGCTCGGTTACATTCGGTGCTTGTTGTGGCAACGCTCGGTTGGTTGATAACCGAGCGTCTGCTGCAAACCCGCAGAAAGTAACCGAGCGTCTGGCGCAAGCAGACCGAAAGTAACCGAGCGTCTGGGTTAGGCGGCGGCGCAGGGGGCTGCGCCCGCGGTGCCCGGGGTGTTCGGCGCCCATTCGGGGTAGGACCTGTTGTCGTTGGCGGGTACCCAGCGGCCGGCGTCAACGACGTAGTCCCAGCCCAATCCGTCACGCAGCAAGGTGGTGATGCCGTCAATGAGCCGCTGCGCATCCTCGCTGCGGGATCCGACACCAAAGCTTGCCCGCAGGGATCCGGAGGGAAGGCCGAGGCGGTTCAGCAGCGGGTGGGCGCAGAACTTGCCGTCGCGCACGCCCACGCCGTGCTCGGCGGAAAGGTATGCGGCGACCAGTCCGGCGTCGTACCCGGTGACCGAGAAGTTCACGACGCCGATGCTGCCGCAGCCAGGGTGGGTGGCGGAGTCGGAGAACAGGGAGTGGACGTTGACGCCGTCGAGCGCCTCGAAGCCTGCCACGAGGTGGGCGCGCAGGAGCTGTTCGTGGTTGTGCCAGTCGTCCGCGTCAAGGCCGGCAAGGACGGTGGCTGCCTTGGCCAGGGTTGCGGCGCCGAGGACGTTGGGGGAGCCGGCCTCGTGGCGGGCGGGGCCGTCGGTCCAGGTGGTCGATTCGAGCCGGACCTCCCGCACGGCGCCGCCGCCGGCGAGGTGGGGTGTGCCGGCATCGAGCCAGTCGGGTCGGCCAACCAAGACGCCTGAACCAAACGGCGCATAGAGCTTGTGGCCCGAGAATGCCAGGTAATCGATGCCGCTGGCAGTCAGGTCAATGCGGCGGTGCGGGGCCAGCTGGGCGGCGTCGACCACGATGCGTGCCCCGTATTGGTGGGCCAGGGCGGCCAGTTCCGCCACAGGGAGCACCTCGCCCGTGACATTCGAGGCACCCGTGACGGCCAGCAGAAGGACGTTTCCGGCGCGCAGCTGCGTCTCAACGCGGGCAAGGGTCGCGGCGATCGATGAGCCGGCGACGACGGATCGGTGCGGCAGCGCCTGCCACGGCAGCAGGTTCGCGTGGTGCTCCAGGTCCAGGTACAGCACCTCGCCATGTGCGTTGGAACGGCCCTCGACGTAGCCGCGCTGCTTGAGGATGCTGTCGACGCAGCCGGCCAAGAGGTTCAGTGAGTCCGTCGTGTTGCGGGTGAAGATGACGGTGTCGTCCTCACGCGCGCGCACAAATTCAGCCACAATGCGGCGCGCATTTTCATACACGGATGTGCTGACCTGCGAGGCGAATCCGGCCCCGCGGTGCACACTGGCGTAGTAGGGGAGCACCTCGTTCAGGTGGGCGGCCACCTCTTCGACGGCCGGGGCCGACGCCGCGTAGTCGAGGTTGGCGTACCGCACGTGGCCGCCCTGGATCAGCGGGGCGGCCAGATCCTGGCCCACGACCGGCAGCAGGGGTGAGTCGGCGAGGGTGGTCTTTTCCAACAGGGCATGGCTCATGAAAAAATTCCTTCAACGGAAGGACCCCTGGCGCTGCCAAGGAGTCCGCGCTTGCCAAGACCGCTCCGGCCTGGCCAGGTCGTCACCCGGGGCACCCCGCCGCGAAAGGAGGGTTGCCGGCCAGCAAACCGGGGTTTAGCGCTGGCACTCGTGACCTATGCAAAGAAGATTAGCCCAAGATCCGCGCCTGCGCATCTATTACGTTGCGTAACGCGGCGGGCCCGGCGAACGGTGGGAAAAAAGAACGACGGCGGGAGGCCGCCGTCGTTCTTAACCCACCTGTGCTGGGGCGTGGAGCTAGCCCAGAAGGTCATCCCAAGCCGGGTTAAGGCGCTGCAGCACCTCGGTGTGGAGGATGGAATTGGTGGCAAGGGCGTTGCCGCCGAAGGGGCCGTCGGCGCCCTCGAGCGAGGTGAAACGGCCCCCCGCCTCGGTGATGATCGGAACGAGCGCGGCCATGTCGTGGAGGTTGAGTTCGGGCTCGCAGGCGATGTCGACGCTGCCCTCGGCGACCATGCAGTACGACCAGAAATCGCCGTACGCGCGGGTGCGCCAGACGTCGTCGGTGAGGGAGATGAACTCGTCGCGGTTGCCGCGCTCGGCCCAGCCCTTCAGGGACGAGTAGGACATGGAGGCGTCCTTGAGCTCGGAGACGTTGGAGACGCGGATGCGCGTGGCGGCGGCGAGCGACCTGCCCATGTAGGCGCCGGTGCCCTGCGCGGCCCACCAGCGCTTGCCCAGTGCGGGGGCGCTGACCAGCCCGACCACGGGGACGCCGTCGTCAACGAGTGCGATCAGCGTGGCCCAGACGGGGACTCCACGGACGAAGTTCTTTGTGCCGTCGATGGGATCGATGATCCAGCGGCGCGAACCCTGGCCCGTGCTGCCAAACTCCTCGCCCAGGACGGCATCGCGCGGACGTGCCCGGGCCAGCTGACTGCGGATCGACTCCTCTGCGGCCTTGTCCGCATCCGTCACCGGGGTCAGGTCCGGCTTGGTCTCGATGGCCAGGTCAAGGGCCTTGAAACGGGACATGGTGAGGGAATCCACGCTGTCGGCCAGCACGTGGGCCAGGCGGAGGTCGTCGTTGTAGGTCTGGTGTTCGATCGTCATGTAGATCACGCTATCGTGGTTTGCGCCAAACACCCGGTTAGACGCCGGTCGTGGCACCCGAACGCCTGCACAATGCAGGTGGCCCGCTCCGTTATGCGTTGAGTTCGAGGTTGGACCCGGCGCATAAACCGTTATGCGCCGAACCCGGGTGTGAGTCCGGCGCAGAAGAGGACGGGTCAGTCCGTGACGCCCAGTTCCTTTTCAGCGGCCCGGCCCTCTGTCCGATCGCTTGTGCCCAGCAGACGGCGCAGCGAGGCAAGGCGGGCAGGTCCCGACGGACCGGCGTGACCTGCTGCAACGTACGGGTCAAGCCCGCAGTTCACCGCTGCGGTGTCGTGCTTGCAGCCGCGTTCGCAGTCGTCAGTGCCTGGTTGGAGGTCGGGGAAGGCATGCAGGATCCTGTCGGGATCCACATGGGCCAGCCCAAAGGAGCGGATGCCGGGGGTGTCGATGATCCACGAGCCCGGCAGCGCATCCTGCAACTGCAGGGCGAGCGCGGAGGAGGACGTGTGGCGGCCGCGGCCCGTGACGGCATTGACTCCGCCGGTGGCCCGCTGAGAACCTGTCAGGGCATTGACCATGGTTGACTTGCCCACACCCGAATGGCCAACAAGCACACTGACCTTCCCGTCGAGGTAGCCGTGCAGCTGCTCCACCGCGCCGCCAGCGAGCAGTGCGGAGTCGCCGTCGTCGCTGCGCGCATCAATGCCCGAGGCGCCGTCGGCTGCCGTGCGGCTGATGATGACAGTCATGTCCAGATGCTCGTAGTTGGCCAGCAGCTCGGACGGGTCCTTGATGTCTGTCTTGGTGATCAGCAACAGCGGGGCGATGCCTGCGTCGTAGGCGGCAACCAGGGCGCGGTCGATGAAGCCTGTGCGTGGCTCCGGGTTGGCCGCGGCCACGACGATGACAAGCTGGTCCGCGTTGGCCACCACCACCCGCTCGATGGGATCGGTGTCGTCGGCGCTGCGGCGTAGCAGCGTGCGGCGCTCCTCGATGCGCACAAGCCTTGCCAGGGTGTCGGGCTTGCCGGTGGTGTCGCCCACGAGGGATACGAAGTCTCCGGCCACCACGGGATTGCGCCGCAGTTCCCTGGCCCGTGCTGCGATCAGGGTGCGTTCGGAGGGCTGGTTTTCATCCACGATGGCCGTGTAGCGCCCGCGGTCAACCGTGACAATCCGCCCGATGACGGCGTCCTCGTGGGCGGGCCTGTCCTTGGTGCGCGGCCGGCTGCCCTTCTTGTTGGCCCGCACGCGGACATCGGACTCGTCCCAGTTGCTGTAATCCTTTGCCATGTCCTACGCTCCGGCTTTAACCGCCGCGGTCTGTGCGACCATGGCCGCCCACAGTGCAGGGAAGCCGGGCATGGTTTTTGCCGTGGTGGCAATGTTTTCAACCTCGACGCCGGGCACCGCCAGCCCGATGATCGCGCCGGCCGTCGCCATGCGGTGGTCATGGTAGCTGTGGAACACTCCGGCCCGCAGGGGAGCGGGGTTGATGATCAGCCCGTCCTCGGTCTCCTTGGCATCCCCGCCCAGGGCGTTGATCTCGGCAACGAGTGCGGCCAGTCGGTCGGTTTCGTGGCCGCGCAGGTGCGATATGCCGCGAAGGCGCGACGGGGTCGAGGCCAAGGCGCAAATGGCGGCCGTCGACGGTGCGAGCTCAGAGGTGTCCGAGATGTCAACACCGCGGATTTCCGCGCCACCCGTGACTGTCAAGACGCCGTCGTCAAGGGTCACCGTTGCACCGAACTGAGGCAGGATTTCACGCCATTTGTCGCCCACCTGGGTGGTGTTGGCCGGCCAGTTCGGGATGCGCACTGTGCCACGGGTGGCCAATGCTGCGGCAAGGAAGGGGCCGGCGTTGGAGAGGTCCTGCTCAAGCACGACGTCGAACGCGGCAATGGGGCCGGGCTGCACAATCCAGTGGCCCGGGGTGGAGTCATCCACCACAACGCCCCGTGAGCGCAGGATTTCAACTGTCATGGAAATGTGGTCGACGCTGGGCACCGAATCGCCCATGTGTTCAAGGTGCAGGCCCTTGGCGAAACGGGCGGCAACGAGCAGCATTGCCGAGATGAACTGGGATGAGCCGCCGGCATCGATCTTTACGTGGCCGCCGGCAACAGAGCCTGTGCCGTGGACAGTGAACGGCAAGAAGCCGTCGCCGCCGTTCTCGACCCCCACGCCGAGGCCTTCCAACGCAACTACGACGGGACCCATGGGGCGCACCCGGGCCGCGGGGTCGCCGTCGAACTTCACGGCGCCGGAAACGAGCGCGGCAAGAGGGGGGACGAAGCGCATGACGGTGCCGGCCAGGCCGCAGTCCACCGCGATCGGGGTGGAAGCGGTGAAGCCAGTCGGGATGGGGGCGACGATGAGGTCCGGGACCTCGCCGCTGCCGGGAACCTCGGTGATGGTGGCGCCCAGTGCGCGCAGGGCACCGATCATCAGGTCGGAGTCACGGGACTGGAGGGGGGCACGCAGGCGGGATTCGCCGTCGGCAATGGCCGCGAGCACAAGATACCTGTTGGTCAACGATTTGGAGGCCGGAATGGTGACTGTAGCGTCCAGGGGTGTTGCAGAAAATGGCGCGGGCCAAGGGGCGGTCATCTGTAATTACTGTCCTGTCACGTCGTGGGCGAGCGCGCGGACCGTCTTGTCCGCATTCTTCAGCTGGGTCTTGGCGGTCTTCTTGCCGCTCTCAATGAACTTTTCGGTGCGCCAGGCCAGGCCCGGCCGCCCCGCCGTGTCAACGCTGGCCAGCAGGGCGCCGCCGATCAGGCCGATGTTCCGGCTCAACTGCTTGCGGCGGTGGGAGCGGTTTTCCTTGGTCGTCGTGTCGGCACTGCGATACTCCACCAACGTTGTCAGCCCTGCCGTCACGGCAAGCACGACGGCGGCGGGCCGGGTGAACTTCCCGCTCGCCAGCAGCACGCCGGCACCCACTTGGGTTCCGGCGAGCAGGCGGGCGAGGGTTTTCTCGCTCGCCGCCATGGGCAGGGCAGCGCTTAGAGGGCGCAGGACCGGTGCCAACTGCGCGGCGGTGGCGTCGGCGTGGCGCAGCCGGTCGATACCGGCGAGGATGAACGAGGACGCCAACATGGGGCGGGCGAGTGCGCGAACAATGGACAAGGAAGCCTCCTTATAGTTGCTGACAGCCATGCCAAGGCGGGCTGGGCCGCACCCCGGAAGGCTCATGCTGTCTACAAGTCTCCCACGACTGTCCCGCTCGGGCGGAGTTTTGCCGCTTTCTGCGGAATATCCGACGGCGCATCCCTGTTGAGAAGGTTAGTGGAGGCTCCGGACGGGGCCGGCCAGGCGACTTCCGTCTCTGCGGTTGAAGCGGCAATGGGACGAACGAAAGCTTACGGAAAGGCGGCAATGCAGACACTGAGCGAAGCGGCACCCCTGAAGCTGAGTCTGAGCATAGACTCATCAGTAATGAACATTTCCGAGCCTGAGCAAAACCATAACCAGGCGGCTGCCGGTGCCGACGCCGCCAAGGGAGCAACGCCGGCCACTGACGTGCCCGCGGTTGCCGAGCCTGCCGTTGCCGAGCCTGCCGAAACGGGCGCAGGTGCGCCGGGGGACGCCGTCGTTCCCGACGAGCTGCCCAAACGGGTCACCGACACAGGAGACGTCGACGTTGCCAATGAAACCCCCGAGGCCAGGCGCGCGCGCTTCGAACGCGATGCCATGGTCTACGTGGATCAGCTCTATTCGGCGGCCATGCGCATGGCCCGCAATCCAAGCGACGCCGAGGACCTGGTCCAGGAGGCCTACACCAAGGCGTTTTCGGCGTTTCACCAGTACAAACCCGGCACAAACCTGAAGGCCTGGCTGTATCGGATCCTGACCAATACGTACATCAACCTGTACCGCAAGCGACAGCGTGAACCCTTGCAGTCGAACACGGACACCATCGAGGACTGGCAACTTGCCAGGGCTGAATCGCACACCTCACGCGGACTGCGCTCGGCCGAGGCCGACGCGCTTGACCATCTCCCTGACTCTGACGTCAAGAGCGCATTACAGGCCATCCCGGAGGAATTCCGGCTTGCTGTCTACTTTGCCGATGTCGAGGGATTTGCCTACAAGGAAATCTCGGAAATCATGAACACCCCCATCGGAACCGTCATGTCGCGGCTGCACAGGGGGCGGAAGCTCTTGCGGGACATGTTGGCCGACTACGCCGTGGAACGCGGCTATGTCAAGGAAACCAACCAAATGACTGAAACGGAGAAATAATCATGGGCGACTGCCAAAGCCTGGGCGATTGCGAAGACCAACGCATCGCGCGAATTTATGAATACCTTGACGGCGCGCTGTCCCACGAGGATCTCGGCGAGATCAAGGCGCACCTTGACAGCTGCACCGACTGTGCCGGGGAATATGATCTCGAGTGCGTCATCCGCACGGTCGTGAAGCGTTCCTGCAAGGAAGCAGCTCCCGAGACACTCAAGGCCGCCATTCTTGCGCGCCTGCATGCCGGCAAGCCCGCCGCAGTCTAGCTTTCCCTGCGCTGTTCGGACGAGGCTTCTTCCGCGTCAGGCCGCGTGGATATGGTGCTGAACTGGCTTGAGGACCTGCCTGTCACCCGGCGGTGCATCGAGCCGGCAATCACGTGGGCCTGGGCCTTGGCCAGTTCCGCCTTCTCGCCGGCAAAAAGGTCATCCACCGTGGCTGTCCACAGTTTCAGCCACCGGTTGAAGTGTTCCAGCGTCAGCGGTTCCTTGGCATTGATGTCGAAGTGGACCTTGAGCGCATTCCGGTTGTAGAGCCCGGCCTTGAAAAGCACCGTTTGCCAAAAATCGGCCATAATGGGCATGTGCCCGGCCAGGTCCATATGCACGACATCTGTGAAGATGTGCCCGATCAAATCGTCGGCAAACGCGCTCGTGTAAAACCTCTCCACGAGGAGCACGAGGTCGGCCCTGTCGGCGATGTCCCTTCGCTGCTTCCCCGGGTCCGGCGTTAGCGCCGCCCGTGCCTCATAGGCGTCAAGGTCCGACGCCGTTCGTCCGAATTTCCGCGCCGCGTCCGTCATGGTGCTACGCCGCCACTGCCATCACTACCAGAATGCCCGCCACCGGCAGGGCAACGGCCTTGACCACTTCGGCGCTGATGTAGGCAATGTGCGTGAGGGTGGCGACCTTGGCCTTCACGGCAGTGGACCCGCTCTCTGTCAGCGCCGTTTCCGACAGCGCCCTGGTGCGCCGCCCCATAACCGGGCGCAGCACCACTGCCTGCAGCGCCAGCGCCACGATGGCCAGGGCCAGGCAGATACCTGCGGGGACGCCAACGAGGTCCTGCCGTTGGGTCCAGGCGCCCAGAATGGCAACCGCCATGGCCGCCTCCACCAGATTCAGCACCTTGAAAACCAGCCGGCCAATGCCCACACCCAGCGCGTGGGTCATACCGGGGGCACGGAACTTCAGGGGTGTTTCAATGAAGGAGATGGCCACGATCATGCCAAACCAGGTGAACGGCAGCATGGCGAGCAGTACAACGGCGGTCATTTCCTGGCTTCCTCCTCGGGCGGGAACTATTCCAGCTTATCCGTGGATGGCACTGATGCGGGCCACTGGGTTGCCTGCTTCGTCACAGGACCATGTCCGGTTTCTTTCCGGGCCTGCGCCGGGCAAAGCAAAAGCCCGCGTCACCGGGTGGTGATGCGGGCTTTTGTTGTATAAGTCAAGACTTACGTGTTGGGACGCTTACCGTGGTTAGCGCCGCCACGCTTACGATCCCGACGCTTACGTGAACGCTTCGACATAGCTGCCTCCAATCATCTTAAAGATCTTCAAAACCGATCCGCATCTAGTTTCGCATAAGTGGCTCACGTGCACCTAACTGAACGGGTGCCAACGCTGGTTGCCGGGCACTGTGCACGCCTCGGGGCCGGTGCCGCGGCCGGGTCCAGGACTGCCTGGATGGTCGCAAGCGCCAGGTCATCCAGGCCGTTGCGCGAGGGGTGGATCCGCAGGTCAACGCGCACATTGTCGCTGAAATGCTGCAGCGCGAACGCCGCCTCCTGCAAGTTGACCAGGCGCTGCTGCATCTGAGGGCCAATGGCTGCCCGTCGATCTCACAGACTCCTGTTATTTCCAGTTCCTACGGTTCACCGGTGGACCATGTTTGCTCGTTCATGACCTCTCCTTGTTCGCGTTATATCGCGAAACCGCCGGAGCTCCGCCGTCGTGCTGCTTAAACAGCTGACCCGCAGGAAACGGAAAAAACAGCCCAAAACCGGGATTTTTCGTCGTTTGCTGCGGGTCAATTGGAGAGGGCGGAGGTTAAGCGGCTTCGGGGATCTCAAGCCACTGGTACCAGCCGCGGTGCAGCACAAGCCACGCCATGAGCCCGTAACCGGCCTGGCCGGGGGAGCCCGCGTTGGCCGCGACGTCGTTGCGCCACTGCTCGTGGTTTTGCAGTGGCGCAAAGGTGTCGACGTAGTGGTGCTTGCGGCGCGTTGTCACGTCGGCGAAGGCAGCATTGAGCTCCGCCAGCTTGCGGTTCAGCGCCGGGTCCAGCGACGGCGGGGGGCCAACCACAAACACCGGGATGTTCAGCTGGGTCGCGCCGTCGAGGATGTTGGCAAGGTTCAGCCGGCTCCGCGCCGTGGACAGCCCGTACTCGATGTCGCGCCCCGAGAGGCCGATGACGAGGCGGTTCTCATGGAAGTCGTCAAAGCGGCGGCCGGCCTCATGGAGCCAGCGCCCCGCCAGCGCCTCGGTGCCCTCCTTGGGGGAGGCCAGCACAAAGGTCTCCACCGAAACCGAATCCGAAGGAGTCCTCGCCAGCACCCGGCCCAACCAGCCCAAAGCGCGGGGGTCGCCCACACCGGCCACCAATTCATCCCCCACAGCGACTATTCGCAGTTCCCGCTTCTCCACGGTGCCCCTCTTCCTTGTGCACGAAATTGAAATAGAAATAAAAGATGCCCGGCCTGATGGTGCAGACCGGGCATCAGTATTGTTCTAGTTACGCTCGAAAGCCTGCTTGACCAGCAGGGTCTGTTCGACGGCGTGGTTCTTGGCGGAACCCGTTGACGTGGCTGCCGAGGCCGGGCGTGAAACGCGGACCAGCTTCTTCTCCAGCTCGGGAGCCAGGTTCAGGCCCATGAACGGCCACGGACCCTGGTTGGCGGGCTCGTCCTGCGCCCACACGACGTCCGCGTTGGGGTACTTGGCCAGCTCGGCCTTGATCTCCGCCAACGGAAGCGGGTACAGCTGCTCCACGCGGACTATCGCTGCCTTGGTGTCCCCGGCCTTGTCGCGTGCTGCGAGAAGGTCGTAGTACAGGCGGCCCGAAACCAGGACGACCCGGTCGACGGCATTGTTGTCCTGGGTTGCGTGCTCACCAATGACAGTGCGGAAACCGCCCTGGGTGAAGTCCTCAACCGAGGAAGCTGCAGCCTTCAGGCGCAACAGCTGCTTCGGAGTGAAGATGATCAGCGGCTTGCGCGGGCGCAGGTAGGCCTGGCGGCGCAACAGGTGGAAGTGCGACGCCGGCGTGGTTGGGTTGGCAACAATCATGTTCTCCTCGGCACACATCTGCATGAAGCGCTCAATGCGGGCCGATGAGTGGTCAGGGCCCTGGCCTTCGTAGCCGTGCGGGAGCATCAGCACCAGCGAGGAACGCTGGCCCCACTTCTGCTCGGCCGAGGAAATGAACTCGTCGATGACTGTCTGCGCGCCGTTGACGAAGTCACCGAACTGCGCTTCCCATACAACCAGGGCATCCGGGCGCTCAACGGAGTAGCCGTATTCAAAGCCCATGGCCGCATATTCGCTCAATGGTGAATCATAGATCCACAGCTTTGCCTGATCCTCGCTGAGGTCACGCAGCGGCGTCCAGATGTTGCCGTTGGCCCGGTCGTGGAACACCGCGTGGCGCTGCACGAAGGTGCCGCGGCGCGAGTCCTGGCCCGCAACACGGACGGGGACACCTTCCATGAGCAGCGAGCCGAAGGCCGCGAGCTCGCCAAAGCCCCAGTCAATGCCGCCTTCACGGGACATGGCCTCGCGCTTTTCCAGCAGGGGCCGGAGCTTCTGGTGGATCTCGAAATCGTCGGGAGAGGCCAGGTGGGTTGCGCCGATCCGGGCCAGGGTTGCGGCGCTGATGGCCGTGACCTGGGGATCGTTCACGCCGGAATCGGCCTGCTGCGCCATGGGGCGCTCCAGGTCGGAAACGGCTGCCGCGTCCTTGGTGATGATCGGGATCGGTGAGGTCTGGGCCGCATGCGTTTCGGCGAAGACGCGCTCGAGGCGTTCCTGGTAGTCGCGCAGCAGCTGCGTGGCTTCCTCTTCGGTGATGTCGCCGCGGCCGATCAGGGCCTCGGTGTACAGGCGGCGCACCGAGCGCTTGGCCTCGATCAGGTTGTACATCAGCGGCTGGGTCATCGAGGGATCATCACCCTCGTTGTGGCCGCGGCGGCGGTAGCAGACCATGTCGATGACGACGTCCTTGCGGAAGCGCTGCTGGAACTGGTAGGCCAGCTGAGCCGTGCGAACCACTGCCTCGGGGTCATCGCCGTTGACGTGGAACACGGGAGCCTGGATCATCTTGGCAACATCGGTGGAGTACACCGAGGAGCGTGAGGACGACGGCGCCGTGGTGAAGCCAACCTGGTTGTTGACAACAACGTGGATGGTTCCGCCCGTGCGGTAGCCACGCAGCTGGGACAGGTTCAGGGTTTCAGCAACCACGCCCTGGCCGGCAAATGCGGCGTCACCGTGGACCATGATGGGCAGAACGGGGAAGTTCTCGCCCTGGTCCAGACGGTCCTGCTTGGCGCGGACGATTCCCTCCAGGACGCCGTCGACGGCTTCCAGGTGTGAGGGGTTGGCGGCAAGGTAGACCTTGGTTTCGTTGCCGGCGTCGGAGGTGAAGGTGCCTTCGGTGCCCAGGTGGTACTTGACGTCACCGGAGCCCTGGACGGAGCGTGAGTCCTGGGTGCCCTCAAATTCGCGGAAGACCTGAGCGTAGGTCTTGCCGGCAATGTTGGTGAGCACGTTCAGGCGGCCGCGGTGGGCCATGCCAATAGCGACCTCGTCCAGGCCGTCGTCGGCAGCGTCGGAGATGATGGAGTCGAGCAACGGAATCAGCGACTCGCCACCCTCGAGGGAGAAGCGCTTCTGGCCAACGAACTTGGTCTGCAGGAACGTCTCAAACGCCTCTGCGGAGTTCAGCTTGGACACGATGCGCAGCTGCTCTTCGCGGCTTGGCTTGGAGTAGGGATGCTCCAGCTCGTTCTGGAACCACTCGCGCTGCTCGGGTTCCTGGATGTGCATGTATTCCACGCCGGTGGTGCGGCAGTAGGCGTCACGCAGCACGCCGAGGATGTCGCGCAGCATCAGCTTTGCCTTGCCGCCGAAGCCGCCGGTGGGCCATTCGCGGTCAAGGTCCCACAGAGTCAGCCCGTAGGTGAGGACGTCAAGGTCGGGGTGCTTGCGCTGGACGTATTCCAGTGGATCGGTGTCTGCCATGAGGTGGCCGCGCACGCGGTAGGAATGGATCAGCTGCTGGATGCGGGCAACCTTGTTGATCTGATCCGCCGGGTCGACCTGCAGGTCAAGGCTCCAGCGCACGGGCTCGTACGGGATGCGCAGGGATTCAAAGATCTCATCGTAGAAGTTCTCGGCACCGAGCAGCAGCTGGTGGATCTTCTTGAGGAACTCGCCGGAACCTGCACCCTGGATGACGCGGTGGTCATAGGTGGAAGTCAAGGTCAGGATCTTCGACACGGCGTTCTGGGCGATGATCTTCGGGCTGGCGCCCTGGTACTCGGCCGGGTAATCCAGCGAACCGACGCCGATGATGGCCGCCTGGCCCTTGGACAGGCGCGGCACTGAGTGAACCGTGCCGATGCCGCCGGGGTTGGTCAGTGACACGGTGGTGCCTGAGTGGTCATCGGCAGTGAGCTTGTTGTTGCGGGCGCGCTTGATCAGGTCTTCATACGTGTGCCAGAACTCCGCAAAGTTCATGGTTTCGGCCTTCTTGATGTTCGGCACCATGAGCAGGCGTGATCCGTCGGGCTTGGGCATGTCAATGGCAATGCCGAAGTTCACATGCGGAGGCTGGACGGCAAAGGGTTTGCCGTCGATCTCGTCGTAGACGACGTTCATGGAGGGGAACGCGGCCAGTGCGCGGATGACGGCGTAGCCGATCAGGTGTGTGAAGGAAACCTTGCCGCCGCGGGCACGGGCGAGGTTTGAGTTGATGACAAGGCGGTTGTCGATCAGGAGCTTGGCGGGAATGGCACGCACGCTGGTGGCCGTGGGCACTTCCAGGCTCATGACCATGTTGGCTGCAATGGCCTTGGCCGGTCCGCGCAGAACAGTCTTCACTGCCTCTTCCGGGGCAGACTTGTCCTTGGCGGTCTTGGGCAGCTGCGCCGGAATCGGCGTTGTGCCAGTGCGGGCAGCATCCTTGGCCGGTGCGGGCGGGCGCGGTGCTGCCGGTGCCTTGGGGGCTGCGGCGGGAGCTGCCGGAACAGCGGCGGCGGGTGCCGGCGTCGTACTCGGCGCAGAGGCCGGTGCTACGGGGGCCGGGACTACAGGAATCTGGGCTGTGACGGTGGCGGTGTTGTTCGCGGTGTGGCGGCCGTTGCCCGCTGCGTCGTCCGCAGCGAAGCCTTCAAAGAGGGACCACCACTTCGTGTCCACTGAATTCTTGTCGCATTTATAGCGCTCATACAGTTCATCGACGAGCCACTCGTTGCCGCCAAATTCTTCGGGTAGACGGTGGATGGATTGCTCTGGCACGTGTGTTACGCCTCTTCCATGAGTTCTGGTTGCCCGCTGTTGCAAAGTCTGCGAAGGACGGCGGCACCCGAATGTGAAGCGGATGCTGTCGGCGCAAACTTGCGTAGCCTAATCGAAATTTGGTTGGGGTCCAACAAACCCCTTCCGCCCGTAAGTCTAGTAAGCATCACGGCCTGTAGGCCAATCTAGTCCGCGGCGCGCCCCGGGGTTTGGAGAAAAAGCGCCAGATTATGCGGTGAACGGCGTCACATGGTGGCTAGACTCTTAGCCGGGTGCCATGCAGCAGGCACCCCCGGCCGGTGACGGCCGCCGTGAACCAAGGGGGAGCAATGCGTTTTCTTAACCAACCGGCCACCGACCTGACCTATTCAGATGTCTTCCTTGTTCCCTCACGATCCAAGGTCACCTCGCGCCTTGATGTCGACCTGTCAAGCGGTGACGGCACCGGCACCACGATCCCGCTGATCGTTGCCAACATGACGGCCGTCTCCGGAAAACGGATGGCCGAGACGGTTGCCCGGCGCGGCGGCATGGCCATCCTGCCCCAGGACATTCCCCTCGACGTGCTGCGATCGGTCTCGGAGTGGGTCAAGCACCGTGATTCCCTGTATGAGACGCCGCTGTTGATGGGGGCCGGGGACATTGTCATTGACGCGGTCCACCTGATGGGCAAGCGGTCGCACAATGCCGTGGTGGTTGTCGACGGCGGAACGTTCCTCGGTGTTGTGCGCGGCGCGGACTGCGAGGGCGTGGACAGGTTCTCCTCCCTGGCGTCCGTGATGCGATCCAATGTGCTGACCCTTGACGCCCTCCCGTTTGATGAGATCAGGGCGCAGGCCGATTCCGGCGTGATTGACCCCGCGCAGGCCAAGGCGCTCACTGATGAGGCCATGCGCAACGCCTTTGCCGTCATTGACGGATCTGGCACCGACTACGCACCGGTGCTGCGCGCCGGCGAGGTGGTCGGCGTGTTGACCCGGACAGGTGCCCTGCGTTCAACGATCTACCAGCCAGCCCTTGACGCTAACGGCCGTCTGCGTCTGGGCGTGGCTGTTGGCATTAACGGCGACGTGGCGGCCAAGGCGGCGGCCCTGCTGGAGTCCGGCGTGGATGCCCTGGTGGTTGACACGGCGCACGGCCACCAGGAGAAGATGCTCGAGGCCCTGCGTGCGGTGCGCTCGCTCTCACCGACCATTCCGGTGGCCGCCGGCAACGTCGTCAGCGCCGACGGTGTGCGGGACCTGGTCGAGGCAGGCGCCGACATCCTCAAGGTTGGCGTGGGCCCCGGCGCCATGTGCACCACACGCATGATGACGGCTGTTGGCAGGCCCCAGTTCTCCGCTGTTCTGGAGTGTTCGACGGCGGCCGCCGAGTTGGGTGCCCACGTTTGGGCTGACGGGGGAGTGCGGTATCCGCGCGACGTCGCCCTGGCCCTGGCTGCGGGTGCCAGCCAGGTCATGATCGGCTCGTGGTTTGCCGGCACCTATGAAAGCCCCGGGGACCTGCAGGTCGACGCCACGGGGCGCCACTATAAGGAGAGCTTTGGCATGGCCTCGGCCCGGGCGGTGCAGAACAGGACCTCCGGGGACAAGGCCTTTGAGCGGGCCCGCAAGGGATTATTTGAGGAAGGAATCTCAACGTCAAAGATGTACCTTGACCCGGCACGTCCCGGCGTTGAGGACCTGCTCGACATGATTACCGCCGGCCTGCGCAGCTCCTTCAGCTATGCGGGAGCGGCGTCGCTGGCGGAGTTCCGCGAGCGGGCCATTGTCGGTGTGCAGTCGGCCGCCGGGTACGAGGAGGGCCGCCCGCTGCCGCAGGGCTGGTGAGGTGGTGGGGCCGGTGTGACAGGCGCGTACTGAGGCTATTTACAGTGCTTACGGACGTTACTTCTACGCCGGGCTGGAGTCCGGCGGTGCGCATGAGCAAGGTTTGGCCCCGTCCACATTCAGCCTGGGCAAAGCCGGGTGCCGAGGATGCGCAGCTCGGCTTCTTGCGCATCGGTGGCACCCACCGTGGCGCATGTTAGAAGTGGCTCGCTGAGAAATTTATCTATGCGCCACAAACACGGCCGCGCTGACGCAGCACTTTTTCTTTGCGGGGACGATGAATTGCAGGGGTGCACTACTTCCCGCCACCCGCTGTCAGCCCGCCAACAAGGTAGCGCTAGAAGATGAAGTACAGCCGGACGACGGGCAGCGCACATACGTGTTGGCAGCCATCATCTGGCTGTACACGGGAATGGCTCCGCCTTCCTGACTGGCGCTGAAGGTCTGCAACACGATGGCTGCCGTCGCAGTGTTGGGCTTGGTGATAATGGAGGTAAAAAGAACATCATTCCAGCCGAGCAGGAGCGCAAAGATTCCGGAGACGACAATGCCCCGCCAGCTCGGGGGCACGATGATTCGAAAGAGGATGCCGAGGTTTGAAGCGCCGTCAATGCGTGCAGCCTCCTCCAATTCACGCGGCAGTATCCGCGAGTAGGTGACCATGACCCAGGTGGAGAAAGGCAGGGCAAAAGGCATCTGCGAGATGAACAACCCAGAGGGTTCCGATGATGGTGATGCCCACCCACGAACCGATCGAGGCGAAAAGCACGCAGACGGGAAGCAGCATCAGGTTGCTCGGGATGCTTTGCAGCCCCAGCAGTCCACGGAGCATGGTCAGCGGGCCCATGAACGTGAACCTGGCCAACACGTAGGCCGTGCCGATAGCGATAATGGCCGAGACCACGAGGGAGTTCACCAAGCCCTTGACCAAACCAACGCTTTCCCAAATCTTGGAGTAGCTTTTGAATGAGACCTAGCTGGGCCAGACTTCGTCTTGGGCGCCACCGGCGTCGGAGTTGAGCGAGGCCACGAAGATGCAGCTGATGGGTACGAGGACCATGAGGCACAGGGCGGTGGTCAAAACGTCTATTAGCCATGTGGGCATCAGCCGCGCGATCTCAGAGTTCCTGCCCTTCCGGGGCGCCTTGATCGTGGTGCGGGAATGGGGCAAAGCGCTCATTTCTTGCCCCCTTCATCGGCGACGTCAAACATTACTGCCCCCAGGTAAGTGAACAGCGGGATGGCGATCAGGATCAGTGACACGACCGCCATGGCGGCGCTGAGACCAAACCTGAAGCTCTTGAAACTGCTCCCGTAGACAAGGATGGACAGAACATTTACGTCGGCGGGTGCCGGTGCGCCAAAGAGAACGAACGGCATGGTGAAGTTGTTGATGTGGTTCGGGGTTGCAAGCAGGAAAGCCAGTGCGACAGGTCCCTTGGCCACAGTGCAGGATCCAGGCCCACACTGCCAAAGATGCTGTTGACGATTCCGTCGGGCTGAAGCATCGTGCGCCAAACGGTCGCTTCCACCAATGACGGCAGCATGTGCGAGATCAGAAATATCGCAGGACGATGGCACGGCCAGCGGCACGGTGACGACGGTGGCGATCACGTCGAAGGAAACGCTGATCCAGATTGAGCGCAGCAGATCCATCTGCGTGATCGCCTCAACAAAGTTGTCGATGCCGATGAACGGTGTTGCCAACCATTTTCGCGGGGTGTCAATCCGGATTTGGACACTCTGGCACAATTCTCGCAACGGAAAGACGAGGACCTGCATGACCCACGTTGGGATTCTGGGCAGCCGGTGGGTCTTGCAGCGGACAAGGCACGTGGCGCGGCCCATGAACGATTGGGTTACGGTGGGAATTATTGAGACTATGGCGAAGGATTCCATGAGCGAGACCACCGGCCCCCAGGGAACAGCATCCCCCGGGCCCGCACAGGCACGTTCCAAACGACGCGACCCCGGGAGGAAACATGCACCAACCATTTACGACATTGCCGAATTGGCGGGCTTTAACCCCTCAACCGTGTCGCGTGCCCTCAGTCAACCCGGCAGGGTGAGCGCCAAGACGCAGAAGATCATTGAGGATGCAGCTGCTGAACTCAATTACCAGGTCAATATTTTCGCAAGGGCCCTTCCCACCGGACGGACCCAAACCATTGGATTGATCGTCTCCGGTATCACGAACCCCGCCCATTTCGACGTCATCAGGGGGGCCGAAACCACTTCCGCCGCCAGAAACCACACGTTGATGCTTGCGGACTCCCGAGAATCAGCCGAGCTTGAACTGACTGCGGCCCACCGCATGCTTACCAGCGTCGACGGGCTTGTCCTGGTGAGTCCGCGACTGTCGGATGAGGAACTCCAGCGGCTTGCTGCCAAGAAGCCCGTGGCGGTCATCAACCGCAGAGTGGAAGGAGTGCCATCCGTCGTTGCTGAAATGAATGTCGGCGTGACAGATGCCGTCCAGTACTTGGCAACGCTTGGCCATGCCGAGATCGCCTACGTTGCGGGCCCGCAAAGGTCCTGGATGTCACAAAGCCGCTGGGAGAGCATCAGCGCCCGCTGTGAGTGGTCGGGCATCTTGGCCACCCTGTTGGGTTCGGGGGAACCCACGGTCGACGGCGGCCGTAAAGCTGCCGCTGCCGTTAAGGCCGGATCGGCCACAGCCGTATTCTGCTACAACGACCTCATGGCCATAGGACTGTTGCGCGAATTGCTGGCGGCGGGTGTCAAAGTCCCGGGCGAGATCAGCATCATTGGGTTTGACAATATTTTTGGCTCCGACTTCACCACGCCCCCTCTATCCACAATCAAATCCCCACTGTATGAATCCGGTGCTGCGGCGTTGAATTTAATTCTTGAGCTGCTGGACAACGGAGAAAGCCACCAGAAGGTTCCACTACTGCGCACCGAGCTGGTTCTGCGGGGATCGACAGGGGCAATATCCCGATAGTTGGAGCCCTTTGCGCTTCAGAGCGCCGGCCGAAACCGGCCTGGGCGTCACCTTCAACGAGGAAGCCACCAACGAGTATGCGCAAAAGTACGACGCCGCCTTTGTGTTCGCCAATGTCAAGGGATTTGCCCAGGAAGCCGCCATCCGCATCAAGTTCTCGACCCCCATGGGCGCCGAGATACCGTGGTATGTCACAGAGGTCCCCACAGTGTTCGTTTCCCTGAACCAGCCCAACCACCTGATCGACGTGCCCATGGTGCGCACAGCCATCCACGCACATGCAGGGACGCGCGAGGCCATCCGTGCCACGGTGGCCAAGATCCAGGGGCTGTCCGAATTCCACGGCACATTCAACGAGAACGTGTTCTGCGATTCCTTCGACACCCGGCTCTAACATGTAGCTTTCAGGCACAAGGCAGACGTCCTCCTTTTGTACCGCCAGAGATTGCCAGTCGGGGATGGTGCCTGAAAAGTCAACGCATGACGGGAAGATTGTCCGCGGGGACCGCCCTGTGGGGTGTTCCGCCTTAACGTTTGGTATACAAGAAGCTATGACTACCCCTGAAACCCACACCCCTGTCCCTGGGTCAATCTCCGGAACCACCGGGCCGTCCGGCGCCGTCCGTGTTGTGGTCATGGGCGTTTCGGGATCTGGCAAGAGCACCATCGGCACGCTGGTGGCCGACGCCCTGAACTTTCCGTTCGTTGACGCCGATTCCCTCCATCCCATGGACAACATCCGCAAAATGGCCGACGGCACGCCGCTGACCGACGAGGACCGCTGGCCGTGGCTGGCCCTGGTGGGCCACGAGTTGGCAACCACCCGCGCGAAGGGCATCGTCGTGGCATGTTCGGCGCTCAAGCGCAGCTACCGCGACGCCATCCGGGCCCAGGCGCCGGGCACCATCTTCCTGCACCTCGACGGCTCCCTCGACGTGCTCAGCTCCAGGCTCGAGGGCCGTTCGGGCCACTTCATGCCGCCGAAGCTGCTCGCATCGCAGCTCGAGGCACTTGAGCCCCTTGAGACGGACGAATCGGCTGTCGTAGTCGATGTTGCTCGAAGCACGACCGCCATTCTTGACAGCGCAGTGGCGGGGATCCGCGCCATCGCCGGTGACTGACGTGTCCACCCCCTTCGGCTCAGCCGGCGCATCCGGCGAACCCGCAGCCTCGGATGGGCAGGCAATGCCCGACGGCGACCCCGGCCGGCGCGGGCAGGAACAGCTAAGCGTGGGCCAGGTCGCCCAGCGCGGCGGAGTGAGTGTCTCGGCGCTGCACTTCTATGAACGCCAGGGCCTGATTTTCAGCACCCGGACCTCAGGGAACCAGCGGCGCTTCGCCCGTTCGGTGCTGCGCCGGGTCGCGGTGATCCGTGCCGCCCAGCAGGCAGGCATTCCGCTGTCGCTCGTGGCACGAGTGTTTGAGGAGCTTCCCGACCACGGCGTGCCCACGCAGACCGACTGGCAGCGGTTGTCGGAGCAGTGGCAGGTCGAGCTCGACGCCCGCATTGCGGCACTTGAAAAACTACGGGGGAGCCTGGGCGGCTGCATCGGCTGCGGTTGTCTTTCCCTGGCCGAATGTGGCTTTGTGAATCCGGATGACCAGGTTGCCGGGAAGGGGCCCGGAGCCCGGGCCTTTGACAGCCTCGGCCCGTTCGGCGCCGAGGGTTGATCCGCAGGGAGGGACCGGCAAACGTCGGCGTGTAAGCACGGTCATGGCCGCCGGATTTGACCTCAACTATTGTTGAGGTTCTAGAGTCGCCAATAGACGGGCCGTTCGGGCCGGGTGTGGTGAAAGGATTTTGTGGTTATGACTATCCAGGCGCAGGCTTCCCAGCTGACAGGCGATTTCAAGGCAGCCTTTGGTGGCCACCCGGCCGGCGTTGCTATCATCACGGCCCAATCACCCACGGGCCCGGTGGGCATCACCGCCTCCTCCGTCGCCTCTGTCTCGGCCGAACCGCCCTTGCTGGCCTTCTCCCTTTCCGCCAGCCGCGGATCCGCGGCGGCCATCGCCGTCGCCGACACCGTTGTGGTCCACCTTCTGACCGCCGCGGACCTTGAGCTGGCACGGACCTTTGCCGATTCGACGTCGGACCGGTTTACCGTTTCCATGGCCTGGACACGCATGGAAACGGGCGAACCCCTGCTCCTGCACGGCGGCCACGCCCTGCGTTGCCGGATCCTCAGCCGCACCCCCGCCGGCGGCTCACTGCTGCTGGCCGCCGAGGTGGAGGAGATTGTTGTTCCCGCAGCAGCGGAAGACCCGATGGTGTACCATCGCCGGGCCTTCCATGCGCTGGGGGACCACAGCATCCTGCCCGGATAGCTCGCTCCAGCCTCCGCGCCCGCGCGTTCCGATGTGCCGCGGACGGCCTAAGGTAGACTGAAAATCCTATGGAAAGTAAATCTAGGGGCCGGCGCAACGGCTTGCGGAGTTCATCAACGACCTCCTCCAACCGCGTTGACAATGCCGGCAAACCCCGCACCCGTGCCCACAGTTCCGCCACCACTTCAGAGGCCAGCCCCGGCGCCGACCACCCCCCGCCGGCCAACCCGCACTCGCGCAGGGCACCCCAACGTACTGTCCCGAACCGCGCGTTTCCGCAACGGGCGCTGATGGGGGAGGTGCTGTAAATGGAGTGGATACTTCTCGGCGCAGGCCTGCTCCTGATTCTCGGCACGGGCTTCTTTGTGGCCGTGGAATTCTCCCTTGTGGCCCTTGACCAGTCCACGGTCCAGCGTGCCGTCAACGAAGGAGACAAAGGTGCCCAGCCGCTCCTTCGCTGCCTGAAATCCCTCTCGACCCAGCTATCAAGCTGCCAGCTCGGAATCACCCTGACCACCTTGCTCACAGGCTTCCTCATGGAACCCTCGCTCGGCGTGCTGCTGGCGGGACCGCTCGGGGCCCTGGGAGTCCCCGCGCCCGCCGTCACCGGTGTTGCGCTCGTGCTGGCCATGCTGATTGCGACACTTCTGTCCATGCTGATCGGCGAGCTTGTCCCCAAGAACATGGCCATCGCCAAGTCCTTTGAGATTGGCAAGGCCGTGGCCCGGCCGCAGCTGGTGTTCACAGCCATTTTCAAGCCTGCCATCATCGTCCTGAACGGCTTTTCCAACAAGGTCCTGAATCTCTTTGGGATGGAAGCCAAGGAGGAAATCTCCGGCGCCCGCTCGCCGTCGGAATTGGCCTCACTTGTACGCCGCTCGGCAGCCATGGGCACACTGGATAAGGGAACGGCAACCTTTGTTGCACGCACCCTGAGCTTTTCCGGGCGCACGGCCGCCGACGTCATGACTCCGCGCATGCGGGTCGAGACCATTGAAAGCACAAAGTCGGTGGCCGACATTATTGAGGCCGCCCGCCGCACGGGCTATTCCCGTTTCCCCGTCATTGGTGAATCCGCCGACCAGATCCTTGGGGTGGTCCACCTGAAGAAGGCCGTTTCCGTTCCGTTCCGCAAGCGGGCGGACATCGAGGTGGGCGCCATCATGACAGACGTTTTGCGCGTGCCCGAGACGGTGCACCTTGACGCCCTGATTCTCGAACTGCGTGAAGGAAACCTGCAAATGGCAGTTGTCCAGGACGAATACGGCGGCACCGCCGGAGTGACAACCCTGGAGGACCTCGTTGAGGAAATTGTCGGGGAGGTCTCCGATGAGCACGACCGCGTCAAGCCAGGCATTCTGCTCGCTGCCGACGGCACATGGTTCTTCCCCGGCCTCATGCGCCCCGACGAGGTCACCGAACGCATCGGCCCGCTCCGCGTCCCTGACGAGGCGGGCTACGAAACCGTGGGCGGCTTCATGATGGCCGAACTTGGCCGGATTGCGGCAGTCGGCGACTCCGTTGCGGTTGAAGGCGGCCTACTGGTCGTTGACAGGATAGATCGGCGCCGGATTGACCGGATCCGCTTTGTCCCCGCGCCTTCGGTCGATGCCGAAGAAACCGGTGCATCGAACCAGGACGGTGGTTCCCTGTGAACCCCTGGGCCGGAATTGCCTGGTTGGTGGTGCTGTTGTTGGGCAACGCCTTCTTCGTGGCCGCGGAATTTGCCGTCATGACAGCCCGCCGCAGCCAGATTGAACCCCTGGCCGACGCGGGGTCAAAGCGTGCCAAGATCACTCTTGGCGCCATGGAAAACGTCTCGCTGATGCTGGCCTGTTCGCAGCTTGGCATCACTGTGTGTTCACTGCTGATCCTGAACGTCTCAGAGCCTGCCATCCACCACCTGCTGGCCGAACCACTGCATGCCATGGGCGTCCAGGACAATGTTGGAGCGCCTGTGGCCTTTGTTGTCACGCTTGCACTTGTGACTTTCTTGCACGTGACCTTCGGCGAAATGGTGCCCAAGAACATGAGCGTATCGGCAGCGGACAAGGCGGCACTTCTGCTGGCGCCGCCGCTGGTGCTCATTGGCAAGGTGGTGCGCCCCGTCATCGTGGCGTTGAACTGGACGGCCAACCACATAGTACGGCTGTTTGGCATCACGCCCCAGGACGAAGTTTCCTCCTCCTTCACCCTTGAGGAAGTGCAGTCTATCGTGGAGGAATCCACGCGCAGCGGCCTCGTGAATGACCAAACGGGCCTGATTACCGGCGCCCTTGAGTTCTCCTCCCAGACAGCCGGCGACATCATGGTGCCGCTGGCCGACCTCGTGACGCTCGACGCCGCGGCCACGCCCGTGGACTTTGAACACAAGGTGGGCAAGACGGGGTACTCCCGCTTTGTCTTTGCCGATGCCGCAGGCGAACTGCTTGGCTACCTGCACCTGAAGGATGTCCTGCGGATCCCGATCGAGCGCTACGAGAAGCCCATTGGTGAGGCGCGGGTTCGCTCCATGGTGAACCTGGCGGCCAACGAGGAGATTGAGGACGTGCTGGCAACCATGCAGCGCACTGGTTCCCACATGGCACGTGTCATCGACAACGGCGGGGAAACCCTGGGCGTCTTATTTCTTGAGGACGTGATTGAGCAGTTGGTGGGCGAGATCCGGGACGCAACGCAAACCCAAATCCACGACCGCAAAAGGGCTTGATGCGAACCATTCCCAATATGGGCTATGCTGGAAGCTATTGGTAACAGTTCTCATTAGCGCCCCGTAAAGGAATTTCATGACCCGCTCCCGCCGCCCGCTCCTTCTTGTTGGCGCAGCCCTGGCTGCATCGCTCACCCTGGCGGCCTGCGGCGGCGGGGGAGGGGCGGGCGCGGCAGGTGGCACAGTCGCCCCGGCCGGCACCATTTCGGTGGTGGCCTCCACCAACGTCTACGGGGACATTGCCCAGGCCGTTGGTGGGGCGTACGTCGAGGTCCACGCCATCATTTCCAAGCCCGGCGCCGACCCTCACAGCTACGAGGCCAACGCGCAGGACAAGCTGGCAGTGTCCAAGGCCCAGATCGGCATTGAAAACGGCGGCGGCTACGACGGCTTCTTCGGGCAGTTGGCCGCAGGTCAGCTCAACGACAAGGAAATCATCAACGTCAGCGAGCTGTCGGGCCTGGACACCGGCGCCGACTTCAACGAGCACGTCTGGTACTCGCTGCCCACCATGGCCAAGCTGGCCGACGAGCTTGCCGCCCGCTTCAGCAAGGCTCTCCCCGCCGATGCCTCCGCCTTTACAGCCCAGGCTGGCGCGTTCAAGGACAAGCTGACAGGGCTGGACACCCGGCTCGCGGCCATGAAGAAGACCCGCGACGGTGAGGGTGTGGCCATCACCGAACCTGTGCCCCTGTACATGCTTGAGCAGGCGGGCCTCGTGAACAAGACACCGGCCAAGTTCACCGAAGCCGTGGAAAACGGCAGTGATGCTCCTGTCTCGGCCGTGACCGATACGATGGCGCTGCTCGCCTCGAAAAGCATCGTGCTGCTGGCCTACAACGAGCAGACGGGAAGCCCGCAGACCGAGCAGGCGAAGTCCGCGGCCGTGGCGGCTGGCGTGCCTGTCGTGAACTTCACCGAAACACTTCCGCAGGGTTCCAGCTACCTGGCATGGATGGCCGCCAACGTCTCCAACCTGGAACAGGTCCTGAACGCCGCGGCAGCCAAATGAGCCCCCCCGCCGTCATCTCGCTCAAGCGCGCAACCCTGAAGTACGGTTCCCGGACCCTCTGGCAGGACCTGAACCTTGAGGTCCGCCCCGGTGAGTTCCTCGCCGTTCTTGGCGCCAACGGCAGCGGAAAAACCAGCTTCCTGAAGATCCTGCTTGGCCTGGCGCCCCTGAGCGCGGGGCAGGTGATGCTCGACGGCGTCCCCGCCCAACGCGGCAACCGCACCATTGGCTACGTCCCACAGCAAAAGAATTTCGCCCAGGACACCGCGCTGCGGGCCCGGGACCTTGTCGGCCTTGGCGTCGACGGCGACAAGTGGGGCTTTCGGATCCGCGGCCGCGCCTACCGCCAACGCGTTGACGAGCTGCTTGAACAGGTTGGCGCAGCAAGCTACGGGCGTATCCCCGTTGGCATGCTTTCCGGTGGCGAACAGCAGAGGCTGCGCATCGCCCAGGCGCTGGCGTCCAACCCGAAGGTCCTGCTGTGCGACGAGCCGCTGCTGTCCCTTGACCTGAACCACCAAAAGCAAGTCAGCGCACTGGTGGGCCGGCAAGCCAAGGCCAACGGGACCGCCGTCGTCTTCGTCACGCATGAGATCAACCCGATCCTTGAACACGTGGACAGGGTGCTGTACCTGGCAGGAGGGCGGTTCACGCTCGGCACGCCCGCCGAGGTCATGCGCACCGAGGTCCTGTCCAAGCTGTACGGCACCCATGTGGAGGTGCTCAACGTCAACGGCAGGCTGGTGGTGGTGGGGCGCCCGGATTCTCTCCACGATGGACACCCCGATGTGGAACTCCCGGGTACCGTCGCATCGGAACTTCAGGGCATGCCCGGACAGGATAATTCATGAACTGGTCGGACTTCATCGGCGCGGCCTTCAACTTTTCCAACTACGGCGAACTGCTGCCGCTCTTCAGCGACACCCTGCTGGCAGGTGCCATCCTCGGCGTCGTTGGCGGGCTGATCGGCACCTTCGTCATGATGCGCGACCTCGCCTTTGCCGTCCACGGCATTGCCGAGCTGTCCTTCGCCGGCGCCGCCTTTGCGCTGCTGATCGGCGCCGACGTGATCTTCGGATCCCTCGTGGGCTCCATCCTTGCCGCGCTGCTGTTGGGCGTGATGGGTGTGCGGGCCAGGGAGCGGAACTCAGTCATTGGCGTCATCATGCCCTTTGGCTTGGGCCTTGGCATCTTGTTTCTTTCCCTGTATCAGGGGCGCTCCGCCAACAAGTTCGGCTTGCTCACGGGGCAGATCGTCTCCGTCGATTCAACACAGCTGTCAGTCCTGGCAACCACAGCACTCGTGGTGGTTGTGGGGCTCGCCCTGATTTGGCGGCCGTTGACCTTCGCGAGCGCCGATCCCGACATTGCCGCAGCCCGCGGCGTGCCGGTGCGGACGTTGTCGCTGGTGTTCATGTTCCTGCTGGGCATTGCCGTGGCGCTGTCGATCCAGGTGGTGGGTACGCTCCTTGTCCTTGCCCTGCTGATCACGCCCGCGGCCGCGGCGCTGCAGGTCACAGCATCGCCGCGCATCGTGGTGCTGCTCAGCGTCGCCTTCGCCATGATTTCAACAGTGGGCGGCATCATGCTGGCCCTGGGCGGGAACATTCCGATCAGCCCCTACGTCACCACGCTGTCGTTCGTGATTTACCTGCTGTGCAGGGTTGCCGGGGCGTTGCGGCGGCGCCGTGGGTGGTCCGCGAGGCCGTCGGTGGCTTAACTGCGAACGGTCTGCGTCCTGTCCGGGGTCGAACCCTGCGCATAACCGGTTATGCGCAGGGTTCGGCCACGTAGCGTACGCACAAGCAACGCCGGACCCGTGCATGTGGACCGAAATGGATCTAGCGTGGAGCCATGGAATGGTTGGGCGCCGGGTGGTTTGGCACAGCCGGCTATGACGTTGCCCGCTTTGTGCTGCAGCGGGGGATCGCCGCTGTCTATGTGATCGCGTTCGTCTCCAGCGCCCTGCAATTTCCCGTCCTGCTGGGCGAACGCGGCCTGCTCCCCGTGCCGCGCTACCTCGCCAGGGTGGTGCGCACCCCCGGCCCAACCCTGTTCCGCCGGCACTATTCCGACGACCTCCTGCGCGCAGTCACCTGGACGGGCGCGGCCCTGGGCGCCCTCACCGTACTCGGTCTGCCACAACAGGGTCCGGTCTGGCTGCCCATGCTCGTGTTCCTTGCCATGTGGCTGCTGTACATGTCGATCGTCAACGTGGGCCAGGTGTTCTACGGCTTTGGCTGGGAAATTCTGCTGCTCGAGGCAGGTTTCCTTGCCGCCTTCCTTGGCAACCATGCAGGCCCGACGCCGGTCATCACCCTCTGGCTGATCCGCTGGCTCGTGTTCAGGCTCGAGTTTGGCGCCGGCATGATCAAGATGCGCGGTGACAGGGTGTGGCGCGACCTGACGGCCCTGTACTACCACCACGAAACCCAGCCCATGCCCAACCCGCTCAGCTGGTGGTTCCACCATCTGCCCAAGCCGCTGCACAGGATGGAGGTGCTGGGAAACCACTTTGCCCAGCTCGTGGTGCCCTTCCTGCTGTTCGCCCCTCAGCCAGTCGCCACCTGGGCGGCGGCAGTGGTGATTGTGACCCAGCTGTGGCTTGTGCTTTCCGGCAACTTTGCCTGGCTGAACGCGTTGACGCTGGTGCTGGCGTTCTCTGCGGTGGGGGACGTGGAACTGTCAGGAATTCTGCCGGGGGAGGCCGCCGTCGCACTGCAGGGTGGCACCCCGGCGCCTGGATTGCCTGTTTGGTTTGCCGCCGTCGTCCTGGTCATGGGTGGGCTCATGGTGGTGCTGGCGTGGCGGCCGCTGAAGAACCTGCTGTCGCGGAATCAAGCCATGAACGCCAGTTTCAACCGGTGGCGGCTGGGCAATGCGTACGGGGCGTTCGGCAGCATCACGCGTGAGCGCTACGAGGTGGTGGTTGAAGGCTGGGACGGGCTCGGCTGGCGCGAATACGGGTTCCGCGGCAAGCCGGGCGATCCCTCGCGCATGCCGCGGCAATGGGCGCCATACCACCTGCGGCTCGACTGGATGATGTGGTTTCTGGCGTTGGGGCAGCCTGGCATGTCGTGGTTCGGGCCGTTGCTTGGCAAATTGCTGGAGGCCGATCCGGCGACGCTGAAACTGCTGCGCGATGATCCGTTTGGCGGGCAGGCGCCTGAGCAGGTGCGGGCCAGGGTCTTCTCCTACCGGTACACCAGCTGGCGTGAATGGCGCGAGAGCGGCAATTGGTGGGTGCGGGAGCCCGCAGGGGTGCTGGTGGCGCCGATTCGGCGCTCCGCGCCTGGTGCATGATGTGGCGGGCCGTTACTTTTTCGCCGAGCACTCCGGGCACAGTCCGTAGATTTCCACTGTGTGCTGGACCTGGGTGAAACCGTTGGCGCGGGCGATCGATGCCGCCCAGCTTTCAACCTCGGGGGCCTCGACCTCGACGGTTTTCCCGCAGTTCCGGCACAACAGGTGGTGGTGGTGGCTGGTGGCCGAACACCGGCGGTACACGGCCTCGCCCTCGCCGTTGCGCAGGGTGTCGACAAGGCCCTCCTCGGCCATGGAGGCGAGGATCCTGTACGTGGTGGCCAGCGAAACGGGAGTGCCCTGTTCGTGCAGCATCCGGTGCAGTTCCTGGGTGCTGACAAAGTCGTCCAGGGTGTCCAATGCCGCGCTGATGGCAACGCGCTGCCTGGTGACGCGCTGCTCCTTCACCGGTGCATCCGACATTGGGCCAACCCACTTTCCTGTTGCTCGGTCCAATCATCCAGCTTATCCCACCAGCCCGGGAACAGCCGTTTGGGCGGGTCATGGCCGGGCGGGGCGGTGGAGGCCTAAGCTGTCACCATGTTGCTGACTAAATTCACCCACGCCTGCATCCGCCTCGAACAGGACGGCCGCGTGCTGGTCCTTGACCCTGGCATCTTCTCAGAGTCGGCCACGGCCCTTGCCGGCGCCGGTGCCGTCCTTATCACGCACGAGCATGCAGACCACTATGATGGGCCCGCCCTTGTCGCCGCCCTTGCGGATTCACCGGCGCTGACCGTTTACGCCCCTGCCGGAGTGGCCCGCGACCTGCGCGTCCAGGCGCCCGATGCGGCCGCCCGGATTCTCGACGCCGCGGCAGGGGACACCTTTTCGGTGGCAGGTTTTGCCGTGCGCTGCTTTGGCGGCCAGCATGCTGTCATACACCCCACCATCCCCGTGGTGGCCAATGTTGGCTACCTGATTGACGACGACGTCTACCACCCGGGTGACTCCCTGATCGTTCCCGACGGGGTCGCCGTGGGCACCTTGTTGGTTCCCGTCCATGCGCCCTGGTCCAAGGTTTCCGAAGTGGTCGACTTCGTGGTCTCTGTTCGTGCCCCGCACGCCTACCAGATCCATGACGGGCTGCTCAATGAACAAGGACTTGCCTTCACCGAGTCCCACATTGCCCGGATTGGCGGGCTCCACGGCGTGAAGTTCAGGCATCTGCACTCAGGGCAGTCGGTGGAGGTTTAGGCGTCTCCACGCAAACCTTTCGACGGCGGCGCAGCCCTGGGCAGTACCAGAGGTGTCAGCCGTTCCAGACGCCGCTGGCAAAGAACTCGTCCAAGGCCGTCAGGTGCGGGGCGGGGTCTAGGCCCTTACCGGCCAGCCATAGGGGGTTGTCATAGCTGCCGGCATACCGTTCGCCGCCGTCGCACATAAGCGTGACAATGCTGCCCTTTTCGCCCCGAGCAACCAGCTGCGCGACAAGCTGCCACACGCCCCACAGGTTCGTTCCGGTGGATGGGCCGGCATGCAGTCCCGTGAGCTGTCCGAAATGCACCATGGCCGCCACGGAGGCGGAGTCGGGGATTTCGAGCATGGAGTCGATGACGCCGGGGACGAAGCTGGGCTCCACCCGGGGGCGGCCGATGCCCTCGATCCGGGAGGAATTGCCCGTGAGGATCGAGGCGTCCCCGCTCTTCCACGCCGGCAGGAACGCCGAGCCCTCGGGATCCACCACCATCAACTGCGTGGCATGGCCGTGGTAGCGGATGTAACGGCCGATCGTCGCCGATGTGCCGCCGGTGCCGGCGCCCACCACGACCCAGGCGGGTTCGGGGAACCGCTCGTGCGAGAGCTGGCTGAAAATGGACTCGGCAATGTTGTTGTTTCCGCGCCAGTCGGTGGCCCGCTCGGCGTAGGTGAACTGGTCCATGTAGTGACCGTTGCACTCGTCGGCGATGGCTGTGGCGGCCGAGTACACCTCGTCGGCGTGGTCAACGAAGTGGCAGCGGCCGCCGAACTGCTCGATCAACGCAATTTTCTCCGGGCTGGTGCCTGCCGTCATGACTGCCACAAAGTCCAGGCCGAGCAGCTGGGCGAAGTATGCCTCGGACACTGCAGTGCTTCCTGAGCTGGCCTCAACCACGGTGGTGCCCTCGTTGATCCAGCCGTTGACGAGGGCGAAAAGGAACAGGGAGCGTGCAAGCCTGTGCTTCAGGCTGCCCGTCCTGTGGCAGGATTCGTCCTTTACATAGAGGTCGACGCCCCAGTGCGCGGGCAGCTCAATCTTGTACAGGTGGGTGTCGGCGGAACGGTTGTTCTCGGCCTGGACCGTGGCAATAGCGCTGTTGGTCCATGACCGTGCCGCTTGGGGGGAAGGGGCGGCGGCGGGGGCGGTTGCGGCGGTATTCATGCAATTCAGCGTAGCGCAGTACATTTAGGGGAAGATCCTCGACCATCCCCTAGGAGCCTCCATGACCGTCCTGATGAGCGTTGCAGACCTGACCGGGCGGATGGCCGCCGGGAAGCGGACGGTGCTGCTGGATGTCCGATGGGCGCTGGGTGATTCGCACGGCCGTGAGCACTACCTGGCCGGCCACATTCCCGGCGCCGTGTTTGCCGACATGGATGGGCAGCTTGCCTCCCACGGCAGGCCCGAGGACGGCCGCCACCCGCTGCCTGCTGAGGCCGATTTTGCCCGGACCGTTACAGCGTGGGGCATCAATGCAGGGGACACGGTGGTGATTTACGACGACGCCGGGTCGGCCGCCGCAGCCCGCGCCTGGTGGCTCCTGGGGTACGCAGGCCTTGAGAACATCTTCCTGCTCGACGGCGGATGGGCAGCCTGGCGCGCCGCCGGCCTTGCGCTCGCCGGCGGTGAGGAACAGGCTGAGCCCGGTGACGCCGTCGTACATTTTGGGGCGAAGGCAACCATTGACGGCGATGTAGCCGCCGCATGGGACGGAATCCTGCTCGATGCGCGCGCGGGGGAGCGGTACAGGGGCGAGATTGAGCCCATGGATCCGCGCGCCGGACACATTCCAGGCGCAGTCAGCGCGCCGACCTCTGAAAACCTTGCGGCGGACGCCACGTTCCTGCCGGCCGATGAGCTGCGGGCGCGGTTTGCGGCGCTGGGAGTTGGGCCCGGCAGTGCAGTGGCCGTGTATTGCGGATCGGGCGTGACGGCCGCGCACCAAATTGCGGCGCTTGAAATTGCCGGGTTCAAGGCTGCATTGTATCCGGGGTCGTGGTCGGCATGGTCAAACCAGGCCGGCCGACCCGTCGCGACGGGCCGTTCTGCCGGGACGGCCGGCAACGACGATAGGGTTGGGGCATGACCCACGTAAAGGCTTACGCAGCCACATCAGCCACATCCGGGCTCCGCCCCAGCACCATCGAACGCCGTGAAACCGGTGCCCACGACGTCGCCATCGACATTGAATTCTGCGGACTGTGCCACTCGGACGTGCACACGATCCGCTCCGAATGGGGTCAGGCAAAGTATCCGCTCGTGCCGGGGCATGAAATTGTCGGCATCATCAGCCGTGTCGGCGACTCTGTGGAGGGCTTCACCGTGGGCCAGCGCGTCGGCGTCGGCTGCATGGTTGATTCATGCCGCGAATGCGATTCATGCCTTGAGGGCTTCGAGCAGTACTGCGAAGCCGGGATGGTCGGCACCTACGGCGCTGCTGACAAGCGCAATGGCGGCACCATCACCCAGGGCGGCTACTCGCAGGGGATCGTGGTGGACGAGAACTACGTGGTGCACATTCCCGAGGGCATGGACCCCGCAGCCACCGCGCCCCTGCTGTGCGCCGGAGTCACCACATACTCGCCGCTGCGTTACCTTGACGTGCAGGAGGGCGACACAGTGGGGGTGATCGGCCTGGGCGGACTCGGCCACATGGCTGTGAAGATCGCCAAGGCGCTTGGCGCAACCGTCACGGTGTTCACCACCTCGCCTGCAAAGGCGTCCGCCGCCTTTGCCCTCGGCGCCGACAACGTGGTGGTTTCCACTGACAGCGACGACATGGCAGGGGCGCAGCACTCCCTGAACGCCATCCTTGACACCGTTGCCGCCGTGCACGACCTCAACCCCTACCTGCGCACCCTGGCCCGCGACGGCGCCTTGATTCAGCTGGGCCTGCCTTCTGAAAAGATGCCGCCGGTTGACCCCGGACTGCTGATCCGCAAGCGCCTTGCCTATGGCGGCTCGCTCATCGGCGGTATTGCCGAGACACAGGAAATGCTTGATTTCTGTGCGGAGCACGGCATCCTCTCCGACATCGAAATGGTCTCCGCCGCGGAGCTGGATGAGGCGTACGACCGCATGGTGGCGGGCGACGTCAAGTACAGGTTCGTGCTGGACGCCTCGACCCTCTAACCCGCTGTTTGCCATCCACTGTTTGTGATCCACGAAGGAGTAATTCTTGAGCACTTTGTTTAGCAAGATCATCGATGGCGACATTCCCGGCCGCTTCATTTGGCAGGATGCTGACTGCGTTTCGTTTCTGACGATTGGCCCGCTGACCGACGGCCACGCCCTGGTGGTGCCCCGGCAGGAGGTGGACAAGTGGACCGACGCTTCGCCTGAACTCATGTCCAAGCTGATGTCGGTGGCGCAGAGCATCGGCCAGGCGCAGGTCGCCGCTTTTGGCGCGCCGCGGGCAGGGGTGATCATCGCCGGCTTTGAGGTGGAGCACCTGCACATTCACGTGTTCCCGGCGTACGGACTGGATAACTTCAGCTTCGCGGCAGTGGACAACAACCCCGACCCGGCGGCCATGGATGCCAATGCCGAGAAGCTCAGGGTTGCCCTGCGCGATGCCGGCCACGGGGAGTTTGTCCCCGCCGCATAAATGTCCGGTCCCGGCCCCACCCCCTGTCCGTGCCGGACCAACCCAAGCAGAGAAAGCATGCAGAACGGTGCCCGCAACCAGCCCAAGGGAACAGTCACCTCCATCAACAAGGGAGCGAGGACTGCGCACGTGGGCATCCAGGTCGACGACTCGACCATCGCCTCCTCCATCACCAACCCGGCAGTGGACGAACTCGGCCTCACGGTCGGCTCCGTCGCCTATGAAGTTGTCAAGGCATCAGACGTCATGGTCGCCGTCGACTGACAGGTGTCACGGGCGCCACGACAGCAAGCGGCCGCGCGACCAGCAGCGGCCAACGGCCTCGGTGCGCAATATTCGGCCGCCGTCGATCCTGGTGCCGTCGAACCCTGCGATGCCGATAATGCTGTGGCCAGAGGTGGGGCGGTCGCCAAACGTGGGAATTTCCGGGGCGACCCCGACACCCTCGACGGAGACGCACACGAGGGGACGGTCCGCCGCGGCGTCGCCGCGGCGTCGCCGAGGCGCTCCAGGAAGTTCAGGCGGCGCCCGGGCGACAGGCTTGAAAGCGCCCACGTGGTGGTGATGACGGGCAGCGCGTGCCCCGAGACGCGGGCGATGGCATCGGGCAGCAACTCGACGGGATCCCCCTGCCGCAGCAGTGGAGTGGCCGTCGCGGCGAGGGCGGTCCTCGCCTCAAGCCTTTCGGCCTGGACAAGCTTGTCCGGCCACAAGCAGGCGCTCAACCACCGCGCGTCGTCCGTGTCAGTGACGTCGATGGGGGTGGCGTCGATGCCGATGCAGACAACAACATGGGGGATTTCGGTCGTCGGGACGGGCCTGTTTCCCACGATCGACGCCGCCTGCCGCAAGGGGGATGACAGGTCGCCCAGCACCTGACCGTTGCTGAACGTGATGCCAACGCGGTCGACGTTGAGGTTGAAGCCGGCCCCGCACCCGAGGTCGACAAGCCCCACGGACTCCGCCCCGATACGGTGCGCGCCCTCGGCTATGGCGGGATACAGCACTGCATGTCGTCCTGTTTCATCACTTCGCACAGGCCTGCGCAGGGCAACGGCAATGACAGAATCGGTCATCCGCAAAAGGGTGTCGATCGCGGCGACGACGGCAGCATCGCCGTCGGAGACGGCGTAGGCCGAGGCAAGCGCGGGGGCCTGCCCCGAGAGCGCGAGGTCGTGCAGCGCGGCGAGGATGGCCACGGGATTTCGCCGGCGCGCAGGCATCGCGCCAATGGCAGCCAAGACGTCGGTTGAACCTGCCAGCGCATCGGCCACGCGCCCATACAGCGGCGAGGACTTGGCCACGGCCTCCACGCCGAAACGCCTGTAGGCCGCGGCGAGTGTGTGCGCACTGCCTGCTGTCGCATCCTGTTCCGCGTTCTTCCGTGGCATTGGGCCTGCTTACCGGCCGTCGGATGGGGGCGGGGCGAAGGACCTGTCCAGGATGGCGCGGGCACGGGCGACCGTTCCGGTCCGCTCCTGCGGCGGTGTCCGGGCCATGAGGAACGCCAGCATGGAGATGGAAAGCATGACGTCGTCGGCTTCCACATGCTGTCCGAACGTCCCCGATTCCTGGGTGCGCGCCAGCAGGGTGGCAGCCACTGCAGTGACCCGAACGGCCATTGCCTCGGCGCGGGGGTCCGCGCGCTCGGTGACGATCATGTCGATCAGGGCGGCCGACACGATGGCCTGCTCGGACACAAGGTCAAACAAGCCATCCAGGGTTGTGTCGGGCCTCACAGCCAATTCCTCAAGTGCGGCGACGTTGTCATCAACTAGACAGTGTTGTCCGGTATGGCATCCGGCGGGTCGCCGCCAACCCCCGACGCTGTTGCACAGTCCATCCCCAGAAGAACGCGAGAAACGGAGAGCAACCTTCCATGGGCAACGACCCCAACAATCTCAACGGTGAATCATCCATCAACTCATGGTTGGCGCACCCGGCCGGGGGGACCGGTGCTCCGGGCGCTGCGGGCGCGCCGCGGCCAGGGCGACGACAGTCTGCAGCCCATCGGCAAGCTGGCCCTGAACAGGCTTTTGCAGATGAGCCAGGGCACCTTCACCCAGGAAATGATTGACGGCCTGATGCAACAGGTCTAGGCCGGGGCGATCCCCGAGGAGGAGGCCCAGCCGGCCAGCGCTGTAGCGGATGCCGGGCCGGAGCTGGAGCCGTGGGTTGAACACGTGACTGAGGGCCGCTTCTTAGGCAAGACCGTTATCGTGACAGGTTCTGGATCCGGTATTGGCCGGGCAACGGCGTCACGCGTTGCCATGGAAGGCTGCCGGGTCATCGCCGTCGACATTTCCAAGGAACGCCTTGGCGACTTCGCCGCCCAACTGCCCCATGCCGACATCGTCCCCGTGGACGGGGACATCACCGACGATGCCGCGGTGGGCGCCATCTTCGCTTCCACTGGCGAACGCATCGACGGGCTGGCGAAGATTGCCGGGATCATGGACAACATGACGCCCGTGAACGAGGTCTCCGACGAAATCTGGGACCGCATGTTCTCCATCAACGTCTAGGGCACCATGAAGCTCATGCGGGCAGTCATCCCCAGGATGCTGGCGCAGGCCGAAGGCTCGATCGTGAACACGGCGGCGGGTCCGCCGCCGGCGTCGCCTACACCGCCTCAAAACACGCTGTGGCAGGCCTGACCAAGAGCAGCGCGTTCATGTACGGGCCCGGAGGCATCCGCGTGAACGCCGTCGCCCCCGGACCCACCATCACCAACATCCGGGCCCGCTTCTATTCGCCACTGGGTGAGGCCCGGGTCAAGAGCGCCATGGCGACCCTGCCCGACCCCGTCGAGGCCGACGCGCTCCCAGCCTCCACCACGTTCCTGCTCAGCGACGACTGCGTGAACGTCAACGGCGTGATCCTGCCGTCAGACGGCGGCTGGTCGGCTGCCTAATTCTCCCGCCCCACCCCGTCTATGACGCAGTTACTGCACTGGAGAACGCTTTCCCGACGCATTTTTGTGCAGTAACTGCGTCATAGACGTTGGGGGACTAGGCTAACATTCATCCCAGGAACTACTTCCGGCGCCGATGTGGGGGCAAAATGGCGGTTTCAGCATGACGGCACCCGATCCTCGCGAAGAGGATGCGCTTCCCCGCTCGCGCTCGGGCCGGACACCGCAGTGGGTCGTTGACGAGCAACTCCGGCACATGGCCGAATCCGTGCCTGATTCACCTTTCGCGCAACTCCCTGGGCCGCGCGGGCACGTCGCGTTCAGGCCCGGCAATTCCGCGAAGCCCGCCAAAAGCCGGGGTCCCAGGAATCACCGGCGGGTCGCCAAGTGGTTTTCGACGATGGCCACTGTCCTTACCATTGCACTGATTTGCACCTACTATGCGTATCCGGGCCTACCCGCCAAGGTGACCGATGCCATCGCCGACGAGCAATTCGGTCCCCCCGATGGCGGGATTGGCCAGGCACCGGATGGCCGCTGGGTCCAAGGATTTCCGCCACGGGGAGTTGAAGCCGCCACACAACCGCTGGGTGCTCCGGCACCTTTGGCCACGGCAGGCACTGAATATCAATTCATGCACAAGGACGCACACGGCACACCCGTCGCCTACGACCCCTGCCGACCCATCCACTACGTGACCCGAGCGGACAATGCCCCGCCCGGAAGCCGGCAATTGATCACGGACGCCTTCGCCGCCGCGTCCACCGCGACAGGGCTGGTCTTTGTCGATGACGGCACCACTGTTGAGACCTACACCGCAGAACGCAGTTCCTACCAGCCGGATCTGTACGGCAAAAGGTGGGCTCCCGTGCTCCTCAACTGGACCACGACGGCCGAGGAGCCGCGATTCACTGCGGCCGCCGTTCCCGGCAACTACGAAATTGCCGGTCTGGCAGGCAGCCAGGCCATTGCGGGCAGTGCCGGCAGTGCTGTCTACGTCACGGGCATCATCAAACTCAACGCCAGGCTGTTTGGTGAGATGCTGGGGGACCCCGCCAGCGCGGCAAACGCACGGGGCGTCGTCGAGCACGAGATTGGCCACGTGCTGGGCTTGGACCACGTCCAGGACCCCCACCAATTAATGTATGAACACGGCCAGCACGTCGTCACCAGCTATGCCGCCGGTGATCTCACCGGGCTGGCACAGCTGGGACAAGGCCGGTGCTTCCCCAACCATTAAGTGCGGGAGCGACGGTTGGGCTAGGACATCGCCTTCGCGAGCGCCACCCGGATCCGCTTTTCAGACACCGAATACGCCGTTCCCAGCTCGACGGCGAACAGGCTCACGCGCAGTTCCTCGATCATCCAGCGCACGTGCTCGAGCGCAGCCGTGGACCGCTGGCCGGGCAGCATGGCTGCCACGGCGTCGTCGTACTCGTCTTCCAGACGCTGCACGATCGCCATTGACTGCGTGTCCCTGGCCACGTTCGAAGGCAGCTTTTCCAGCCGCTTCTCGATCGCGGCGAGGTAGCGCGGCAGCTGGCTGAGCTGGGCGAACCCGGTCTTCGCCACAAAGCCCGGGTACACGAGCAGCTCCAGCTGTTGCTTCAGGTCGTTCAGCGCACTGATGAGCGGCAGGCTTGTGGTCTCCCGAAGCTTCTTCTGGATGCGCATGTTCGCCGCGAGGACCTTCTCCACGATGGCGGTCACCGAGAACACGGTATCAATCAATTCGGCGCGGACCACTTCATACAGTGCGTTGAAGTCCTTCTCATTCCACGGCAGGGCCGCCGGGGTGAGCTTGTCGATCGTGGCGAGGGCGCAGTCTGCAATCAGTTCGGTGACGCTGCCATGCGGGTTCTGGCTGAACGTGAGCTTTTCGGTGTTGCTCAGATGGTCCAGCACATACCTGTCCGGCGACGGCACGCGAAGCGCGAGCAGGCGGATGACGCCCCCGCGCATGGCTGCCTCCTGGACGTCCTGGCGCTGGAAGATGCGCAATCCCGCAGTGGTGCCCTCGTCGACCAATGCCGGGTAGCCCGTCACGGTGTGGCCTGCCACCAGTCGCTTCACCTCGTGGGGGAGCGTGCCGATGCTCCACTCCGTCAGGCCCGAGCGTTCGGCAATACCGTCGGTGGCAGCGGTGGTTGAGGTTGTCGGTATTTGGGCGCCGGCACCCTTGTGGGCGCCCTTTTTGCCGTCCGCCAGGGGGCGCGCCGGCGTGACGGTCTTGGGCGTGGCACCGAGCGATTCCGCGATGGCGCGCCGGGTGGCGCCGGCCAGCTTGCCCTGCAGATCGGAGAGGTCCTGGCTTTCCTCCAGGATCTTTCCGTTTTTGTCCACGACGGAGAACGTCATGCGCAGGTGGGTCGGCACGGCATCCCAGTTCCATGACCCCGGCGGGATGACATGGCCCTTGAGCCGGCGCAGGGCCAGCTCCAGGGACGGTTCAAGGGCGTCCACGGCGGGGTCAAAGTCGGTGGCCAAGGCGGCGGCGGCTTGGCGGGCAACATCCGGGGCGGGGATGAAATTCTTCCTGATCGCCTTCGGCAGCGACTTGATCAACGCAGTCACCAGCTCGGCGCGCAGCCCGGGAATCTGCCACCTGAACGGGGCCTCGGAGAGCTGGTTCAGGAACAACAGCGGTACTTGTACGCTCACGCCGTCGGACGGGTTCGGGGCTGAACCGGGCGCCGTCGGATGGAACTCATAGGAGAGCGGCAGCTCAAACTCGCCCTGCACCCAGGTCTTCGGAAACGCCGTCTCATCAAGAGAAGTTTCCTCGGCCATGACCACGTGCGTGTCGAAGTCGAGCAAGGTCGGGTTCTCGTGCCGCGCGTCCTTCCACCATTTGTCGAAGTGCCGCTCGGAGACAACCTCCTTGCCAATGCGCTCGTCGTAAAACTCGAAAAGCGTCTCGTCATCCACGCGCAGGTCACGGCGGCGCATGCGTGTTTCCAGCTCCTCCACCTCGGCCAGGACGGCCTGGTTCCTGTGAAAGAACTTGTGGTTCGTGTGCCAGTCGCCCTCCACCAGAGCATGCCTGATGAACAGCTCGCGGCTCAGTTCCGGGTCGATGCGCCCGTAGTGGATACGCCTGTCAGGCACGATCGGCACACCGTACAAGGTGACCTTCTCGTGCGCCATGACCGAGCCCATTTTCTTGGACCAGTGCGGCTCGCTGTAGGTGCGCTTGACCAGGTCGGGGGCCACCTGCTCGGCCCACAATGGGTCAAACTTCGCGGCAACGCGGGCCCACAACCGTGATGTTTCCACGAGCTCGGCGGCCATGACCCAGTCGGGCGACTTCTTGAACAGCGCGGACCCCGGGAACACCATGAACTTCGTGCCACGCGCTCCGGCGTACTCCCGCTTGCGCGCATCGTATAGGCCGATGTGGCTCAGTAGGCCCGTCAGCAGTGACATGTGGATGGCGTCGTGGTTCGCCACGGGATCCACGACGGAGCCGGACACCTTGATGTCCAGCGATTTCCCCATCTGCTTGAGTTGGGCGAACAGGTCCTGCCACTCACGCACGCGCAGGTAGTTGATGAACTCGGCCTTGCACAGGCGCCTGAACGCGCTGGAGGACAGCTCCTCCTGCTTGTCCTTAATATACGACCACAGCTTCAGGAATCCTGTGAAGTCCGAGTTCTCATCCTGGAAGCGCTTGTGCTTCTCGGTGGCGAGCTGCTGCTTGTCGGTGGGGCGTTCACGCGGGTCCTGGATGGTGAGGGCCGCGGCGAGCACCATGACCTCGGTGGCCACGCCGCGCTTGGCAGCCTCAACGATCATGCGGCCCAGCCTCGGGTCAACCGGGAGTTGGGAGAGCTGGCGTCCGACGCCGGTGATCCCACCCTGGGCGGTCACGGCGCCGAGCTCGCGCAGCAATGCCACGCCGTCGGTGATGGCCCGGGAGTCCGGCGGCTGGACGAACGGGAACTTCTCCACGTCCTTGGGCCCCTTGGCCACGCCCATGGCCGTCATCGCCAGGATGACGGCGGCAAGATTGGTGCGCAGAATTTCGGGGTCGGTGAACTCGCTGCGGGCCTTGAAGTCCTCCTCGGAGTACAGGCGGATGCAGATGCCGTCAGAGACACGGCCGCAGCGGCCCGAGCGCTGGTTTGCCGATGCCTGCGAAACGCGTTCGATGGGCAGGCGCTGGACCTTGGTCCTGTGTGAGTAGCGCGAGATGCGGGCGGTGCCGGGGTCGATCACGTACTTGATGCCGGGCACTGTCAGCGAGGTTTCGGCAACGTTGGTGGCAAGCACAATTCGCTTCCGCGAACTGGGCGTGAACACGGCGTGCTGCTCGGCCAGCGACAGCCGCGCATAGAGGGGGAGGATCTGGACGTCACGCAGGCGCGGATTGGACTTGACCCGGCCAGCCAGCGCATCGGCGGCGTCGCGGATCTCGCGCTCTCCGGAGAAGAAGATCAGGATGTCCCCGGGGGCTTCCTTGGACAGCTCATCCACCGCGTCGCACACGGCGTCCAGCGGATCCCTGTCCTCCTCACTGTTGCCCCCGTCAAGGCGGCGGTCGGCAGCGGACTCGGCTTCGTCGTCGTCCGTTCCATGACTGCCCAGGGGGCGGTAACGGATCTCGACGGGGAACGTGCGTCCGGAGACCTCAACGATGGGTGCGGGCCCCTCGGGGGAGGCGAAGTGCGCGGCGAAGCGCTCCGGGTCGATCGTGGCCGAGGTGATGATGACCTTCAGATCCGGGCGCTGGGGCAGGATTTGGCGCAGGTAACCGAGGATGAAGTCGATGTTCAGGGAACGCTCGTGGGCCTCGTCAATGATGATGACGGAGTATTTGCGCAGCAGGCGGTCGCGCTGGATTTCCGCGAGCAGGATGCCGTCGGTCATGAGCTTGATCTTCGTCGCCGGTCCCACATGCCCGGTGAAGCGGACCTGGAAGCCCACCTCCTGCCCGATTTCCACGCCAAGTTCGCTCGCGATGCGCTCGGCAACAGTGCGGGCGGCGAGCCGGCGCGGCTGGGTGTGGCCGATCAGGCCCTTCTCGGCCAAGCCCAGTTCCACACACATCTTCGGGATCTGGGTGGTCTTTCCGGAACCGGTCTCGCCGGCGATGATGGTGACCTGGTTGGCGGCAATCGCAGCCATGAGGTCCTCGCGACGCTCCGATACGGGGAGCGCGGCGGGGTAGGTGATAGTCAAAGTCATGGTGTCACCCAGTTTATGCGGTGATTGGCGCTGCGTCCCTGTCGCGGGCTGTGGCACGCATGGTGAGTGTCCCTTTTGCCGCCAGTATAAGAAGTACGACGCCGGTCACCGCAGCGCCTGCCCCACCGGCCGTTATGGCTATGGCCCAGTCGGGGCCGGGGTGCGCAGCGGCTGTGGATCCGGTGGCCTTGAGCAGTTCCATACCTGCCATGATCGCTGTGCCGCCGAGCCCCGCGAGCAGCACGCCGGCTGCAAACTGCAGGAGGTTGCGTGTTGCGAGCTGCCGCCAACTCCGGTCAAGTGCTGCCATGCGCGGATCGGGGAGGGAAAGCGTGGTTGACAGGCGGTGCACGGCAAGTGCCGTTGCGCCACTGAAGAGGGCCGCGACGACGGCCAAGGGAACGCCGTCGAGGTGGATTTCAGCGAACGCAGGAGCCAGCGCCGTGGTGGCGAGGAAGGAAAGGAAGGCCAGCAGTGATGCCGCCGGGAGGATGAAGGCGCGTCCGGCCACGAGGGGCTGCCTGGATGCGGTTTGCTTGCGGGCGGGCAGGGCCGAATACAGCAACAGCCCGCCGCTGGCCGACAACCCTGCCGTCAGTGCAATGGCAGTGCCGGCCTGGCCTGACAGGCCAATCGACACCCGGAACAACGCGACAAACATGACCAGGGCGAAAATGATCGCGGCGATTGTCCGCAGTTGCGCTCCGAGCATGGCCTTGTCCTGCTCGGCCGTGGTGGGGAGGGCAGGGGTCCTGCCTGCGGCGATGGCCCGGGGCGCCTTTTTCTTGGCAATCCACGAGGCAGTTGCCGTGATGCCCCACGCCACTGAAGTGAGAACGGCGAGCAGGGCAATCAACTTGGTCATGGGGAAAGTCTGTCATGGTCTGCGGCGTCGCCGAGCCTCTTTAGCAGGGCTTCGAGTTGTGCCTGCTCGGCCTTGGTCAATGTTGCTGTCATGGCGTGTTCGGTGGCGAGGTGGTCCGGCAGGGTGGCCGGGGTGAGCCGGTGGGGTGCGCCGCTACTGGCCGCCGTGCGCCGTGCCGTGCCGGTCGGGCTGGGGCTGCTGGCGTTGTCACGGCGCCTGCCGGAGGGGTCCTGGTGGCGGACGTCGCGGGCGCTGGGCACGTTGAACATCGGCGCTTTCTTTGGCCTGCTGTTTGTGGCTGCCTACCGGCTACCCGGGGGGCGTCGCCGCGATTGTGGGCGGGGCGCAGCCGCTCATCGTGGCGCTGCTTGCGAGCCGGTTCCTGCGGGAGAAGCTCACGGCGACCCGGCTGCTGGCCGGCGGCGCCACGTTGGCCATTGCCCTGATGGTCTTTGAAGGACTGCCGACCGAGCCGCTGACAGTGCCGAATGTGCTGGGCTACCCCTACCTTTCCGTCATGGGAACCGCCCTGGCCTACTTTTGCTGGTTCCGGGGCTTGCCCGCGGCGGCGCGTTGAGGATGCAGATCGAGGCTGTGCGGGTTTCTCAGCAGCTGCGAGGCAACGGGTTGGGGTCGGCCATGATGCACTGGGCCGTGGATGAGGCTGGACGTCGCGGCGTCGCCTTGGTGCAGCTCACAAGCGACAATTCCCGGATTGACGCCCATCGATTTTATGAGCGGTTGGGGTTTGTGCAGTCCCATGCCGGGTTCAAAACGCGCCTCCACTGAGGGATTCCAGGCCATTGATTCCTCCACGGGGTGGGCTGGGTTCGGCGCTGTCCACCAACGGGACTTTGCCCCTTTGAAAGTCAGTGCCGTGCAATAACCTGAAGGTATTGATTGGTTAGGGCTTACCAGTACAAGAGTTCTTTCATTCGCCAGTTGCTCCGGCTTCCGCCGGAACAGCGTTTTCAGGCAGGTGAGCGGTATGGCAGCACCGGAATGGTTCAACGGAATCAGCGGGACGGGTTCTGGCATGTTCCCTTCAGAAGCCGCTGCTGTCTCTGCCCCTGCCGATGGCCGCGCCCCTGCCGATGGCCGGGCCCCTGCCGATGGCCGGGCGGGCGTCACGCCTGACACTGCATCGAGCGACCCCGCCCCAAGGCGCAACTCTGCGAGCCTTGTGCGGACGGGAGTGGACGCGCTCCAGCGCTGCCGGGCGTTCTTTGACCCAGTGGTTTTGGCCAACCTGGATGCCGCACTGGCCCACGAGCTCGCGGGCCGTGCGGGAAGCAGGGCCAACCGCGCGGCGCAGGCAATGGAAGCGGGCATGCGCGAATCCCGCCCGACAGAGGCCCTGGTGCACCTGGCCCACCAGGAATCTGCGTTAAAGGCGGCTGCCACCAAAGCGTCGTCGCGAGCTGTCGAGGCCACTGCCGTCATCACTTCCCTAGGCGGCACACCCACAGAACACGGATATGACCCGGCAATTGTTGATGCGGTGTCGGCGGCGTCCCTCGTGGACGCCATTGCCGTCTTGGAAGAAGCGAAGAACGCGTTGTCGGGCGCCCAAGCACAGGCACAGGCCCTCTTTGTGGCACAGCAGCGGCTGGATCAGGCTCGATCATCAGTGCCACAGGAAAAACTGGGCCGCGGCATCGTCCAGCAAGTGGCGCTGGCTCGGCACGAATCCCCACACCGTGGCCGGCAGTTGGCGGAGTTGGCAGAAGTCCTGGTCCGGGAGATGCCCCACACCATGAACGCCCTTGTTATGGGGAAGATCAGTGAATACCGGGCAACCCTCGTGGCCCGGGAGACTGTTCTTCTTTCGTTTGAAGATCGCAGCAAAGTGGACCAACTGATTTGTGGCGACCCTGACGCCGTCGCGCTTATGGGCACAGGGGAGTTGGCTGCTGCCAGCAAGAAGGCAGCCTACGCCCTAGATCCTGAGGCCTTTGTCAAACGCCAGCGGAAAGCTGTCGGGGACAGATATGTCTCGCTGCGACCGGCACCTGACGGAATGACGTTCCTAACGGCCTTGATCCCACTGAAACAGGGCGTGCGGATACTTGCCACCCTGACCAGGGTTGCCGACAGTGCCAAGGCCCGTGGAGACGAACGGGGCAAGGGCCAGCTCATGGCCGACGCCCTTATGCACCGTCTGATCCAGCACGCGCCCTGCGACGCCGGGGCCGGAACCATTGGCGACCACCGTGGTGTGCCGGAGGAGGCGACAGGCGTCAGTTTCGGAACTGAGTTCGGTGTCTGGAGCGGTTCCACCTCCACCCGAGGCTCCACTCAAGAACAGTTGTGCACACGAACCAACGATCCTGACATTGCCTTGGAACTGATCATGACGGACCGTGCATTGTTTGGCGGTGCGAACGATCCCGCCGTTCTGGTGGGTTATGACCCTCTTCCGGCACCCCTTGCCCGCAGCATGGTCTTGGGGGAGGGCTTTGCCGAAGAAGAAGGCGATGGGCGGGGCACCGGTCCAGGAGCCCGTTCACCCCGGGTGTGGCTCAAACGGCTTTTCACTCATCCTGACAGCAATGCCCTGTTGGCCATGGATTCGAACGCCAGACTGTTCCCAGCCGGCATGCAAGAGTTCCTGCGTGTGCAAGATCAGCGGTGCAGCGAGCCATATTGCGACGCGCCGATCCGGGAATACGACCATGTCAAGGCGTACGCTGCCGGTGGCCCCACCAACATCCTGAACGGACAGGGGATGTGCACATCGTGCAACCATGAAAAGGAAGCACAGGGATGGTCTTCCACGCGAGTGGCAGGGGGAGCAAATGGGCCGCCTCAAACGGAAATCAAGACTCCCACAGGCCACCGTTATGTCTCGACGGCGCCACCCTTGCCAGAAACTGGCTGACACAGTCGAACGAACCGGAACCTCACTGCAGGTGCACGATTACGGCCTTCGGACCGCCCTCAAAACTTCATCATGAATAGTGATCGGCTCACCCTCGGCATTTTTGCCCGCACGCGGCCTCGATGCAGAGACCTGGACCTGCCACTGCTGTGGCGCGAGTGAGTTGGCTACTTCGGCGGCTGTGAAGAACAAATCGGGTACGACCGGCCGTCGCGCACCAGCTTGTATATCCGTCGCTGAGTGACCCACAATCAGCAGGGTTCCGCCGGGTGCAACAGCGGCAGCAAGTCGAGAAAACAGCGGTTCCCGCTCAACCGTGGGCAGGTGCATGTACTGTGCTGAAACTAGATCGCAGCTGGACGCTGGGGGAGTCCATGAGAGCAGGTCGTGGTGTTCCCAATTGATGGTGCCGGACAGGACAGGGCCTGCCTCTGCCCTGTGCGAGGCGTGGTCGGAAGCCTTGCGCAGGGCAACTTGGGAGAAATCCACGGCCGTGACCTGCCAGCCGCGTTCAGCCAGCCACAGCGAGTCGGCGCCCTCACCACAACCAACATCAAGGGCCCGCCCGGGAGCCAGCCCAGCAACTTCAGCTACCAATTGCGGGTTGGGGTTGCCGCTCCAGACAGCGTTGCTCCTGCTGTATCGTTCATCCCAAAAGTTCTCGCCAAACAAGGTCGTCATAGCTACAGGATAAGGCTCCGAGCTACATCGTTATCGCGGCCCGCTCGTCCTCTCGGGGAGCTGACACCACAGGGTTGCTGCCGCCGTCGAACGTCTTGACTGGGCGCCGAAGCGACCAAGGCTCCCACCCCGGATCACCCGTGGCGGCAAAATTGACCCAGGCACGGTGCATGTCAGTCGCGAGATCCTGGGGAGCGGTGGCTCCCGCGAGCCCCAGTGAATCGGGCGAGGCCAGCCTGTCAAAGACAAAACCAAGTTCGACGGCGTGTGCGGCCCGTAGGTATTCCACCGGGCTTGGCCAGGCGAATTCGTACACAAATGTTGCGGCACCACGTGCTAGCCGGGCGTCAGCCACCTGGTTCATGGGCACCCGCAGCAGCTTGTCTGTCGCCAGGTCACCAAGGACTTCACCCAGCACGGCGTAGGGCCGGTTGCGCTTGAAAAGCTTCACCGCGGCAGCTGAAATACCCACTTTGCGCCGGGCCACGGCCAAATGAAACCACGTGATTTTCATGACGAGGCCTGTGGGAACCAGCCAGAGCCGTGCTTCCTCGGATGTGGTGCCGATCAGCAGGTCAATGCCGCTGCCTGCGCCGGATTCCAAGGCAACGATCGGGTTGGCAGGAATGAGCCCAGGATCAAGGGCAAGGGCAAAACCTGCGCCTCCGGTCAACGGTGTTGACCCCGCTATCACACGGGCCTGGGCGGCGAGCAACTGATCAGGGGAGAACTTCATGAACGCGTCCCGGGTGGCGGGAACGCCCAGGTCCTTGGCCATGGCACGTGTGATCCTGCCCGCGTCCTTCGGTGGCTGGGCCATCAGCGGTCCGCTCTGGATGATGGCACGCTTGAACAAGGAGGAGGCTTGGGGGTGTGCGAGCAAGGCGGCGACTGTGTTTCCGCCTGCCGATTGGCCCATGACAGTCACAGAATCCGGGTTCCCGCCAAAGTGGCTGATCTCCGCCTGGACCCAACGCAGCGCCGCCAGCTGGTCAGCCAAGCCGAGGTTCAGGGGCGCTCCCGCCAGAACCGAGAAGCCCTCAGCCCCGAGCCTGTAATTGGGGGCAACGAAGACGATGCCGTCACGGGCAAAGGCGGTGCCGTCATACCCGTCAAGGGCATTGGATCCGTGCTGCAGGGAACCGCCATGGAACCAGACCACGACAGGCAGCAAGCCATCCCCGTGGACGGGCGGCGCAAAGATGTTCAGGTTCAAGAAGTCATCGCCCGTATTGATGACGGTGGGCAGGATGCGTGCCAGCGCGCCCGAGTAGGGGTTTTGCGGTGCCGTAGCGCCGGGCGCGGTGGCCTCGCGCACTCCCTCCCACGCAGGAGCGGGTGCGGGCAGGGCGAACCGCAACGGCCCCACGGGAGCCGCCGCGAAAGGGATCCCCAAGAATCGTGCGTTGCCGTCGCGGATTTCACCACGGACTTGACCAGCGGAGAAGGTGACGATGGGCGCGGAGCCGGTTTCGCCGTCGTACGTTGTCATTGTTGGAGTGGTCCCTTGTTGGCCTTGATGAGTTCCTGATACCAGAAGTAGGAATCCTTGGGGGTGCGCTTCGCGGTGGCGTAGTCAATATGTACCAGGCCGAAGCGCTGGGAGTAGCCGGCGGCCCATTCAAAGTTGTCCAGGAGGGACCAGTGGAAGTAGCCGCGAACATCCACGCCGGCGTCCATGGCAGCCTTCAGGGCGTGCAGGTGCGAATCGGTGTAGTCGATGCGGCGCTGGTCCCGGACCCGGCCGTCGGCGTCGGGCCCGACATTGATGGCTGCGCCGTTTTCGGTGATGTAGATGGGCGGCAATTTCTCGCCATATCGCTCCTTGAAGCCCACGAGCAGCTCGGTCAAGGCTTCGGGGACCACAGGCCAGTCAAAGTCGGTGCGCGGATAGCCCTCGATCTCCCGCAGCGAGAACGGCAGTGACGCATCAAGCTCGTGGCCGTCAACGAGTGCGGCCTCACCCGCCGTGGGTGCACCAACCAGGGCCGGGTTGTAGGAGTTGATTCCGTACCAGTCGATGGGCGTGGAGATGATCGCAAGGTCGCTGTCGGGGACCGGCGGCAGGAACGGCGCAAGTTCTTCAGGGTAGGAACCCGTGAGGATCGGGTCCGCGAAGATCCAGTTGGCAATGTTGTCGTAGAGGCTGGCTGCCTGCAGGTCTTCCTCGTGCTCGCTGGCGGGCCAGGTAGCGGCGTGGTTGTTGGCGATGCCAATGGTCGATGCCCCGACGGCGCGCAGTGCCTGGACGCCGAGCCCGTGGCCGAGCAGCAGGTGGTGTGCGGCCGGCAGCGCGTCAAAGCCAAGCGACAACCCCGGGGCATGGATCCCTGCCCCGTAGCCCAGCATCGTCAATACGACAGGTTCGTTGATGGTGATCCACCGCGGGATCCTGTCGGCAAAGTGCCCGCCGACAATTTCCGCATAATCGGCGAACCGTCTGGCCGTGTCCCGGTTGAGCCAGCCTCCGGCCTGCTCGAGCTCCAGTGGCGTGTCCCAGTGGAACAAGGTGGGGCTCGGGGTGATGCCGGCGTCCAACAGCCCGTCGACCAGGCGATCGTAGAAGGCCAGCCCGTCAGCGTTAACGGCACCGGAACCATCTGGTTGGATACGGGACCAGGAGAAGCTGAAACGGTAGGCGTCAACGCCCAGCTCCTTCATGAGCCCGATGTCCTCGGGGTAGCGATGGTAGTGGTCGCACGCAACCTCGCCCGTGTCCCCGTTGGCGATTCTGCCGGGCTCGGCCACGAAGGCGTCCCAGCTCGAGGGGCCGCGTCCGCCTTCCTTGACGGCGCCTTCAATTTGATAGGAGGCGGTGGATACTCCCCACACAAAGTCCGGCGGGAAACTGGGGAAACCTGGCTTGTCCATGGAGACCTTTCATTGACGGCTTGGCCTGAGCTTTTCGGAAGCACGGCGGGAAGTCAAGGGTTCGAGGATTCATGAGGGCGCCATCCGGGCAGGGACCGCCTAGTTGGCTGTGACAGCCATGCCGCGCTGCAGGAGGTGGTCAAGGCGGCCCAACGGAAACGGCGATGCCTGCCACGTGAACTCCGGCAGGCCGCCGTCGTGCCGCGGCTCATCGAGGTGCTCCGTGAGGGCCGAAAAATGGCGGTCGGTTGACGCCGCATGGACCACACCGACGACGACGATGCGCTCGATGAGGTAATCGCTCCACAGGCCAACCGTGCCGATGCGGTACGAGTGCGCGTAGTAAAGGGCGAGTGCGGTGTTGACGGAGTCCCTGGATGCGCCGTCGATCTCCTGCCGGCCAAGAACTTCCGCGCCTGTTGAGGTCAAGGCTCGCCGCAGATTGTGCGGCGCGTCGACAGGGCCAGAATCCCCAGCAGTGGGATGAAGGCGCCAAACCATATCAGTCCCGAGTCCACAATGAGCCCCAGCCCGGCGATGTCGCGAAGCCATGCGTTCGCCACCAGGATAAAAGTTGTGGCCAGGGAACCGATCACCACAACGGAACTGCGAACCGGGCGGGCCCGTACTCTGTGCGCAGGGCTTGGCTGTTCGTGGAGTCGTGGAGTCGGGGAGTCGTGGCGTCGGAACTGCGCTGTCACGCTTTGGTGAGCGAAAGCCGGGAGGTCGCTGGAGGCCCGCCCACCGATCCGGCCCAACGTCGTCGAATATTGCCGCGGAAAACAAAAGTGGCCGGTTATGCGAAATAATTCGCATAACCGGCCACCACATGTGCCCTCGGAGGGATTCGAACCCCCGACCTACGGTACCGGAAACCGACGCTCTATCCCCTGAGCTACGAAGGCGTGGCAACCGTGGCTGCCAAGAGGGAACGAGAAAGAGCTTAGCAGGTGCAGGGCGCCCTATGTAAAACCGACTCTCCAACGCGTTCCCGGGCGCGGCAATAATCACAGAACTTGTGGCCGGATTTCTACTGCCTGCGCCCGACGCCCCGGGTAACGTTGGGGCAATGGTGAACACATGGTGGTAAAAAAACAGCGCACGGTGTGGCTCTTCGCGGTCGCCATCATCCTGACCGCGTTGACGCTCCGATCCGCCGTGACGGTGGTTCCACCATTGATCTCAACCATCAACAACGATCGTCCCCTCAGCCCCGCCACCATCGGCATCCTTGGCATGCTCCCCACGGCGGCCTTCGGGCTTTTCGGCTTCCTGACTCCCTATGTGATCCGCTGGGCGTCGCTTGAAAAGCTCATCGCACTGTCAGTTGTAGTGGGAATCGTGGGCCAGATTGTCCGCGTGCTCGTGCCAAACACGCCGCTTTTCCTTGTCTTCTCTGTCATCGCGTTCGGCGGACTTGGCGCCGGCAACGTGCTGCTGCCTCCGCTTGTCAAGAAATACTTCCCCGGCAAGGTCGGCCTCATGACGGCCCTGTATGTCACGGCACTCTCGGTCGGCACGGCACTGCCCGCACAGCTCGCCGTCCCGATCGCCGACGCCACCAGCTGGCAAATCTCCCTTGCTTCCTGGGCCGGGATCAGCACCATCGCGCTCATCCCGTGGCTTGTGGCGCTCTTTTCCCAGCGCACGACGCCGGCCGGCACCACCGCGTCAGGGGCACCTTCGGCCGTGGCCGGGCAGGCGGCAGTCGCGGGTCAGGGCGAACTGGAAGTGCATTCGGCACCGGTTGAGCCTGCGCCGAGGATGAACCTGTGGCGTTCACCCACAGCCTGGGGACTGACGTTCATGTTTGGCTGCACGTCCCTGAACACCTACGCAATGTTTGCGTGGCTGCCTGAAATTCTTAGCGAGGCGGGGCTTGATAGGGGGCAGGCAGGTTCAATGCTGGCCCTCTTTGCAGCCCTCGGCCTGCCGTTGAGCCTTGGCATCCCGCTCCTTGCGGCGAAGATGCGCAACCCCTTCCCTGCCGTCATGTTCATGCTTGGCTGCTTCATTGCCGGCTACCTTGGCCTGCTGCTGTCTCCGGCCAACGGCACCTGGATCTGGGTTGCTTTTGCCGGGCTGGGCCCGGGGACCTTCCCGCTGTCGCTGCTGCTGATCAACCACCGCACACGCACACAAGTCGGTGCCGGCGCGCTGTCCGGCTTCAGCCAGGGCATGGGCTACTCACTTGCGTGCACGGGTCCGCTGTTCTTTGGCCTGCTGCACCAGTGGACGGGGTCCTGGACTGCGCCGTTCATGTTCCTTTTCGCCACCTTGCTGCTGCTGGGCGCAGGTGCCTGGATCATTTGCCGGCCCAAGATGCTTGAGGACGACTTCCTCCCTGGGCCCGCCCACAGTTGAGATCGCAGCTGATGCGGTCATTCAGCCTTAAAAACCGCATCAGCTGCTGTTTGGAATGGGCTGGGGTTCCGATTTCGCATCAGCTGCAGTTTCGAGCATTCCACGAGCCTGCATCGGCGGATCGAATTCGCGAAGGCCACCTTCTTCACCGAACCCGCCCGTACCCGATTCCAAACAGCAGCTGATGCGAACAATTCGCCTCCACGCCATCGAAAACGCAGCTGATGCGAAAAATCGGCCGATTTCATCGCATCAGCTGCAGTTTGGAAACCCGGAGGATGCCGGAAACCGCATCAGCTGCTGTTTGGACGGCAGCGGCGGCCCTGCGCTCCATATTGTGGGCAAAATGCGCCCGGATTGGGGGAGGGTGCGGCCTGAACCGTACACTGGGGGGTGTGACTCCTGAAGAACTTTCTGCCGCCATTACCACCTGCCTCAAAGATGCCGTGGAGGCCGGTGAACTCAACGTTCCCGCCGAAGCCCTGCCCACGGAAGTCAAGGTGGACCGGCCAAAGAGCCGCGAGCACGGCGACTGGGCAACCAACATCGCCCTCCAGCTGGCCAAGCCGGCCGGTGTTCCGCCGCGCAAGATCGCCGAGATCCTGCAGACTCGCCTGGAACAAATCCCCGGCGTTGCCAAGGTTGACATCGCCGGCCCCGGCTTCTTGAACATCACAGTTGACGCCGCTGCCGCGGGCGAGTTGGCGAAGGCCATCGTCGAGGCGGGCGCCGGATTCGGCACCAACGCCGCGATGGCAGGCACCAAGATCAACCTTGAATTCGTCTCCGCCAACCCCACGGGCCCCATCCACTTGGGCGGCACCCGCTGGGCCGCCGTGGGCGATTCCCTGGCCCGCATCTTCTTGTCGCAGGGCGCCGACGTCACCCGTGAGTACTACTTCAACGATCACGGCAACCAGATCGACAAGTTTGCCCGCTCCCTGCTGGCCAGTGCCAAGGGTGATCCCGCACCTGAAGACGGCTACGGCGGAGCGTACATCGTCGACATCGCCAATGAGGTCATGGCGAACAACCCCGGCATCCTAGACTCCGAGGACCCGCAGGAAGAATTCCGCGCCCAGGGTGTTGAGCTCATGTTCGCGGCGATCCGCAAATCCCTGCACGAGTTCGGCGTCGACTTTGACGTTTACTTTCACGAAAACTCGCTGTTCGAAGACGGCGCAGTTGAGAAGCTCCTTGACCAGCTCAAGGGCTCGGGCAACATGTACCTCAAGGACGGCGCCTGGTGGCTGAACTCCACCGACTACGGCGATGACAAGGACCGCGTTGTCATCAAGAGTGACGGCAACGCCGCCTACATCGCAGGCGACATCGCCTACTTCAAGAACAAACGCGACCGCGGCTTCGACCTGTGCATCTACATGCTCGGGGCCGACCACCACGGCTACGTTGCCCGCCTGAAGGCCGCCGCGGCAGCCATGGGTGATGACGCGAACCGCGTCGAGGTCCTGATCGGCCAGATGGTGAACCTTGTCCAGGACGGCAAGCCCGTGCGCATGTCCAAGCGTGCAGGCACCGTCGTCACCATGGAGGACCTCGTGGAGGTCGTTGGAACTGACGCCGCCCGCTACTCCCTGGCCCGTTTCTCGTCCGACTCCAACATCGACATCGACCTGGATGTGCTGACAAAGAAGTCAAACGAGAACCCGGTGTTCTATGTCCAGTACGCACACGCCCGCACCTGCGCAGTGGGCCGCAACGCCGAGGCGGCAGGCGTCGCGCGCACCACCTTCGACGCCGCAGCCCTCACCCACCCCACGGAGTCCGAGCTGCTTGCAGTCCTGGGCCAGTACCCGGGCATCCTCACGCAGGCGGCATCCTTCCGGGAACCGCACCGCGTGGCCCGCCACCTTGAGGTCATCGCCGGTGCCTACCACCGCTGGTACGACGCCTGCCGCGTGACCCCCATGGGCGAGGAAGCCATCACCGACACCAACCGCACCCGCCTGTGGCTCAACGACGCCGTGGGCCAGGTTCTCGCCAACGGACTGTCCCTGCTGGGCGTCTCCGCACCGGAACGGATGTAGGAACAATGACCGAAACGAAGATCGCCGGCGCAGAGCTGGCCCCCGAATGGCTGCCCGCGGCAGGGGACGTCAATGAGCTGCTGCCCGCGATGTGGGCGCACGACGTCGAACGCGACGACGGCGGCGAGGTCACCATCAGCGGTGTTCCGGTCAGCGAGCTAAAGGCCCGGTTCGGCACGCCGCTGTATGTCATGAGTGAGGACGACTTCCGCAAGCGCGCACGCACCTTCAAGGACGCCTTTGATGCTGCCTTTGCGGAGATTTGCGGCGGCGTTGACGTCTACTACGCCGGCAAGGCATTCCTGTCCACGGAGGTCGCCCGCTGGGTCGACTCCGAGGGCCTGCGCCTTGACACCTGCTCAGGCGGCGAACTGGCAGTGGCCAGGCGCGCGGGCCTGAGCGGGGAGAAGCTTGGCCTGCACGGCAACAACAAGTCGGCCGCAGAGATCAACTGCGCCCTCGACATGAAGCTGGGCCGGATCGTCGTTGACAGCCTGCACGAGCTGGCACGCGTTGCGGACATTGCCGCAGCCCGCGGGGAAAAGGCCAACGTCATGCTTCGCCTGACGCCCGGCGTGCACGCACACACCCACGAATCCATCGCCACGGCCCACGAGGACCAGAAGTTCGGCCTGTCCTTCATCGCCGAAGACCCCGAAGCTCCCGGTATGAGCGCCGCGGAAGCCGCATCGAAGCTGGCAGTTGAAGCCGACAGCATTAACTTCCTTGGCTTCCACGCCCATATCGGATCGCAGATCTTCGAGGCCGAGGGCTTTGAAATTGCGGCCCGCAAGCTGCTCGCCTTCACCAACACGATCCAGAACAAGTACGGCGTGAGCCTGCCCGAACTGGACCTTGGCGGCGGCTACGGCATTGCCTACACCGCCGTGGACACCCCGCGCCCGGCTGCAGAGGTCGCACAGGCGATGGCCGCCGTCGTGCGTGAGACGTGTGCGGAACTTGGCATGGCAGCGCCGAAGATCTCCATCGAGCCCGGACGCGCCATCGTTGGCTCCACAACGTTCACCCTGTACGAGACTGGCACGCTGAAAACCGTGCAGGTCGAGGTCGACGGCCAGACGGATGTGACGGCCCCGCGCCGTTATGTGTCGGTGGACGGCGGCATGAGCGACAACGCCCGTCCGGTGCTTTACGAAGCGGATTATTCGGCCGTTGTGGCCAACCGCGCCTCCGCGGCGACTCCCGCTTTGTCCCGAGTGGTGGGCAAACATTGCGAGAGTGGTGACATTGTTGTTAGAGATGTATATCTGCCCAATGACGTGGCGGCCGGGGATTTGCTTGCAGTTCCCGGAACGGGCGCGTACTGCTGGGCACTGGCCAGCAACTACAACTATGTGCCCCGTCCGCCCGTAGTTGCCGTCAAAAACGGCACCGCACGCTTGATTGTGCGGGGAGAAACCGAAGACGATTTGCTGGCACGCGATTTAGGGGCCTAGAGACCTTGACACAGCGCAACACCGTGGACACTGACGTGTCCGCAACGACCAAAACCCTCAAAGTGGCCCTCCTTGGCGCCGGGAATGTGGGCTCGCAGGTTGCCCGCATCCTGCTTCACGACGCCGACGCGCTGGCTGCCCGAACGGGCGCCCGGCTCGAGTTGGTTGGCATTGCGGTGCGGAACATCGATTCCCCGCGCGAGGTCGAAATCCCCAAGGAACTGTTCACCACCGACGCCTCGGCGCTGGTGCGCGGGGCCGACATCGTCATCGAGCTCATGGGCGGCCTGGAGCCGGCCCGCACGCTGATCCTTGAAGCCATCGACCACGGCGCAACCGTTGTCACCGGCAACAAGGCGCTGCTCGCCGTCGATGGCCCCACCCTGTACGAGAAAGCCGACGCCGCAGGCGTGCAACTTTCCTATGAGGCAGCCGTGGCCGGGGCCATCCCGATCCTGCGCCCCATCACCGATTCCCTGGCCGGGGACAAGATCACCCGCGTGATGGGCATTGTCAACGGCACGACCAACTTCATCCTCGACGCCATGGACACCACCGGTGCCCAGTTCGCGGATGCGCTTGCCGAGGCAAAGCGGCTGGGTTACGCCGAGGCAGACCCCACCGCCGACATCGAGGGGCACGACGCGGCAGCCAAGGGCGCGATCATTGCATCGCTCGCCTTCCACACGCGTTTCGCGCTGGCCGACGTGCACTGCCAGGGCATCACGTCCGTGACGGCCACCGACATTGCCGCCGCAAAGGAGGCCGGCTACGTCATCAAACTGCTGGCCATTGCCGAGAAAATAGAGTCGACCGACGACGCCGGAGCGCCCACCTCGGGCGTCAGTGTACGCGTGCACCCGACCCTGCTGCCGCGCGAACACCCGCTGGGTGCCGTGCGAGGTGCCTTCAATGCCGTGTTCGTTGAGGCGGAGAATGCCGGCGAGCTCATGTTCTACGGCCGCGGTGCAGGTGGCGCCCCCACGGCGTCCGCCGTCATGGGCGACGTCGTTTCGGCCGCCCGCCGCCTCGTTTTAGGTGGCCCCGGCCGGACGGATTCAACCATTGAAGTGCTCCCGGTCCTGCCCATCCAGGCCGTCTCAACGCGTTACTACATCGGCCTTGACGCTGCAGACCAGCCGGGGGTCCTGTCCAAGATTGCAGCACTCTTTGCCGAGAACGGCGTCTCCATTGAGACGATGCGGCAGACGGTGCACCGCGATGGAAACGTCAAGGGGGGGCCCGGTTCCGCCGAGCTGCGCATTGTCACTCACCTTGCAGGTGAGGCTGCCCTGTCAGCAACCGTGGAGGCCATCAATGGCCTTGACGTCATTAATTCAGTTACGAGTGTCTTGAGGGTGGAGGGAGTCTAATGGCTCACCAGTGGCGCGGGGTTGTCCGCGAATATGCAGAACGTCTGCCGGTAACGGCAGAAACCAAGATCATCACGTTGGGTGAGGGTGGCACACCGCTGGTGTTTGCCCGTGAACTCTCCGAACTGACCGGTTCCACCGTGTACCTGAAGGTCGAGGGCATGAACCCGACGGGTTCCTTCAAGGACCGCGGCATGACCATGGCCATGACGGCGGCAGTTGCCGCCGGTGCCAAGGCCGTGGTGTGCGCCTCCACCGGGAACACCTCGGCGTCGGCAGCAGCCTACGCCAAGGCTGCAGGACTGACGTGTGCGGTGCTGGTGCCCGAGGGCAAGATCTCCATGGGCAAGCTGAGCCAGGCAGTGGCGCACGGCGCCACGATCCTGCAGGTCGACGGCAACTTCGACAACTGCCTTGACGTTGCCCGCAAGCTCGCCGACTCCTACCCTGTATTCCTTGTGAACTCTGTCAACCCCGCCCGCATCGAAGGCCAGAAGACAGGCGCCTTCGAGGTTGTCGACGCCCTGGGCGACGCGCCGGACTACCATGTGCTGCCCGTGGGCAACGCAGGAAACATCAGCGCCTACTGGCGCGGATACAAGGAATACTCGGCCCCCTACGAGTCGGCCACGGCCGGCACGCTTGACGCAGTTTCAACGCACACCCCAATCATGTGGGGCTTCCAGGCAGCAGGAGCGGCGCCGTTCGTTGCCGGCCACCCCATCTCAGACCCGGACACGATTGCCACCGCCATCCGCATCGGCAACCCCGCATCCTGGGACATGGCCATTGCCGCACGTGACGAGTCCGGCGGACTCATCGAGGCCGTGACCGACGAGGAAATCCTTGCAGCACACCGCTGGCTTTCAGCCAAGGAAGGCGTCTTCGTCGAGCCAGGCTCGGCAGCAGGCGTCGCAGGCCTGATCAAGAAGCACGCAGCCGGGGAGGTCCCCACGGGCAAGACCTTCGTCATCACCGTCACCGGCCACGGCCTCAAGGACCCCGACTGGGCATTGAAGAACGCCGATGGAAGTACAGCAGCGCCGAAGTCGGTTGCCTTTGACGTGGTTACGGTTGCCACCGCACTGGGCTTGACGGACTAGCAGCACACCATCATGACAGGGCAAACCATGACTTCCCCGCTTTTGAAGACTCCCGCTGCCGGCGCCACCGCCACAGTGCGGGTCCCCGGCACCAGCGCCAACTTGGGTCCCGGATTTGATTCCCTGGGCCTTGCCGTGACGCTGTATGACACCTTGCGCATCACCATTTTGGCCGCCCCGGTGTTGGAGTTCGACTTGAGCGGGGAAGGCGTGGAGGAGCTCCCCCGGGATGCCAGCCATCTTGTGGTGAAGACCATGGACCTGGCCTGGCAGCGCCTTGGCTACACCCGCGGGGGCCTGCGGGTCGCCGCGGAAAATGTCCTGCCGCACGGGCGCGGCCTTGGCTCCTCGGCGTCGGCCATTGTTGCCGCCATCATGGCGGCCAACGCACTTGTCGCACCCGAGGACCGCAAGGACCGGGCCTGGATCCTGCAATTGGCGTCCGAGCTTGAGGGCCACCCCGACAACGTTGCCCCGGCCATCTTTGGTGCGGTGGCTGTGTCGTGGCAGGAAGGCGCCGGATACTCCAGCGCCAAAGTTTCCCCGTCCGTGTCGGTGGTTCCCGTAGTGGCCATTCCGGACGTCGAACTGAAAACAGAACGCGCCCGCGGGATGCTCCCTGCCACCGTGCCGCACGCCGACGCTGCGGCGAACTCCGGCCGCGCGGCGCTGCTGATGCATGCCCTCACGGCTGACCCGTCGAAGCTGCTGGCCGGCACGCGCGACTACTTGCACCAGGATTACCGCGCGGAGGCCATGCCCGAAAGCGCAGCACTCGTTGCACGGCTGCGCGAAGAGGGCCACGCAGCGTTCATCTCCGGCGCCGGCCCGACCGTCATGGTGCTCGCAAACGGGGGCGACGAGGCGGATGCAATTGTGCGCCGCATCACCGAATTGGGTGGCACGGGACCGGACAGTTCCCCAAAAGCGGCCGGACACGGCGTGTCTTGGCGGGTTTTACGGCTCCAGGTTGACCTTGAAGGTGCTAAAGTGGAAGTGCATCAGTAGCCCACAAACACTCTCCCCGCAATGGCCCATAACCGGTCAGCGTGGAAATGAGCAATGTTTATTCGGCTCCCGGTGCCACTCTTGCGGCCTGCACTATCTTGTGCGGTGACCGCTGGGCCAGCCCAGGCAGCCGCCGGATTGGCCTAAAGGATCGCTCCCATTTGAGAAAAGATTCAAAGAGTGAACTTCACCATTCCCTGACATGCCCGGTTAATCGGATTCGGGAATGGAACCTCAGAATTTTCCCATTGCAGGCCAGTGCGGCAGCAAAAGGGGAATCTGACACTAATCATCGCGGCCCCAATAATTGGGCCCGCCATCGAGGGGGAAGGATCCTTCGTGACCGAAACCGTAACTTCAGCCGCCGCTCCCAAGGCCGCTGATTTGGACACCGTTGCCAAGGCCGCGCCTGCAAAGTCCGCAGGTTTGGCAGGCCTGAAATTGGCACAGCTTCAGATTCTGGCAGGACAGCTGGGCATCACCGGCGGCTCCAGGATGCGCAAGGGCGACCTTGTTGACGCCATCTCGGCGCACCAGCGCGGCTCGTCCGTGGCTGACCGCCCCGTCCGCACCGCCAAGGCTGCCGACGCCGAGCCTGCCGCAAAGCGTGGCTCCACGGCACGGAAGGCAGCCGAGCCGGCCGCCGAAGCAGCCACAGCAGACACCAAGACGGCAGATGCCCCCGCCGCCGACTCCGGCACCGCCGCCGAGCGCCCGGCCCGTGGCCGCGGCCGCTCACGCCGCGCCGCCAGCAGCGACGGCATCATCACCACCGGCACCGCCGCCGTTGCCCAGGAAACCAGCACCCAGGCCCCCGCTGCGGCCGTTGAGACGGCCGCCGTCGAGCCTGCCACTGCCGATGCGCCGAGCCAGGGCGATAACGACGGCGAGAACCGCCGCCAGGGGCGCACCCGCAACAACCGCCGTGCCCAGGGTGGTGGACGCCAGCAGGATTCCGTCTCCGAAGCCGCAGTTGAGCCCGCTCCCGCCGAGTCCGGTGGATCCGCCCAAGGCGGTGCCGAGCAGCAGGACGAGAACGGCGAGAACAACGACCGCAACCAGCGCAACCAGCGGAACAACCGCAACCAGCGCAACGGTGGCGAGCGTGCAACCGCCGAGCGTTCGGTCAACGACCGCAGCCAGAACAATAACGCCGCAAACGACGACGAGGACGGCTCGCGCAACAACCGCAACCGCCGCAACCGCCGTGACCGGAATGCCAACGATTCAGTCGAGCGCAGCACCGACCGCAATGACCGTTCGGGCAACCAGAACAGCCGCAACGACCGCAACGACCGTTTCCGTGACCGCAACGAACGCCGCCGCGGCCGCACCCAGGGCCCCGACTTCGATGACACCGAGGTGACCGAGGACGACGTCCTGCTGCCCGTGGCCGGCATCCTTGACATCCTTGACAACTACGCGTTCGTGCGCACCTCCGGCTACCTGCCCGGTTCAAACGATGTGTACGTTTCCCTGTCCCAGGTCAAAAAGTACAACCTGCGCAAGGGCGACGCCGTCGTTGGCGCCATCCGTGCACCGCGCGAGGGTGAAGACCGCAGCAATGCCCAGAGTGCCCGCCAGAAGTTCAACGCCCTGGTGCGTGTCACCAGCGTCAACGGCAAGAACCCTGAGGAGCTCAAGAACCGCGTCGAGTTCTCCAAGCTGGTACCGCTGTACCCGTCGGAGCGCCTGCGTTTGGAAACCGACCCCAAGGTTATCGGCACCCGTGTCATCGACCTGGTGGCCCCGATCGGCAAGGGCCAGCGCGGCCTGATCGTGTCTCCGCCCAAGGCCGGCAAGACCCTGATCCTGCAGTCGATTGCCAACGCGATCACCATTAACAACCCTGAGGTTCACCTCATGATGGTTTTGGTTGACGAACGCCCCGAAGAAGTCACCGACATGCAGCGAACGGTCAAGGGTGAGGTCATTGCGTCAACCTTCGACCGTCCCGCCGATGACCACACCCAGGTCGCCGAGCTCTCCATCGAGCGCGCCAAGCGCCTCGTTGAAATGGGCATGGACGTGGTTGTCCTGTTGGACTCCATGACCCGTCTGGGCCGTGCGTACAACAACTCCGCACCGTCCTCGGGCCGCATCCTCTCCGGTGGTGTTGACTCGGCTGCACTGTACCCGCCGAAGCGTTTCTTCGGTGCAGCCCGCAACATTGAAAATGGCGGCTCGCTGACGATTCTGGCCACGGCACTGGTGGAAACCGGTTCCAAGGCCGATGAGGTCATCTTCGAGGAGTTCAAGGGCACAGGCAACATGGAGCTCCGCCTCTCACGCCAGCTTGCGGACAAGCGCATCTTCCCGGCTGTCGATGTCAACGGATCGGGCACGCGCCGCGAGGAGAACCTGCTCTCCCCGGATGAAGTGAAGATCATGTGGCGTCTGCGCCGGGTGCTCTCCGGCCTGGAAATGCAGCAGTCGCTTGAACTGCTGACCTCCAAGATCCGCGAAACGCAGTCAAACGTCGAGTTCCTCATGCAGATCCAGAAGACAACCCTGGGTTCCAAGGCCGAGCACGACAAATAGCTAAAGTAGCGAAACCGCCTCCGTTGCGAGGGGCCGGGGCAGCAGGTGACACTGCGCCCGGCCCCTGCGCAGCGACGGCGGTTTCGTGCGTTAACTTGCGGCTTGAAATGGGCCGTGCACAAGAAATTAGACTTGACTGACGTCGAGAGAGGTTTTTGAAATGTTTGAATCCATCCATGGGCTCCTTGATGAGCACGCCGAGCTGCAGATGCGCCTGAGCGAGCCTGAAGTGCACGCAGACCAGGCATTGGCACGCAAGCTTGGCCGTCGCTACGCGGAACTGAGCAACGTCGTTGAGGGCTACCACCAGGTCGAGTCCATCAGCGACGACCTCGAGGCCGCCCGTGAAATGGCTTCGGAGGACGCAGAGTTTGCCGCCGAGGTTCCGGTGTTGGAGGGGCAGCTGGCTGCCGCGCAGGAAAAACTGCGCCGCCTGTTGATCCCGCGCGATCCCGACGACGCCCGTGATGTGATCCTTGAGGTCAAGGCCGGTGAAGGTGGCGACGAGGCTGCATTGTTCGCCGCCGACCTGGTGCGCATGTACACCCGCTACGCGGAAAACCGTGGCTGGAAGACTGAAATCATCTCCGCCACCCACTCCGATTTGGGCGGCTACAAGGACATTTCAATCGCCGTCAAGGGCCGCTCAAACGACCCCGCAGAAGGCGTTTTTGCCCGCCTGAAGTTCGAAGGCGGCGTGCACCGCGTCCAGCGCGTGCCGGCCACCGAGTCGCAGGGGCGCATCCACACCTCCGCCGCAGGCGTCCTGGTCCTGCCTGAAGTTGATGAGCCTGAAGAGGTGGACATCAACCAGAACGACCTCAAGATTGATGTCTACCGTTCGTCGGGCCCCGGCGGCCAGTCGGTGAACACCACCGACTCCGCCGTTCGCATCACCCACCTGCCCACGGGCATCGTGGTGGCCATGCAGAACGAGAAGTCCCAGCTGCAGAACCGTGAAGCCGGCATGCGCGTTCTGCGTGCCCGCATCCTGGCACACCAGCAGGCCATCATCGACGCCGAGAACTCGGCCGTGCGCAAGTCACAGATCCGCACCATGGACCGTTCCGAGCGCATCCGCACGTACAACTACCCGGAAAACCGGATCGCCGACCACCGCACCGGCTACAAGGCGTACAACCTTGACGCCGTGATGAACGGCGACCTAGAACCCGTGGTGCAGTCGGCCATTGAGATGGACGAGCAGGCCCGATTGGACGCCCTGGGTGACTGATGAACGTCAGTCCCTGGAGGATGCAGTGACGCGTGCGACGGCGGTCCTTGCGGCCGCCGGCGTGCCGTCACCGGCGGTGGATGCGCAGCTTTTGGCCGCCCACCTGCTGCGCGTCAGCCGCGGTGAATTGGCTGCGATGTTATTTGGCACATCCGTGTCACCGGAGGGTTACGAGGATCTTGTGGCCCGACGTGCGGCGCGCGAGCCCCTGCAGCACATCACCGGAGTGGCGTACTTCAGGCACCTTGAACTTGCCGTCGGCAAGGGAGTTTTTGTGCCGCGGCCCGAAACCGAGTCGGTTGTCCAGCTCGGAATTGACGTATTGGCACAGATGCGCCAGGAACGTGGGGCTGAGGACGGACTCCTCGCCGTCGACCTTGGCACGGGGTCCGGCGCCATTGCGGCGGCCCTGGCCACCGAGGTCGCCGGCTGCCGCGTGTACGCCGTCGAGCTCAGTGACGACGCGTTCCCGTGGGCGCAACGAAACCTGGCCGGAACCGGTGCAACCCTTGTCCACGGTGACATGCGGGACTCACTGGCCGAGCTTGACGGGACGGTCGACGTGGTCGTGTCCAACCCGCCTTACATTCCAGCCGCCGCCATTCCGCGGGACCTTGAGGTGCGGCTGCACGATCCGCACATGGCGTTGTACGGCGGGGGAGCGGACGGCATGGACATGCCAACGGCCGCCGCTGCCACCGCGGCGCGACTGTTACGCCCCGGCGGGTTCTTCGTCATGGAGCATGCCCAAGTGCAGGCCGAGCAGATGGCTGCACTGCTGAGCGAGAGCGGGCATTGGTCAAACGTGCGCACACACCTTGACCTCACAGGGCGTGATAGGGCAACCAGCGGGTACCGGCGCTAGAATAACTGCGCGCACACGAAAGTGATTTGCAAAAACGCGTTCAAATGCATGGGCGCCGTGATGAAAGAATGAGTTTGTGACTACCACTTCTTACAACTGCACCAATGACGCCCAGCGCGCGGAGGGCCTTGCCCACGCCCAAAAGGCCATTGCAGCAAAACAGGTTATCGTCATGCCCACGGACACGGTGTACGGCATCGCAGCGGACGCCTTTTCCCCGCAGGCAGTGGCAACCCTTTTGGCAGCCAAGGGCCGTGGACGCAACATGCCGCCGCCAGTGCTGATCCCTCGGATCGGCACCATGGAGGGTTTGGCAACCGAGATTCCCGACGACGCCCGCAAGCTCGCCGAGAAGTTCTGGCCCGGCGCCCTCACCCTGATCTTCCACGCCCAGCCCACCCTGACCTGGGACCTTGGCGAAACGCAGGGCACGGTAGCGCTGCGCGTACCCGATGACCAACTGGCCCTTGACCTGCTGACCATCACCGGCCCGCTGGCCGTATCAAGTGCCAACAGGACAGGGAACGCAGCCGCCCAGACCGCGTCTGAGGCACGCGTGCAGCTTGCCGAATCAGTTGAGGTGTACCTCGAGGGCGGCTTCCGTCCGCTGGAGGGCACCGATCCGGCCCCGTCCACGATCGTTGACGCCACCGGACTTCGTCTGCGCGTTGTCCGTGAAGGCGCCATCTCCCTGGCGGAGATCCAGCGTGTCATCCCCAGCGCCCTTGGCCCGGAGGCCGAGCCCGAGATGTGGACGCCGTCGAACCTGTCAAGCGAAGAGCCTGCCCCGGCGCTGGACCTAACCAAGAAGGACGACGCCGACACGGACGCCGACGCAACGAAGGATTCGGCCGGATCCAGCTCCTAGTCCGACTCCATGGAAATGGCCTCCAAACTCTGTGTTTGGAGGCCATTTCCGCATGGTCGCAAGCAAGGCGAAGGAGGCACGGCGGGTGGCCCGCCGTCGGCAATGACGCCAAAGGGGACGTTGCCGGCGACCATGTCGGCCGGCCCCTTGCTTGCGGGTCCCTGAGGATTGACGCCGCCTACATTGCCGCGTTCCATGGGCATGTAATAGTCGATGCTGACACCCGCCAGCCAAGGAAACCTCCTCGCACCGCAGTTCCTTCACCCACCTGGTGCCGCCGTGGTAGGGAAACCCTGCCTGGGTCGCAGGGAGGCACTGCCGTTACCTGTGAGAAGGCACTTAAGGCTTGTGGCGAAGCGCTGGCATCGGCTCGAAGTCGGTGGCTGCCAGGATCCGACGCGACTCGCGCCAGCCGGCAATGAGCCTGCCGCTGCCACGCAGGGTCTTTTCCACGCCCACAAGACGCACAAGCTCCTTGGCGGCCGTCAGCGCCGTGCCGAGGGCGAACCCCAGAGGGTTGAAACGGCCGTGGACGCGCAGGTACTGTCCCACAAGTCCGCGGTTGCGCATGACGTAGAAGCGGCTGAGGTCGCTTGAGTCGTTCAGGTGGCGGATGCCCAGGTCGATCGTCCGCTGGGCACGCACCTTGTGCAGCACAAACTCGTTGACGTACATGACGGGTCGTTGCAGGGAGACAAGCCAGCCGTAGATGGCGTCGTCCCAGGTGAGGAAGAAGCGGGGGTCAGGCAGGCCCACCGACTCCACGGCGTCCCTGTGCAGCAGCATGCCTTCGAAGCAGCCAACATTGGTGGCGAATTCATCCGACGTTGCGAAGACGTCCCCGCGCACGGGAAGGGGGAAGCCAAGGAACGCGCTGAAGTCGTTTTGCCAGTAGAACGGCCCGCCCGCCGCGTCGTAGCGGCGGCCCACCATGGCGTCGTATTTTTCCATCCACGGCGCGAAGGCGCCAATGGCATCGGGAACGCATGTGACGTCGTCGTCCATCAGCCACATCCACTGCGCGCCTTCGGCCAAGGCGCGCTCGACACCTGCGCAGAAGCCGCCCGCACCGCCGGAATTTTCGGCCAGCAGGTGGTGGATCAGGGGCACAGGGAACTGTGCGCGGGAGGCCTCGATGACCTCTGCCGTATCATCCGTGCTCGCGTTGTTGACAACGATGACACCTGCCGGGGCGGGATTCAGCGCCGCGGCGGAGGCGAGCAGCCCTTCGAGGTAGTCGGAGCGGTTGTACGTGGTGATGACCAGGAAAAACCCGCTGTGGCGGTCCGTGCTCAAAACTTTTGGTCCTCAATGGGTCCGAACTTAGCACCACGCAGGCCGGCGCCATAGGTTCCTGCCCACTTGGCCAGGCCCTTGAGGTCTCCCTTTTTCAGGAAGTACAGGGGATATCCGACGGCGTCGGCCACGAAGGAGCGCACGCGGCGGTGCTTGCGGGTGAGGAAACCGCGGTTGCGGTAGTAGTAGAAGCGCTTGAACGGTGTTTCGGGGACAAGCACGTGCAGCCTGTCACCCAGAACCAGCTTCACCTCGCCCCAGCCGGCCGGGTGGGTCAGAGCCACCGTGGTAACGGTGCCGAACTTGATGTTCGCCTGGCGCAGGCGCAGCATGAAGTCCACCTCGTCGCCGCGGATGAACAGGCGCAGGTCCGGCAGGCCCACCTTGAAGAACACGTCGGTGCGGATCAGTGCGCCGTTGAAGAACTGGCCGATGTTCTCAATGAAGCCCAAGGGTTCAACCTCCGAGCGCTCGTGCGTCAGGTGGCCCTCAAGACGGAACGGGAAGGAAAGCTTGCTCGGCTCGCCCGGGGCCACGATGAGGGGCACCACCACATCCATGTTGCGGGCCTTGGCAGCCTCAAGCAGGGTTGCCAGGCAGGCAGGGTCTTCGGGATGGGCGTCGTCGTCCATGATCCAGACCCATTCGGCGCCCGAGGCGATGGCGTTCAGGATGGCCAGTGAGAAGCCGCCCGCCCCGCCAAGGTTGGCCAGGGAACGAACATAGGTCACCTCCGCCGGCGCCTCGGCCGCGATGGCCCGCACGTCCTGTGTGCCCGAGTCAACCAGCGCAATGGCGTGGGGGGTGTGGGTCTGCTGTGACAGTGCCCCCAACAAGGTGCGCACGTCCTCAGGCCGGTCAAAGGTGACGGCAGCGACGGCTACGGAATCAGTCAAGGGGGAGTCCTCTCGGGTGGTGCCCGCGGCATTGCGCGGCATCCGGCACGGCTAAACAGTGAGTAATCATCGGAAGGGATTACTATTCATGTGTACCTTCCACTTTAGTACAGCCTCCATCCAACGAACTGTTGCGGCGAAGGCAACAGCGCACAGCCGGCAACCACTTGGCAGAATACGGAAATACGAATCACCTTGAATACCTCCAGCACACAGGCACACGGCGAACCCGGGCGCCCTTCAACTGACGGTGACAGGAAGCCGCGCCTATGGCTATTGTCACAGGCGGTCTTGGATTCGCTCTGCTGGATAGTGGCGCTGATGCTCGCCGTGCTGCTGCGCTACGAGCTCGATGTCAAGCTCATCAACGTCACGGGCCTGGTGCTGTTGATCGCTGTCGCCGTTGCCACGCAGCTCATCGCCGGGTGGTACATGGCGCTGTACCGCGGACGCTACACCTTCGGCAGCATTCAGGAGGCCCGCGTCCTCATTGCCGTCACACTGATAGTGGCAGTTGTTACCAGTGTCTTCCTCTCAATCTTAATCAATGAAATCCACGTGGCCCGTTCCGTGGCCATCATTGCCTTCCCGTTCGCCGCACTGACCATGGCCGCCGTGCGCTACGCCAAGCGCCTTTACGTTGAGGGCAAGCCGGTTTTCGGCGAGGAAGCCCAAAAGACCCTTGTCTACGGTGCAGGCTTCCTTGGCAACTCGCTCGTGAACCGCATGGTCCAGGACCCGGAATCGCCCTACGTCCCGGTGGGTCTTGTTGACGATGACACGTCCAAGAAGCACCTGCGCCTGAGCTCGGTCGGGGTGTTGGGCGGGGGAGATGAGCTCCCCGACATCATCAGGCGCACCAAGTCAACAGTTGTTGTGCTGGCCATGGCCCACCTGAGCGCCAAGCGCATTCGTGAAATCTCCGACAGTGTTTCAGGCCTGGGCGTGAAAGTCCTGGTCCTTCCCCCACTGCAGGAAATGCTCAGCCCCGACACCAACAGGGACAGCAGGGGAGGCCTGACCGACTTCCGCGAGATCGACGTCGCAGACCTCATCGGACGCACACCCGTGGAAACGCAGGTGGAGCAGGTGGCTGGCTATATCCGGGGCAAGCGGGTGCTCGTGACGGGCGCCGGCGGATCCATCGGCTCCGAGCTGTGCCGCCAGCTGCAGGGCTTTGATCCGGCAGCGCTGATCATGCTTGACCGTGACGAATCCGGCCTGCAGCACACCCAGCTCTCCATCGAGGGCCACGGTCTGCTGGACAACGAGGACATTGTGCTGGCTGACATCAGGGATGCCGACTCCATGACGAGGATCTTTGCGGACAGGCGCCCCGAAGTCGTGTTCCACGCTGCCGCGCTCAAGCACGCGCCGCTGCTGCAGATGTACCCCGAGGAGGGCTGGAAGACAAATGTCATCGGTTCCTTGAATGTCCTTCAGGCCGCGCGCCGCGTGGGTGTCGAGACGTACGTCAACGTATCCACCGACAAGGCAGCCAGCCCCACCACGGCCCTTGGCCACTCCAAGCGTGCAGCCGAGAAGCTCACATCCTGGATGGCGGGCGAGACGGGCAAGCGCTATGTCTCCGTCCGCTTTGGCAACGTGATCGGCAGTCGCGGTTCCATGCTCCCGTTGTTTACCGACCAGATCAACAAGGGTGGCCCCGTGACCGTCACGCACCCGGACGTGACCCGTTTCTTCATGACCATCCCCGAGGCCTGCCAGCTGGTGATCCAAGCAGGCGCCATCGGCCACGGCGGCGACGTGCTCATCCTTGACATGGGAGAGCCCGTGCGCATCATGGATGTCGCCGAGCGCATGATCGCCATGTCGGGCAAGGACATCAAGATCAAGATCACCGGCCTGCGCCCCTCGGAAAAGCTGCACGAACAGCTTACGGGGGACGACGAGTCGAAGGATCCCGACGGACACGCCAAGATTTCCCACACGCACGCCCAGCCGCTGGACCCCGCAGAGCTCGACCTCGATTTGTGGCTGCAACGCTGCCGTGATGAGGCGGGGCCAGATGCCCCCAGCATTGATGAGTCCGACGGCGACGTCGCGGCGGGTGCCTGATGGAACTGTGGGCACAAGTCACCGTAGGTGCCATCGCGCTTGTGCTTGCACTGGTGCTGCCGTTCTTCGTTCGTCCGATCCTGGCTCGCGCCGGGGTGCTTGACGTACCCAACGCCCGCTCCTCCCACACCGAGCCCACCATCCGCGGCATGGGAATCACGACGGCGGTCGCCTTGCCTGCCGCCGTTATCGTCGCGGTGTTCCTGCCCCAGTCGGCCAACGCGCTCCAGGGTTCGCTGACCCTTGCGGTGATTCTCGCCGTCGTGCTTGGCGCAGCCGCGATTGGCTGGGTCGAGGACATCCGCGGCTTGTCGGTCAAGGTCCGGGCAGGGCTGCAGCTTGCTTTGGGCGGCGTGGCCACCGCAGTTGTGGCCATCCTTGACCCGGGTCAGCAGCAGTTGTGGCTGATCCCCGCCGGCGCCGTGGCTGTTGCGGCATACGTCAACGTCACCAACTTCATGGACGGCATCAACGGCATATCGGGCACGCACGGCCTGCTGGTTGGCGGTTTCTACGCCTACGCAGGGTACATGACAGGACACGGCTGGATGGTTTATGCCGGCATTGCCATCGCGATGGCCTTCGCCGGGTTCCTTCCGTGGAACCTGAGCCGGAACAAGGTCTTCCTCGGGGATGTGGGCAGTTACCTGCTGGGTGCCTCGATTGCCGTCACAGCCATGTGCGCATTCCTCGCCGGTGTTTCCGTTGAATACATTTTCTCCCCGGTACTGATCTACCTGATCGACACCTTTGTGACGTTCCTGCGCAGGCTCCTTGCAGGTGAGCGGTGGTACGTCGCCCACCGCCAGCACGTCTACCAGCGCCTGACCATCGTCGGCCTGAGCCATGTGCAGGCCACCGGCGTTGTTTGCGCGGCAACCATCCTCGTCAGCGTCCTGGGCGTTGTGGCGGCCCGGGGCGGGGAAGTCGCGCAGATTCTTGCGACTGCCGCCGGCTTCGCCGTGGTGCTTGCTTATTTGCGCACGCCCACCCTGTTCCAAATGATGCTTCGTCACACTGCGTCACGAAAAGACGGCGGCCACGGGTCGTAATGAACTTCTATCTCGTGTAGAATTTCCTCTGGTGACATTCACCCCCACCGCCGCAGGCGAGGACTTTTCCCGATGATTTCCAGATGATGGAGTTCCCATGAAGGACAAAGGCGCCCACCCCGGCGCTGAGCGCGGCCTGTTGACGGCCTCCGGTCCCTCGGCGAGTCCCAGCTGGAACATCTTGAAAAAGTGCCTCCTGGTTGACGGCATTGCCGTGGTTGCCATGGTGCTTGCGGCATTCATCCTTACGGACATGCACGGCGTGCTCAGCGTGTTGTCCGGTTCGCTGCTGGTGATTGCCTTCTTCGGTCTCAGCCTGTTGGTTGGCCACATTGTCAGCAGGCGGATGCCGTCTGCTGTCATGGGCGCCTTCGTGCTGACCTACATTGTCAAGGTTGTCGGGTTTGCCGCGGTGCTCCTTGCGCTTGGCATCCCCGACTGGCTTAACAAACCCTGGTTTGCCGGTGCCGCCGTCGTCTGTGTCCTTGTGTGGCAGGCAACCGAGGTTGTCATCTTCAGCAAGCAGCGGTTCCTGGTGTTTGACGAGTCGGCCGTGCCTGCGCCCGGGGCTTCCGCGCATGACGGAGACTCCGGCGAAAGCGAAGCGAAGGAGCCGACAGATGGCCAGTAAGACACCTGCCGGTAACGAGCCCGACCATGTCGTGGTTCCCCCCAAGTCGAATGCCGGAAAGCTGGACTACACCTACATTATTGGCGGAATCCTGCTCTGGGGTTTGATAGGGTGGGGATTGGACTTTTTGTTGCACACTGCTTGGATTGTGTTCGCGGCCTTGCCCGTTGGGGCGGTCTGCGGGTATTTCCTGGCCCGGCATCATCAAAGGCATGGTCGCCCAGATGATAACCAGCAACATTGATTGCCACCATCAGACTTTTCCACGGTGCGTGCCATCCTTGATGGATCACCATACTTGCCCTTTGACCGAAACTGCAGAGAGGACAGCGCGTTGACCGCGTTTGCGCTTCCGATGGCCTCGAATGACGGTGGCTTCGTTCCACCGACAATTAGTGACACCCACCTCCCCGACATCCTTCCCTGGATGTCCGACTACGGCACCGGGCTCGGCAAGCAGATGATCCTGGTCATCTTGTCGGTTGTCCTTATCGCAACTTTCTTTAGAATTGCGATCCGTAACCCGAAACTGGTTCCCGGTCGGGTTCAGTTCTTTGCCGAAGGCTTCTACAGCTTCGCGCGCAACACTGTTGGCCGCGACATCATGGGCGAGAAGAACTTCCGCCCCTGGGTGCCGCTGCTCTTCTCCGTGTTCCTGTTTGTGCTGTTGAACAACATCTTCGGCGCGATTCCGCTGTTGCAGCTGCCTTCCTTCGCTCACGCAGGCAGTGCGTACGCCATTGCCATCATCATCTACTTCACGTGGATTGGTGTTGGCGTGCAGAAGCACGGCATCCGCTACTTCAAGCTGGCAGTTGTTCCTTCCGGTGTTCCCGGTTGGATCATGCCGCTCATGGTGCCCTTGGAAATCATTTCCAACTTCATTGTCCGCCCGCTGACGCACTCGCTGCGTTTGATGGCAACAATGCTGGCCGGCCACATGATCGTGTCACTGGCAGGCGCAGGTGCACAGTACTTGATTGTTGTCCAGGACAGCATCCTGCTCAATGCCACCGGCGTTGCAGTGATCGCCGGTTCAGTGGCCATGTACTTCCTTGAATTGCTGATCATGGTCCTGCAGGCATTTGTCTTCACCCTGCTGACCGCGATCTACATCCAGGGCAGCCTTGACGCGGATGCACACTAAGTTTTCCCCCCAGCAACACCCCTAGTTTTTCTCGAATAAAGAATCACCTCACAACCTGCCGGCACAACGCCGGTATCTTGAAAGGAACAAAACAATGCACGGCTCCCTTAACATGATTGGCTACGGCCTGGCGGCTATCGGTTCGGCAATTGGCGTGGGCATGATCTTCGCTGCCTACATCAACGGTGTGGCACGCCAGCCTGAAGCACAGCGCATCCTGCAGCCCATCGCCCTGCTTGGCTTCGCACTTGCGGAAGCACTCGCCATCCTGGGCTTGGTTTTCGCCTTCGTCATCGGCGCATAGTTCAAGAACCCTTCCGGTCCCTCCCGTAGGGGCCTAAGTGTTCATGGACAAATACCAGATTAAGGATTAGTGAGAAATGATTACCGCAGCAGTAATCCTCGCTTCTAGTGAGGGTGCAAACCCGCTTATTCCCAATGTGTGGGAAGTACTAGTAACTGCCGTGTCTTTCGCTGTCCTGCTCTTCGTGGTGAAGAAGTTCATCGCACCCACCTTTGAGAAGTCCTACACAGATCGTGTGGAGGCCATCGAAGGCGGGATCGAGAAGGCGGAAGAGGCCCAGGCCGAAGCCAACGCACTCCTGGAGCAGTACAAGGCCCAGCTGATGGACGCCCGCACGGAAGCCAATGGCATCCGTGAGAGCGCGCGTTCAGAAGGCGCCCAGATCCTGGCCGACCTGAAGGCGAAGGCTGCAGAGGAATCTGCACGCATCACCGCACAGGCCCAGGTTGCGATCGAAGCCGAGCGTATTGCCGCAGTAAACGCCCTCCGCAGCGAGGTCGGAACTCTGGCTACGTCGCTGGCAGGCAAAATTGTTGGCGAAGCCCTCGAAGACGATGCGCGTTCCAACCGCGTGGTTGAGCGCTTCCTGGCCGACTTGGAAAACCAGTCGAACGCGGGTGCAACGAAGTAATGGCAGGTGTATCGAGCAAGTCATTGGCAGCGGCTCTGGAGTCGTTGGAACCCAAGCTCGCCACTGCGTCGATCGCATTGGCCCAGGACCTCTTCGCAATTCTTGAGGTCCTGGACAGCAACGCCGGCCTGCGCCGCGCACTGATCGATCCCACTCGCGAGAGCGCGGACAAGTCAGCGCTGGCGACCAAGCTTCTTGCAGGCAAGGTCGGTGCCCAGGCACAGAGCGTGTTCCTGGACTTGGTTGCTTCACGATGGAGCGATGCACGTGACCTGGGCGATGCACTGGAAGTCTTGGCAGCAACATCGGCGATCGCGGTTGCTGAAGGTCAAGGCGGCGGTTCTGCCAACCTGGATGCGCTTGAAGAGGAACTCTTCACGTTTATCCGAGTTGTGGGATCCAGTCATGATCTGCAGCGCGCACTGGATGACGGACAGGCAACGGCTGCAGCCAAGGGTGCGTTGGCGCTCAAGGTTGTTCCGCTCGCCAGCCCCGTCTCGGCGCTGTTGATCCGCCAGGCCGTAGCCGCCCCCCGCGGGCTCAAGCCCACGGCCCTGGTGCAACGTTTCGTGGAATTGGTTGCCAAACGCCAGCAGCGTTGGATCGCCTACGTCAGTGTCACCCGTGACCTGAGCGTGGAGCAGCTCAACCGCCTGCAGGCCGGCTTGAACAATCTCTATGGTCGGGACTTGAAGATCAATGTCAACATCGACCCGACATTAGTCGGCGGGATCAAGGTTGTCGTGGGGGATGAGGTTGTTGACGCATCCGCAGCCACCCGACTTTCCGATCTTCGCCGCCGGTTGGCAGTGTAGGAAACTTTTTAGTTTCCTTGACAGCCAGTCCACAACAGACTGAATCAAAAATTTAGGTTGCCACCACACAATTTTTCAGGTGGCAGCCACAACTTAGGAGAGCAGGGACTGCAGATGGCCGACTTGACCATCAATGCCGACGACGTCCGCAATGCCTTGAATGAGTTCGCAGCGTCCTATGAACCGGGCAACGCAGAGCGCGTCGAGGTTGGCCGCGTCACAACGGCTAGTGACGGCATTGCCAAGGTGGAGGGTCTTCCCTCCGTCATGGCCAACGAGCTTCTTCGTTTCGAAGACGGCACACTGGGCTTGGCCCAGAACTTGGACACTCGCGAGATCGGTGTTGTTGTCCTTGGCGACTTCGCCGGCATCGCCGAGGGCCAGCAGGTTCACCGCACAGGGGAGATCCTCTCCGTGCCGGTGGGCGACAACTTCCTGGGCCGCGTGGTTGACCCCTTGGGTCAGCCTATGGACGACCTGGGCGAGATTGAATCCGAAGGCCGCCGTGCTCTGGAACTTCAGGCACCGGGTGTAACCCAGCGCCAGTCTGTAACTGAGCCGTTGCAGACCGGTATGAAGGCCATTGACGCCATGATCCCGATCGGCCGTGGCCAGCGTCAGCTGATCATTGGTGACCGCCAGACGGGAAAGACGGCCCTGGCCGTTGACACCATCATCAACCAGAAGGCCAACTGGGCTTCGAACGATGTCAAGAAGCAGGTGCGCTGCGTTTACGTAGCCATCGGCCAGAAGGCTTCCACCATTGCTGCCGTCCGCCAGACCCTGGCTGACAACGGTGCCTTGGAATACACCACGATCGTTGCCTCCCCGGCTTCGGACCCGGCTGGTTTCAAGTACCTGGCTCCCTACACCGGCTCGGCTATTGGCCAGCACTGGATGTATGCCGGCAAGCACGTTCTGATTGTCTTTGATGACCTTTCAAAGCAGGCCGAGGCATACCGCGCCGTTTCACTGTTGCTGCGTCGCCCGCCGGGCCGCGAGGCATACCCCGGTGACGTGTTCTACCTGCACTCCCGCCTTCTGGAACGTTGTGCCAAGCTCTCCGATGAGCTCGGCGCAGGTTCAATGACCGGCCTGCCGATCATTGAGACCAAGGCAAATGACGTATCGGCTTACATTCCGACCAACGTTATTTCCATCACCGACGGACAGATCTTCCTCCAGTCGGACCTCTTCAACGCCAACCAGCGCCCTGCAGTAGACGTCGGTGTCTCTGTATCCCGCGTTGGTGGTGCTGCACAGGTCAAGGCCATGAAGAAGGTTTCCGGTACGTTGAAGCTGGAATTGGCTCAGTACCGTGACATGGCTGCATTTGCCATGTTCGCCTCGGATTTGGATGCCGCCTCCAAGCAGCAGCTGACCCGTGGTGCACGCCTGATGGAACTGCTCAAGCAGGGTCAGTATGCACCGTTCCCGGTCGAGAACCAGGTTGTTTCAATCTGGATGGGCACCAACGGATACCTGGATAACGTCCCGGTGGAAGATGTACGCCGCTTCGAGACCGAATTCCTCGAGCACCTGCGTCTGCGCACGTCGGTTTTGACCACCTTGGCTCAGACCAATTTGCTCGAACCTTCGACTGTTGACGCGCTCAAGTCCAACATTGTTGACTTCAAGAAGGGCTTCTTCGGGGAGGGCGACGACAAGCTTGTTGGCGCCGGCCACGAAGAGTTCGACGCGCTTTCCGCGCAGGATGTCGACCAGGAAAAGATCGTTAAGCAGAAACGCTGACACCATCCCTGATACGGGTTGTTGGCCCGTGAAGGGCCAACAACCCGAACAAGGATAAGGAAAGGAAAAACATGGGAGCCCAGATCCGGGTCTACCGCCAGAAGATCGCCTCGACCACGTCGATGCAAAAGATCTTCAAGGCGATGGAACTGATCGCTACGTCCCGCATTGGAAAGGCGCGCTTGCGCGTTTCGGCTTCATTGCCGTATTCCAATGCGATCACCCGTGCCGTTTCTGCCGTTGCGTCCCAGTCCGAGGTCGACCACCCGCTGACAACCGAGCCGGATTCCATCCGCCGGGCTGCAGTATTGGTGATGACTTCCGACCGTGGTCTTGCCGGTTCCTACTCTGCCAGTGTTTTGAAGCAGGCAGAGCACCTTATCGAGTTGCTGCATGGAGAAGGCAAAGACGTCACGACCTACCTGGTCGGCCGCAAGGCACAGGCGTACTTTGACTTCCGTGGCCGCGATTACGCCAAGGTATGGACCGGTGGCACTGACGCGCCGGAGTTTGAAACTGCACGTCAACTCCGCGAGGCCCTGCTGTTGGACTTCGCAACCGATTTTGAGGACGGCGGCGTGGATGAAATCCATGTTGTCTACACTCAGTTCAAGTCAATGGTTGTTCAGGAGCCAACAGTAATTCGTTTGCTGCCGTTGGAAGTTGTTGAGGAAGAAGTTGAATCCTCATCCGACCTGCTGCCGCTGTACGAGTTCGAGCCGCAGCCCGAGGACGTCTTGGACGCTTTGTTGCCGCGGTACATTGAGTCACGCATCTTCTCGGCACTATTGCAGGCAGCGGCTTCCGAGCTTGCGGCACGTCAGCGGGCCATGAAGTCCGCAGGCGACAACGCCAATGATCTGATCAAGAAGTACACGCGTCTTCGTAACAATGCCCGGCAGGCTGAAGTTACGCAGGAGCTCTCCGAGATTGTTGCGGGCGCTGACGCGCTCAACGCCTCTTAGCAGCCCAATTCATACTTATTCAATGCCATCTACACAAGTGAAGTGAGAGAGATGACTGCCCAACTCAACGAGCAGGGAACCGCAGCGAAGGCCGGTGCCAGAGGCCGCATTGCGCGCGTTATCGGCCCGGTTGTCGACGTCGAATTCCCGGCTGACGGCATTCCCGCTATTTACAATGCACTCACCACCGAGATCACTCTCAACGGTGAGACCAAGACCATCACCTTCGAAACCAGCCAGCACCTGGGAGACGGCGTCATCCGCGGCATCTCCCTACAGGCCACCGACGGACTTGTCCGCGGCAGCGTTGTGCAGGACCTGGGTAGGCCCATCACCGTGCCGGTAGGCGACGGCGTCAAGGGCCACATCTTCAACGTCCTGGGCGAGCCCCTTGACGTGACGGAAGCGGAGCTCGACTACACCGAGCGCTGGTCCATCCACCGCAAGCCCCCGGCATTTGCGAGCCTCGAAGGCTCCACGGAGATGCTCGAGACCGGTATCAAGTCCATTGACTTGCTGACTCCCTACATCAAGGGTGGAAAGATCGGCCTCTTCGGTGGTGCCGGTGTTGGCAAGACGGTTTTGATCCAGGAAATGATCACCCGCGTGGCCCGCAACTTCGGTGGTACTTCGGTATTCGCCGGGGTTGGCGAGCGAACACGAGAAGGTAATGACCTCTGGGTGGAAATGGAAGAGTCGGGTGTTCTCAAGGACACCGCACTCGTGTTCGGCCAGATGGATGAGCCGCCGGGAACGCGTCTGCGCGTGGCCCTGTCAGCTTTGACCATGGCCGAGTACTTCCGCGATGTGCAGAACCAGGACGTGTTGCTCTTCATCGACAACATCTTCCGTTTCACACAGGCCGGTTCCGAGGTTTCCACACTGCTGGGGCGCATGCCTTCGGCCGTGGGTTACCAGCCCAACCTTGCCGATGAGATGGGTCTCCTCCAGGAGCGCATTACCTCGACCAAGGGTCACTCGATTACGTCGATGCAGGCTGTTTACGTGCCCGCTGATGACTACACCGACCCGGCCCCGGCCGCGACCTTCGCCCACCTGGATGCGACCACGGAACTTTCCCGTGAAATCGCTTCACGTGGCCTGTACCCGGCCATCGATCCGTTGACGTCAACATCACGCATCCTTGACCCGCAGTACGTCGGCCAGGCCCACTACGACACCGCAGTGCGTGTCAAGCAGATCCTTCAGAAGAACAAGGAACTGCAGGACATCATCGCGATCCTCGGTATTGACGAGCTCGGTGAAGAGGACAAGATCGTCGTGGCCCGCGCCCGCCGTATCCAGCAGTTCCTCTCACAGAACACCTACACGGCCAAGCAGTTCACCGGCGTCGAAGGTTCGACGGTTTCCATTGCGGACACCATCGAAGGCTTCACCGCCATCTGCGACGGCGACGTGGACCACATTGCCGAGCAGGCGTTCTTCAACATCGGCGGTATGGATGATGTTGAGCGTCAGTGGGCTGCGATCCAGGAATCGACCAAGTAAGCATGGCTAACCTCGAAGTTGAAATCGTAGCGGCGGACCACTTTGTGTGGTCCGGTGCAGCGACCCTTGTCAAGGGTTTCACCAGCGAGGGCGAGATCGGCATTTTGCCCGGTCACTCCCCGTTGCTCGCGGTTTTGGCGCCGGGCTTGCTGGAGATCGCTCCTGTTGACGGATCCCGCTTCTTTGTGGAAGTGGACGGTGGCTTCTTCTCGGTTGACAACAACCGGGTCGTGATCGTTGCTGACAATGCGCACCTGTCTGACGGCGCAACGTCTGGCTCAGGGATTCGCTAGTAATCAATTGATGGACGAACTCGGTATTACGTTCATCGTGCTGGCAGTAGCCTTCCTGCTGGTTGTAGTAGCACTGTGCCTGTTCGGGGTGCGCCGCATGATGTTGCGGCGTGCCCTGGGCACCGTGGACGCCTCCATTTCCACAGCGGGCAACCGCTGGGCCATGGGGGTTTGTCGTTATCAGGAGTCGGGCCTTCAGTGGGTCCGGCTTCTTTCGTTAAGCCCGATCCCGGCGAGGACCATGGCGCGCAGCAAGATTGTGCTGCTCGGGCGCCGCGAGCCAAGCGAGGCCGAACTCACGAGGGTTCCACCCGGGGTGGTCATAGTGATGCTGTCCTACGAGGGCGACGACGTGCTGCTGGCCATGCGGTTTGGCGCCTACGCTGGCCTGTCGTCCTGGCTTGAGGCAGGTCCGCACACGGGTGTTGGCACCTGGCGCTGACCCTGCGTTGCGCAGTGTGCACGCAGACTCCGTGCAGATGATTCCCAGCAGTAGACGATATTATTGAGGTGCCTGCACTTATAAGTGCGGGAGTTCCTACAAGAGTACGGCGGACCTGTGCGTTGGATTAACGGCATCAGCTTGGTTGATGGCCCCCTTCCCCTGCTCGTGAAGGTGCTGTGCGCCGTGGCAGTCGTTTTCCTTCTGGCGCGGCGTTCGGTGCGGTGGTGGCTGTTTGCGCTGGTGACTGCGGTTGCCGCCTACCTGATCAGCATGATCGGCTGCTGGGCTGTGATCCATGTGTTCTTCTGGTGGCCCGAAGACCTCTCCTTTGATGTTGTCATCAACCTTGCCCTCCTTCTGTGGGCCGTGATCATGGGAGGCACGACGGCGTTTGCCGGTTTGCGCCGCCGCACTCCGGACGTCCCCGGAGCCTTCCCGGATGAGCGGCACGGAAAATCCGCGCGGAGGCGTCCGGCGGCAACGCCAGTTGAACGCAGGGTCCTTGCCGCAGTGGCCACCCTCGTCGTGTGTGCTTTTGTCGGTGTACACATCAATGCCAACTTTGGGCTATACCCCACCGTGGGCACTTTGACGGCCGACCCTGTCGTTGCCGTTCGTGGCGCCCTGCCGCAACTTGAGAAGTCATCTGACACCCAGTTCATGAAGACCCCGGTGTCGGCACGCTGGAACGCACCTGACGGGCTGCCCGCCTCAGGCAAGGTCATGTCCGAACCCATCCCCGGCACCCTTTCGGGCTTCACCGCACGCAACGCCGTCGTGTATTTGCCGCCTGCCTATTTTTCCGCCAAGCGCCCACTCCTGCCAGTGCTGGTCCTCGTCAGCGGCCAGCCCGGTGCCCCCACGTCCTGGCTCAGCACAACGAAGCTGATCGCAGACCTTGACTCATACGCCGACCGCCATGGCGGTCTGGCCCCCCTGGTTGTCATTCCCGATCCCAACGGCAGCACGTCCGCCAACACCATGTGCCTGAATTCACGCATTGCCCAGGCCGACACCTACATGGCAGAGGACGTGCCGAACTGGATCAAGACGCACCTGAACGTCGACTCCAATCCTGCCCATTGGGCCGTCGGCGGCTTCTCCTTCGGGGGCACCTGCGCCGTGCAGATGGTGACACGGCATCCCGAGGTCTACCGTTCCTTCATGGCCATTTCACCCGAACGCGAGCCCGCACTCGCAGTGGAGCGTTCGATCACCATATCCCGCGCCTTCGGTGGCGATGAGGCAGCCTTCGATGCCCAGGTGCCGCTGGTGCTGCTGGCCAGGAACCAATACCCGACAGTCCACGGCTGGTTTGCCTCGGGAAGCGGCGATACCTTGTACTCTGCCAATGTGAAAGTACTCCACGCCGCCGCACGCAAGGCCAGCATGATCACCGAAAGCGCAAGTTTTCCCGGCGGCCACTCCTGGACGGTTGCCAATGAAGCGCTGCCGCATGGCCTGGCCTTTATGTATGCCGCCATGGGGCTGCCGTGACTGCCGTGGGCTCCGATACACCCGGCCTTGGCAGTCCCGGTTCCCACGCCCCAGGCCCCGCAGCAACGAAACCGGTGCCGGGGGACCCTGCAAGCAAAGGCACAGTGCAGGCCATGGCCCGCTCCCTGCTGGGATGGATCCGCCGGGCGCCGTTGACCACCTCCCTGATGGTTGCAATCATCGTTATCCACATGACCTCGGGCGCCTTCTTGGACCACCTCCCGGCGTCAGCCGCGGGGTTCTGGGGCTTCCAGGCCGCAGACCTGTTTGGCAGCCACTGGTGGAACAGCCTGAGCACATTGTTCCTGAGCACCAACATAGCTTCGATGCTGCTGGGTGTCGTGGTGCTGGGGGTGGTGTTTGGACTGGCGGAAACAACCTTGGGGACCCTGCGTGCAGGGGCACTTTTCATCGCATCGCAACTTGTCGCCGTCGTGCTCTACTCGGGGCTGCTCGAGTGGGGCACGGCAGCGGGGATTGACTGGCCGACCGGGATGAACCGTGCCACGCTGCTGGGGCCGTTTGCCGCGTCGGTGGGGACGTTGATGGCCGCGAGCCAGGCCATCAGCCTCCTGTGGCGGCGGCGCCTGCGCGTTCTGATCGTTGCGACGTCGATCATGCTCAGCGTCTATGTTGGCCATGCGCAGCATGTGTTCATCTTGTTGGCGGCGCTTGCCGGGCTTGCCCTGGGCCGGCTGTTCGTCAAGGCCGTCGGTGAGGGCGTGCTCAGGCGGTCGACAACACGGGAAGTACGCACCAACCTTGCCATGGTCGTTGCCGTCTTTGCCGTGGGCCCGGTCGCCGCCGCTGTCGCACACGGGGCCGAGGGGCCCCTTGCCGTGCTCCGCACCTGGATCACCGGCCAGGACCCCACACTGCCCCAATGGCACGCCAGCTGCCTCGATGCCACCGCTGCCTGCCACAGCCTTGTCAACAACCTTGGCTTCATGGGTCCCGGCGGGCACCTGCTCGCGGTGATGCCCATGGTGCTCCTGCTCGTCTGCGCCGAGGGGCTGCGGCGCGGTAACCGGCTGGCGTTGTGGGCCGCCGTTTACCTCCACCTGCTCATTGGGCTTGTAGCGGCGTTCTATTTTCAGGTCTTTGCGGGACTTGGCCTGTCCATGCGCAGCGGGCACCGCACCCTGAGCATCAGCGAATCCGTGTGGGAGCTCCTGCCCGTGGTGCTGGTCCCTATCGTGATCGCCGCACTGCTGGTGGCGCGCCGTCGGCATTTCCCGGTTGATCCCGATCCGGCGTTGCGCAGGCGCTCGCTCGTGTTCGTGACTGTGGCCCTGCTGGCCCTCATCGGTTTGTACGCTGCCGCATGGTTTGCCGAGGGCAACGAGGACAGCAGGCTGGGCCTGGTGGGCCTGGTGGCGGGAATCCCGCGAATCGTCCTGCCGTTCCCTTTCCCGTTCTCCTATGCTGCGAGCGTCTACCCGCACGGCTTCTTCTCCCAATTGCTTTTCGGCCTGGGCGGATCGGTTTTCTGGGTGCTGGCCACCGTGAGCGTTCTGGCAGTATTCCTGAGCAGGCACCGGCGCAGTGGCCCAACCGACCGCATCAAAGCCGCGGAACTGGTGCGCCGTGGTGGTGACTCCCTGTCCTGGATGACGTTGTGGGAGAACAACCAGTACTGGTTCAACACAAACGGGACTGTTGCCGTTGCCTACCAGGCCCACAGCGGCGTTGCACTCACCGTCGGCGGCCCCGTGGGGGAGCCGGTGGACTTCGAAACCGCCATGGATGAGTTCCTGGACTTCTGCACGCACGAGTCGCTCACAGCATGCTTTTACTCGGTGACAGAGGGACCCGCGGACGTCCTTGAACGCCGGGGGTTCAGGCGCATGCCCGTCGCCGCGGAGACACTCCTTGACATCCAGACGATGAATTTCAAGGGTAAGGACTGGCAAAACGTCAGAACGGCCCTGAACAAGGCCGAAAAGCTGGGGGTCACCGCACACTGGTGCACGTACTCCGAGCTCACAGGCGGCCAGCGCACGCAGGTCAACGAGATCTCAGAGGACTGGGTATCGGGCCAGGCGCTGCCGGAATTGGGCTTCACCCTTGGCGGCCTAGAGCAACTCAAGGACGACAACGTCCAGCTGTGCCTGGCCATTGACGACACGGGACGCATCCATGCCGTGACAAGCTGGCTGCCTGTCTTCGCCGAGGGCGAGGTGGTGAGCTGGACGCTTGACTTCATGCGCCGCAACGCGGGGGCCTTCAACGGCGTCATGGAATACCTGATCGCCCAGGCCGTTCACCACTTCAAGGAAACAGTGGAGTACATTTCCCTCTCGGGTTCCCCGCTGGCCAACAGCCAGGAGGAGGGCAGCAGCCTTGGCCGGATCCTTGGCCTGTTGGCGCGAACCCTTGAACCCGTCTACGGTTTCGCCTCGCTGGCCAACTTCAAACAGCGATTCAAGCCGCGCCACCGCTCAATGTACTTGATGTACCCGGACCCGTTGTCGCTGCCCGCCATCGGACGGGCCGTGGGGGAGGCTTACATGCCCAACGTGTCGGTGCGGTCGGTGGCCAAGATGTTGCGGCGGCAGTAGTACCCGAACGCCAACAGCCCCAGGCATCGATGCCGGGGGCTGTTGGGGTGGTGCAAATCCTGTGAAGGGCTTGATGATTCCGGTTAGAGCGTTGTCACACCGGTGGCCTGCGGGCCCTTGGTGCCTTGGCCGATTTCAAACTCAACGCGGGCGTTTTCATCCAAGGTCTTGAAGCCGCCACTTTGGATTTCCGAGTAGTGGACAAACACATCCCCCTCGGCGTTGTCGGGGGTGATGAAGCCGAAGCCCTTTTCAGCGTTGAACCACTTGACGGTTCCCTGTGCCATGTACATTTCTCCTTGTGATGAAAGCCAATACTGTACTGCTCTGTGTATTGCTCCGCCTTTGACTTATTGCCTCGACGGGCGCGATTTCAGCATGACATGAGTCACATGCAAGGTCAACGAAGTGCACAAAAGAGTCGTAAATATTAACTACGTCAGCCACGCTCCTGCACGCATGACGTGCTGGAGGTGCAGTTCGGAGTCAACAATCAGCACGTCGGCGCGCAGGCCGCGGCGCAGCGCACCGACCTCGTCCGTCAGGCCCAGGACTGCGGCCGGGACCACAGTGGCTGACTTTAGGGCATCGGTGAACTTCACACCTGCCGCAGTGGTGCGGCGGACGACGTCGAGCAAGGTGGCTGTGCCGCCGGCAATTGAGCCCGTGGCATCAAGGGTCGCTACGCCCTCTGACACGGTGACGGGGGACGGGCCAAGCATGTACTGGCCGTCGGCCAGGCCGGCAGCCGCCATGGAATCCGTCACGAGCACGATGTTCGAGGCACCGACCAGGGCAAAGACCGTCTTGACGGTTTCGGGGTCAAGGTGGGTGTTGTCGGCAACAAGCTCGACGGCGGCGTGCCCGGCGCCGGCGGCGCGCAGGCAGGCAGCGACGGGGCCGGGGGACCTGTGGTGCATGGGAGGCATGCCGTTGAAGAGGTGGGTCACGGTGGGGCGTCCGGATACGCCGTCGAACCCGGTGGAATCAAGGCCCTCGCGTGCGCGCTCAAGCGACTCGGCCGCTGTAGCGGTGTCGGAGTCGGTGTGGCCGACCGACGGGGTGATGCCGTGGCTCGTGAGCAGGTCAACGAGATCGGCGGCTCCGGGCAGCTCCGGCGCATACGTCATGGTGGTGATGGTGCCGCGGCCGGCCTCAATCAGCGCCGCCGTCAGATCCAGGTCGGGTTCAAGTAGGAACGCCGGGTTCTGGGCGCCGCAGCGTGCATGCGAGAGGAAGGGACCCTCGAGGTGGATGCCTGCCAGCAGCCCCTCGTCCGTCATGGCGGCGTAAAGGCCGATGCCCTTCAGAAGGTCCTCGGGGGAGGCTGTGACCATGCTTGCCAGCAGCGTGGTAGTGCCTGCGCGGTGCAGGAAGTCGACGGCTGTCCGCGCCGATGCCTCGTCGCCGCTGGGGAAGTCACCGCCATTGCCGCCGTGGTTGTGGATGTCAACCAGGCCGGGGAGGATCCGGTGGCCGGCGGGCAGGGAGATGATGTTGGCCGCATCGAGGTCTTCCGGGCCAAAGCCCTGTTCATCGAAGTGGTCGACCCGCCCGGCGTACACAATCCGGTCGCCGTCGATGGCGAGCAGTCCGCCTTCAATGATGCCGTGTTCCGTGGCGAGGGCGCCTTGGATCAGGAATTTCACGGACGTGGGCTCTGTGGTGGGATCAGTCATGTCCCAAGTCTAGCCAGCGTGGCGCGCCCAACAGTCAGAAAAGGCGTGACGCGCTGTCATCAACGCCGCGCATGGCGTCGTAATCGAGGGTCTTGCACTCAATGCCGCGGTCAGTGGCCAGGGTTTTGGCCTGCGGTTTGATCTGCTGTGCGGCGAAAATGCCGCGCACGGGGGCCAGCAGGGGATCCCGGTTGAGCAGTTCAAGGTAACGAGTGAGCTGTTCAACGCCGTCGATGTCGCCGCGGCGCTTGAGCTCAATGGCAACCGTGCCGCCGGCGGCGTCACGGGCCAGGATGTCAACGGGCCCGATCGCCGTGAAGTACTCGCGCCGGATCAGTGTGAAGCCGGCACCTAGCAGGTCGATTTGCTCGGCCAGCAGTCGCTGCAGGTCAGCCTCGACGCCGTCCTTGATCAGGCCGGGATCCGTGCCAAGGTTATGGCTGGACTCGTGCAGTTCCTCATAGATGTTGATGATGAGCTGCTCGTCGGCCTTCGTGGATTTCACGATCCACTGCGCAATAACGCCCTCCTCAAGCTCGGCGTCGGCAGGTCCCACGGTTCGCAGGGTTGCCGGCGGGCTCATCCAGTTCAACGGCTTGTAGGAGCCGCCGTCGGAGTGTACCAAAACGGAGCCGTCGGCCTTGACCAACAGCAGCCTGACGGCGAGGGGAAGATGGGCTTTGAGGCGTCCGACGTAATCGACGGAGCACTTGGCAATCACTAAACGCACGCCCTCCACTGTAGCCGCTGGCGGGGGAGGCCGCTTCGCGCGGGCGCCCTTGAGTGCGGCACAATGGTTGCATGCCCCGCTCCAACCATCCCCGCCGCCGCACCTCCGCCGCACGTGGCGCCAAGGCTGCAGGCGGCTGGAATGACGACGACGGTGAGGTTGGCCTCAACCGCGCACGCCTTGGCATTCCGGCCACTGAATCTGCCCCCGACGGCGTCTGGGCGGTGCGCACCATCACTGCCGGCAACGCCCAAAAGGTGTACACCTGCCCCGGCTGCCACCACCAGGTCCTGCCCGGCGTGCAGCACCTAGTCGTGTGGCAGGAGGACGCCATGTTCGGCGCCGAGGCCGGCCTGCGAGAGCGCCGCCACTGGCACAGCAACTGCTGGCGGGGGCGCAGTTACCGTTACAGGTAGGCTTGAAGGCATGGTTTTTGATCCCGCCTCCCTTTCCTTTGTCGACGCCGGTGGCCCCGTTGCCGTGCGCGCAGCCACCATCCTGCTTGCCCTGCGGGAAAACATTGAACTGACCACGGCGGACGGGCTCACCCTGGTGGGGGAGCTGGCTCTGCCTGCCGACGGGGTTGTCAAGGCCACGCTCATCACGCTCCACCCGCTGCCAACGCACGGCGGCTTCATGGACTCACATGTGTTCAAGAAGGCCTCCTACCGGCTGCCGGCCCTTGCCGGCATTGCCGTGCTGCGCTTCAACACCCGCGGCACCACGTCGCCGCGCGGCACAAGCGGCGGAATGTTCCAAGAGGGTCTTGGTGAGCGGCTTGACGTTGAGGCGGCCGTGCAGTTCGCCGTCGACCGCGGCTTGCCCAACCGCTGGCTCGTCGGCTGGTCCTTCGGTACCGAACTGGTGCTCAAGTATGGTGCTGTGCCGCCGGTGGCCGCAGACATCGAGGGCGCAGTGCTGCTCTCACCCCCGCTGCACAGGGCCGTTGACGCGGACCTGGCGGCCTGGGCCTCCTACGGCAAGCCGCTGAGCGTACTGGTGCCAGAACTTGACGACTACCTGCAGCCGGAGGCCGCCGCGGGGCGTTTCTCCTTGGTTCCGCAGGCCGTGATGGTGGCCGTCGACGGTGCCAAACACCTGTGGGTGGGTGAAAAGTACGCAGCCCGGGCGCTGAATGAAATTGCCTCGGCCGTGCTGGGCACCGTGACGGTCCTTCCTGCACAGTGGTCCGGCGCCGTCGCCCAGCTGCCCGCCTAGTTCTTGTCGGCCCGCTAGTTCTTGTCCTGGCGGGCGATGAACACTTCCTTGACCAGGAGCATCACGGCGGCCGCAGTCGGGATCGCGATCAGCGCGCCGAGCACTCCCAGCAGGCTGCCACCGGCGATCACCGAAATCACGGCGACGGCGCCTGGCACGGCCACGGCCTTCTGCATGATGCGCGGTGAGACGAAGTAGGCCTCGAACTGGAGGTACGCAAAGTAGCAGATGGCGTAAATGACGGCCGTCTGCCACCCGGCCGTCAGGCTGACGGCGATGACCACAACGGCTGCGATCATGCCACCCACCAGGGGAATGAAGGCCAACAGGGCAACAACGAAGGCCAAAAGGACGCTGAAGGGGATGTTCAGGATGGTCATGACGATGAACGCAAAGGTTGCGTTGATGACAGCAACGCAGACCTGCCCGATGACGTAGTTGCCGACGCCGGCGGTGATTTCCTCGCTCAGTTCCTCTACGCGTGCCCGGCGTGAGCGCGGTGCCAAGCGGTAGCCCCACTTCTTGATGGACGGCAGCGAGGCAAGGAAGTACAGGCTCAACACCAGCACGATCAACGTGCCAAAGAGCCCGTTGGCAATGGAGCTGCCCACCCCGACCACGCCGCCGAAGATGCCGCCGACAGCCTGCGCGTCCTGGAAGAACTTGGCAACCTGCTCGTTGACGGTGTCCAGCACGTGGTACTGGACGTCCACCTGCTTGAAGTACTCGGAATCCAGGAAATCCTTGATCCAGACGGGGGCCTTGGTCACCAGCTGGGTAGTCTGTTCAACCATGGTGGGGATGAGGGTGGCGAAAAAGATGGCCACAACCCCAAGGAGTGCAGCGAGCACCAGGACGATGCCCAGCGGACGCGGGACCTTCCGCCGCTCGAGCCAGCGCACCACAGGGTCCAGTCCCAGAGCGATGAACAAGGCGGTGACAATCCACAGCAGCAGCGACTGGGTGTTGGCCAGGATGTAGCTCAGGAACAGGGCAATGCCCACGCCGACGGTGCCCATGAAGCCAAAGTAAATGGGGTGGCGGAACATACTTGACGGCTGGCCGGCACCGGAAACACCTGCCGCAGCGCCGTCGCCGTTGTGTTCGCGGGAGTCGAAAGGAAGATCAAAACGCACCCGTGGCTGGGCGCCCGGAAGCGGCTGGCGGAGCTTCTTCCTGACCCATTCGCGCCATCCGGAAGCCGCGGGCGGACCCTGGTCCCGCTGGGAGGCGGTTGCCGCAGCCACAGGGGCGGCAGCGGCGTGCACGTCCCCGGAGGATTCCCCGGTGGCGTCTGCTGGAGGGATTTCGCCGTCGGCCTCCCTAGAACTGTCGTGAGTGTCTCGCCCGGTCTGGGCGTGCGGTTCCTCCGGGACGGGGCTTTTTTCAGTGGGGTTAGGAGACGTGCTCACGGTGGCTGCCTTCGGATCGGGGTCGGGGCGGGGATTGCCGCCGCTGGTAAATTGTGACTCGACAGTATCAGCGTGGGCCATGCAGGGCGTCAAGCCGCAGGATAAAAAACGTGAGAATGGTCAAAGAGAAATGACCTAAAGATAACGGTTCGGTTACCCTTGAACTAACGATCACAGCAGTGTTCCGTCGATGTTAGGTAAATTCTTGCGTTCAAAAATAGCAATTATCCTGGCCGTTTTGGGCCTCTTGGTGCTGGGAACGGGGATTGGACAGCGCACCATTTGGCTCCCTCCCGCGTCTCTGACTGCCAGTGTGCCTGCAGGCGCGAAGGCTGCGCCGCTGACAGTGATTGGCCCCGACCTGCTTAAAACGCGCGATGGGCAGTTCACCCTGACCATCAAGTCCGCGGGCCCCATCCAACTGGCCGTTGGCCGCGTCGATGACGTCACAGGGTGGATCGGCAATGCCGCCCACACTCAGGTCGGCGGCGCCAATGCCGACTTCACATCGCTTGCCAGTGAGAGCAAGGCCGGCGCTGAAACCGTGCCCAACCCCGCAGGTTCGGACATGTGGGTCTCCGAGGAAAAGGCCACCGGCGAGATGAGCTACACGTGGCAGGCCCCCGGCCACGGCGACTGGGCGCTGCTGCTGTCCTCAGACGGTAAGGCCCCGGCCCCCACCAACATTTCGGTCACCGTTGACAACAAGGCCGGAACCCCTTGGGCCGTGCCGCTCATGGTCCTTGGTTCGGCCCTCCTGGCCCTTGCTGCCCTGCTGTTCCTGATCGCCCCGCGCAAGCCCCAAACAGCCGCGGCCGCTGTCGGACGCCGATCAGCAGTCCGGCCCGCCGACCCCGCCACCGGCTCCATCGAGGTCGAGAAGATTGTGGCCGCACGCAAGGGCCCAAGGGCTGCCGGTCCCGCAACCATCGCCGAGCTCAAGCACGCAGAGAAGAAGACCGACGCTCCAGGGACCGACGCGGATGCAACGGCCGACGGCGCCCCAACTTCCTCGCCCGTCGTGGCTGATGCAACCTCCGCGCTCCCGCTTTCCTTGAGGGCTGATGCCCCTGACGTTGACTCGCCTGAGAATGAATCCGCTGACAAGGGCTCCACTGCCAAGCGGCCCAATGACGCTCCGAAGGCCACTGCCGCCGCAGATGCCAGGACCGCCGCAGACGCGGCGAACGGTCAAAAGACCGGGTCCGAGGATGAAGAGCCCGCGAAGGATCCCGGCGCCGGGGAATCAGCGCAGGAAGCTGGGTCGAAGAAGGATGCCGGCCCAGGCGACGGTCCGGATGCCGGCAACGGTTCGGATGCCGGCAACGGTTCGCAGGCCACGGGCGAAGACGTGAAGCCGGGCAAGGCCAGGAATGCGGCCGGTTCAAAGAAGGCTGCTCCGAAGAAAAAGGGCGGCACGTCCGAATTCTCCGCAACGACCACACGAACGGTTGCCTCCGGCGTGAAGATGAAGGCCCGCTGGGGCGCAGCCCTTGCCGCAGTCCTGGTGGCGGGAAGCGTTGGCCCGGCCATCGCCGACGACTCGACCACCCCTGCCCCCACGCCGAGCAGTACGGCCACCGCGCCGGCCACCACCGGTGCGGACGCAACAGCAAGCGCCGCTTCTTCCGCGCCCGGCTTCCCCAACCTGCTTGACAGCCAAGTCCAGCGCATTGCCACGGCGGTCGCAACGGCTGTCGCCGCAGGCGACAATGCGAAGAACGCCAAGGAACTGGAATCGCGTGTTGCGGGCATGGCGCTGGAAGTCCGCACCGCCAACTACAAGATCCGCTCAAACGTTCCCAAGCAGGCAGCCGCGGAGCCTGTCAATGCCACCAAGCTGCTGGCCAAGGTTGTCACCACAACTGAAACCTGGCCGCGTTCTGCCATGATCGTGACCAAGGGCGAGAACAATGCCCTGCCGCAGCTGCTGACGCTGGTGCAGGAGTCAGCCCGGGAGAACTACAAGCTGATCAAGGCAACCCCCCTGCTGCCAGGGCAGACCTTCCCCACCGTCGACAAGGAAGGCACCAAGGCAGTTGCGTTGGATGACACCAGCGGCCTGAAGATGAGCCCGGAAGCCGCCATTGCCGCCCTGAGCGACCGCCTCACCAAGGCTGACAGCAAGTTCAAGGACTCTTTCAAGGACAGCGTGTACGTCACAAGTGTCCTCGATCTCCAAAAGAAGATTGTTGCCGACGCCAAGGATGCCAGCTACGTCTTCAGCCACAAGGCCGATAACACGTCGGCGGTATCCATGCGCACGGCCGACGGCGGCGCAATGGTTGTTGTTGGCTACAACTTCGGCATTGACGCGACAAGCAACAAGGACGCAACCTTGACCGTGGACGACGAGGCCGCAGTGTTCACCGGCGGCAAGGAAACCACCAAGGGCTTCACCCTGACCTACGCCGAACCGGTTGTCATGTACATCCCGCCGGCAACCGGGGATGCCCAAATCACCATCCTGTCCGCAACCCGCGACCTCGTGGGCGGAACGTTCAAGTAGCCTGCCAGCCTACCGGCCGGTCAAGCCCGAAGTGCCAAGTTTCACCCGCGGCGAGAAGTCAGATCGCCGCGGGCCGGCACAGTTAGAGTGAATCCATGAGCCAAACCAGCCCCCTGCCGCCCAACGCAACGCCCGGGATCAACCTTCGTGGCGCCGTCGACCTTTCAGCCCTGAAAAACCGCGCCACAGCGGCGCAGTCGGGAGCTCCCTCCGGGGGATCGCCCTACGCGGTTGACGTCAACGAGCAGAGCTTCCAGGAATTCGTCCAGCTGTCGCAGAAGGTGCCCGTTGTTGTGGCACTGGGATCGGGACGTTCCCACCAGTCGGCCCAGGTCACCGCGGTGCTTGAGAAACTGATGAACGAGTACGGCGGGCGGATCGCCCTGGGTCGCGTTGACGCGGATACCAGCCCGCAGATCGCCCAGGCGTTCGGCGTCACGGCAGTGCCGACGACCATTGCCCTGATCAACGGCCAGCCCGTACCCATGTTTGAAGGCGAGCTTGCCGAAGAGCAGATCCGCGAGTTCCTCGAGGAACTGCTCAAAGTTGCCGCCAGCAATGGCGTCACTGGCAACCTGGGCGGCGCGCAGGATCCGCAGGCCCCGGCGGAACCGCCGCTGCCGCCCCTGCACCAGGCCGCGCGCGACGCCATTGACGCAGGCGACCTCGCGCTGGCACAGGCGAGCTATGAGAAGGCACTGGCGGAAAAGCCCAACGATGCCGACGCAAAGATTGGGCTGGCACAGGTGCAGCTGATGCGCCGCACGGCCGAAATCAACGTCCTCCAGGCCGAGGAACTGCGCACCCGCGCCGCCTCCGACCCCGAGGACCTTGAGGCCGTCCTTGCAGTGGCTGACCTGGACGTCACAGGCGGACATGTTGAGGACGCGCTGGCGCGGCTCGTGAAGTTCATCGGCACGCACTTTGGCCCCGAGCGCGACACCGTACGGGTCCGCCTGCTTGAGCTGTACGACGTCGTGGGTGTCAGCGACCCGCGCGTATCGGCCTCACGCCAGGCCCTGGCGCGCGCACTGTTTTAGGGCTGTTTCCAGCACTTCCTTTTCACGGGTTCCGACCCTGGCTGAGACCCGCACGCTTATACCGTGCGTATCGCAGCCGGGGTAGGAACCCGCGTCAGTTAATCCGGTGCCATCCGATGCAGCGCGCTGCAATGTCATCCTTTGGGATGGTTGGGGCCATGCATGGGGTTGTTAGGGTGTGGCCATGAACAATAATTTTGTGCAGTCTTCAGACGACGGGCGCCCGGCAGCCCTGTCAATCCGCGGGTTGACCAAGCGGTTTGGTGGAAAGGTCGCTGTCGACAACATCGACCTTGACGTCCCCGCGGGGTCCTTCTACGGCCTCGTCGGACCTAACGGTGCAGGCAAGACAACCTTACTGTCCATGGCAACTGGGCTGCTGCGCCCGGATGCCGGACAGGTCCACGTCATCGGCGTGGATGTGTGGCGGCAGCCGCTGGAGGCCAAGCGCCGGATGGGCCTGCTGCCCGACGGAGTGCGCCTCTTTGACAGGCTCAGCGGCGAGCAGCTCGTCAGCTACGCCGGCCTGCTGCGGGGCATGGACAAAGACACAGTGGCATCGCGCGTGAAGGACCTGCTTCAGGCACTTGACCTGGGCAAGGATGCCGGCACCCTGGTGGTGGACTACTCGGCGGGCATGTCCTGGCCGCGGGCACGGTGGAGGAGGTCCGTGCCGGGCAAAGCCTGGAAGAGAAGTTTGTTGAACTTGTCGGCGGCCGCAATGAGAAGGCGGGGCTTTCATGGTTGCGCACCTGATAAGGCTCAAGCTGGCGCTGCTGCGCAATTCACTCAAGCGCAGTCCCTGGCAATTGGTGGGCCTCATCCTTGGTGGCCTGTACGGGCTGGGCATGCTGGGCCTTCTCATCGCGGGCCTGGCAGCGCTGGGCGCGGGGGAGCCTGACCTCATCGGCATGGTGGTGGTGCTGGCAGGTGCCGCCCTGATCCTTGGCTGGCTGATCATTCCCGTCGTGGCCGCAGGGCTGGACATGACACTTGATCCCGCACGCTTCACCACCTACGCCATCCCCATGAAATCCCTGCTCACGGGCCTGCTCGTCTCTAGCTTCATTGGCATTCCCGGAGCCGTCACCCTGATGGCCTCGATCGGCACCGCCGCGTCGTGGTGGCGCCATCCGCTGGCGGGGCTCCTGGCCCTGATGTGTGGTGTGTTGGGTGCGGTGACGTGCATAGCCGCCTCACGGGCCATCACGGCTGCCAGTGCCAGCCTGGCCTCCTCGCGGCGCTTCAAGGATGCCAGCGGTATCGTGCTGCTTGTTCCGTTGATGTTCCTTGGCCCCATCATCAGCAGCATTGGCCAGGGTGTGAACGACCTCCGCGAGTACCTGCCTGCCCTGGCCGCCACGGTATCCTGGACCCCCCTGGGCGCGGTCTGGTCGGTTCCCGCCGACTTTGCCCAAGGCCATTACGGCCCGGCAGCGCTGAAATTCCTGATTGCCGTTGCCACCATCGCCGTCCTGCTCTGGGTGTGGAAGGTGTGCCTTTCCCGGGCCCTGGTCACCCCTGCCTACGCCGGTGGATCACGGCGCGGAGGCGGCACGCTTGGCTTCTTCGGCTGGTTCCCTGCCACCCCGACAGGAGCCGTTGCCGCACGGTCCCTGACCTACTGGTTCAGGGATCCGCGCTACAGCGCGGGGCTGCTCATTGCCCCGCTGGTGCCGCTGATTTTTGTTTTCGCCGGTTCGCAGACCGGTGAAGGAATGCCGCTGGGCCTGGCGCTCGGCTTCGGCGGAGCCCTGGCGGCGTTCCTTGTTGTCTGGTCCATCAGCTCCGACATCTCCTATGACAACACCGCCTTCGCGCTGCACATTGCCACGGGTGTGGACGGCAGTGCCGACCGCACCGGCCGCGCACTGGCCGCAGGGATGCTAGGGCTTGCGCTGGGACTCTTGTACGCCGTCGTCGGTGGCATCCTGGTGGGGGACATGGTGCAGTTGCTGGCAACGGTTGGACTGGTCCTTGGCGTCGTCGGCTCGGGGCTGGGGCTCTCGAGTGTGTTCTCGGCACACTTCACCATGAACGCCCCGCTGCCCGGGGAAAGCCCCCTGAAGACCCGCCCCGGCAACGGGCTCGCCTCAGCCGCTGTCCAACTCGCCGGATTTGCCGGGCTTGGCGTGCTGGCCCTGCCCGAACTCATCCTGGCCATTGTGGCCGTCGCCACAGGGCAGATGCTGCTCGCCTGGCTGGCACTGGTGGCGGGAAGTGTGCTCGGTGCCGTGTTCCTCAGTGTGGGAATCCGCAGAGGGGCAAGGACCTACAACGAGCGCGCCCCCGAACTGCTGCTGGCGGTCTCCGCCGACCGTTGACACCGTTAGTTGAATGAGTGCGGCGGTCGCTAAGGTGGAATCAGCAAACCAGCAACAATTTGGATCAGCACAGGCACATGCGTGCCGTGAAAGGAAGCGTGTTTCATGGAGGTCATCATCCTCCCCAGCAGCAAGGAAGTTGGCGCCCTTGCGGCCGACGCCATCGAGGCACTAGTGCGCAACAAGCCCAACGCCGTCCTTGGCCTGGCCACGGGTTCCTCCCCGCTGCCGATCTATGACGAGCTGGCCCGCCGCCACGACGAGGACGGCCTGAGCTTCACAGGCGTCAGCGGCTTCGCCCTGGATGAGTACGTCGGCCTGCCCGCCGGCCACTTCGAGTCCTACCGTGAGGTCATCCGCCGCGAGTTCACCAACCGCGTGGATGTTGCCGCCGAGAACGTCCACGGCCCGGATGGTTCCACCGAGGACATCGCCGGTGCCTGCCAGCACTACGAGGAAGCCATCGCAGCCGCCGGCGGCGTCGACTTGCAGATCCTCGGGGTTGGCACGAATGGCCACATCGGCTTCAACGAGCCCGGTTCCTCTCTTGCATCACGCACGCGCATCAAGACCCTGGCCGAGCAGACCCGCGTGGACAACGCGCGTTTCTTCGACACCATTGACCAGGTTCCGCACCACGTCGTGACCCAGGGCCTTGGCACCATCCTTGATGCCCGCCACGTGGTCCTCGTGGCCTTTGGCGAGGGCAAGGCCAGCGCAGTCCGCGACTTCGTTGAGGGCCCCGTGTCGGCATCGTGCCCGGCAACCGTCCTCCAGTTCCACCCGCGAGCCACCATCATCATCGACGAAGCCGCAGCCTCCAAGCTGGCCAACGCGGCAACCTACCGCCACGCCTACGACAACAAGCCGACCTGGCAGGGCGTCTAGGAAATATGCGGCCGGGGCGGCGGGGAAGCGAATTTCACAGCTTCCCCGCCGCGGTTGTTCGTTTACCCGGCGAGTCGCGATCGCGTTGACGCTAGAATGGAATCATGAGTTTGCCTCCAGACCCCTTTGAAAACGATCCGAACTACGGACCGGGCCAGACCGGCGGATCAACTGCCGTCATTGAGCGCGAGGAACTGCGCCAGGAAGTTGAGCCGGGCGACAGCGAGCGGTTCTCGCACTACGTCCGCAAGGAAAAAATCATGGAATCGGCCATGACGGGCGATCCCGTTGTGGCGCTATGCGGCAAGGTATGGACGCCGGGCCGCGATCCCCACAAGTTCCCGGTATGCCCCGATTGCAAGGCTATCTATGACGGACTGAAGCCCGAGGGCGGCAAGGGCAAGGGTCCGAAAGATCCCAAGAAGTAGCCCTTAGACAATAAATAGTTTTAATGCGGCCCAACGCCGTTGATTCACTGCGCCCGGATTCGGGTGCGGAAGCGTGAAAGATGTGACAAGGATGGCGGAGAATTCGTGACGGAAACATTGTTTGGTGGCCCGTCGCTGCCTCCGGCCTACCCTGAGCGTGCGGCGTGGGGAACGGCCCAGAAACTACGTGCGTGGCAGAGTGAAGCCATGGAGAAGTACTTCCAGGAGAGCCCGAAGGATTTCCTGGCCGTGGCAACCCCGGGTGCAGGAAAGACAACGTTCGCCCTCCACATCGCCACGGAGTTGATCGCCCGCGGCACCATCAACAGGGTCACGATTGTCACGCCCACCGACCACCTCAAGAAACAGTGGGCGGACGCCGCCGCCCGCGTCGGCATTGCCATTGACCCCAACTTCAAGAACGCCGACGGGCGCCACGGAAAGGGCTTCATTGGCGTTGCGGTGACGTACGCTCAAGTTGCCAGCAAGCCCATGCTGCACAGGGCCAAAACTGAAGCCGCCCGCACCCTGGTCATCATGGATGAGATCCACCACGGCGGTGACGCCCTGTCTTGGGGTGACGGCATCAGGGAGGCCTTTGATCCCGCTGCGCGGCGTCTGGGCTTGACAGGCACCCCGTTCCGTTCAGATACGGCCGCCATTCCCTTCGTGGAATACGTGGAGGACCGTGACGGAATCAGGCGTTCCAAGGCCGACTACACCTATGGTTACGGCGAGGCACTAAAGGACCACGTGGTGCGTCCCGTCATGTTCATGGCCTATTCGGGCCAAATGCGCTGGCGCACAAGTGCCGGCGAGGAAATGGCGGCAACGCTCGGCGAGGCCGTCACGAAGGATGTCACCTCGCAGGCCTGGCGCACGGCGCTCAATCCCGAAGGGGAGTGGATCCCTGCAGTCCTCGCCGCCGCTGACAAGCGGCTCACCGAGGTGCGCCGGACCGTGCCCGACGCCGGAGGGCTGGTCATTGCAACCGACCACGAGGATGCACGGGCCTACGCGGCTGAGCTGAAGAAAATTACGGGCGAATCACCCACGGTCATCCTCTCCGACGATGCGAAGGCATCCTCGAAGATCGATTCCTTCTCCGCCAGTGAAAAACGCTGGATGGTGGCGGTGCGCATGGTGTCCGAAGGCGTTGACGTGCCCCGCCTTGCGGTGGGCGTGTACGCGACCTCGACGGCAACGCCGCTCTTCTTCGCCCAGGCCGTGGGACGCTTCGTGCGTGCCCGCAAGAGGGGCGAGACGGCGTCGATCTTCCTGCCGTCGGTGCCCAACCTCATGGAACTTGCCAACCAGCTGGAGCTGGAACGGGACCACGCCCTTGACCGTCCCGACAAGGACGCCGACGGTTTCATCGAGGAGGACGCCGAAATGGAGGAGGCCAACCGCGAGGAAAAGGCTTCCGACACCCTCGAGAAGTTCAAGTTTGAGGCACTGGAATCCCAGGCATCCTTCGACCGCGTGCTGTTCGACGGCGGCGAATTCGGCACGGGCGCGGCTATCGGCAGCGATGATGAGCTGGACTTCCTGGGTATCCCGGGATTGCTCGACGCCGACCAGATGGGCACGCTGCTGCGCCAGCGCCAGGCAGACCAGCAGACCCGTCGGCGCAAGAAGGCACCTGCGGCAGAGCCAGAGGCCCCGCCGCTGGTTGACCACCGCATGCTGATGGACCTGCGCGGCGAGCTGGCAAAGAACGTCTCAGCGTGGAGCGCCCGGTCCGGGATGCCCCACGGCATGGTGCACAGCGAACTGCGGCGCATCTGCGGTGGGCCTGCCGTGGCCCAGGCCAACGAGGCACAACTACAGACCCGTATGAAGAAGCTCCAGGACTGGTTCATCGGCCGCAAATAGTCCCCACTTGCCGGCCCAAACAATCGCTGGCGCGATTCTTTGGGAACCTGGCAAGCGTGGGCCCATGGGCCGGCCTTGCGGGCCAGTTGTTGAGGGTCTACTTGACCTCGACGCCGGCGTCCTCTAGCTCGTCGAAGGCCTCTTCGGCTTCGTCATCGTCAATGCCGGCAACGTAGTCGCGCAGGACTGTGGTGTTGTAGCCGGCGTTCACGGCGTCCAGGGCAGTCGCGCGGACGCAGTGCTCGGTCGCGATGCCCACCACCACGACGTCCTCGACGTCGTTCTCGCGCAGCCAGTCGTCAAGGCTCACGGGCGCGTCGCCATCTTCTGCGGCGGCTTCGTGCGCCTCGCGCTCACCCACGGCAACTTCGTCCTCGGGCGCAAGCAGGCCGTCGAAGCCCGAGTAGGCGGCATCAAACCTGCCCTTGCGGAAGTAGGCGTCGATATCTTCGGTGTCCAGGTTGCGGTGCAGCGCAGCGCCCTTGGACCCGGCCTTGCAGTGTACGGGCCAGCTGTTCACAAAGTCAGGCTTCTCGGAAAAGTGGCTGCCCGGATCGACGTGCCAGTCCTGGGTGGCAACGACAAAGTCGAAGTCCTGCGCGGTCTCGAGCAGTTCGCTGATGTTGCTGGCGAGGTCGGCCCCGCCAGCAACGGGCAGCGAACCGCCCTCGCAGAAATCGTTCTGCACGTCAACAATGATTAGGGCCTTTGCCATGGGATGTTCCTCTTTACTTCGCTGCTGCTGTTGCTTGTACGTATTCGGTGGGGATGACTGGCTCTCCCCGCTGGAGCCGGCGTGCGGTGCCCGGCATCTCGGCCATGGATGCCGTGTGGCGGGCGGTGGCCCGAACCACGCCGGCCGCGCCGGTCCAGCCCGGGACCAGTACGCCGTCGTGCATGAATTCCTGGAGCAGGATCCTGTCATTGGTATCTGCGGCGGGCTGCTGTCCGATTCCCACAACCTCGCTGGTGGCAATGCCTGCATCGTTCAGGCGGCGGGTGGCGAACTTGCGCCCGCCCACGCTGGCTTTGTTCTTCGCTGCCTTCGCCACAGAGACGAACCCGCCGTCGTCGCCCTCACGGGCCACGAGCTTGTAGACCATTGACGCGGTGGGGGCGCCAGATCCTGTCACCAGGGAGGTGCCCACGCCGTAGGAGTCAACGGGGGCCGCGGCCAGTGCCGCGATGGCGAACTCGTCGAGGTCGCTCGTGACCGTGATGCGGGTGTTGGTGTTGCCCAGTGAATCAAGCAGTGCCCGGACATCGCGCGCCTGGGCGAGCAGATCGCCGGAGTCCAGCCTGACACCGCCCAAGGAGGGGCCCGCGATGGCTACGGCCTTGCGGACGGCGGCTTCGACGTCGTACGTGTCAACGAGCAGCGTGGTGCCGGCGCCCAGCGACCCGATTTGGGCACGGAACGCCTCCTCCTCGGAGTCATGGAGCAGGGTGAAGGAGTGTGCTGCGGTGCCCAGCGTCAGGACGCCGTAGCGCAGGCCGGCCTCGAGGTTGGAGGTGCCGTAAAAACCGGCGATCACAGCGGCGCGGGAGGCGGCAACGGCGGATTCCTCGTGCGTGCGACGGGAGCCCATCTCGATGCAGGGGCGGGAGCCGGCGGCCCCGATCATGCGGGACGCGGCGGAGGCAATCGCGGAGTCGTGATTCAGGATCGAGAGCACATACGTTTCCAGTATGCAGGCTTCGGCAAACGTGGATTCGACAGTCAAAATGGGTGAATTCGGGAAGTAAAGTTCGCCCTCTGCATAACCGTAGATGTCGCCCGAGAACTTGAAATCTGACAGCCAGGCCAGGGTTTCGTCGTTGACAACATTGTTGTTCGCCAGGAAATTCAGCTCATCGGTGCCAAAACGGAAACGCTCCAAGCCTTCAAGCAGACGGCCCGTTCCCCCAACAACGCCATAGCGGCGGCCGTCGGGCAGGCGCCGGGCGAAGGCCTCAAACACGCTGCGGCGGTGCGCGGCTCCCGAGTGCAGGGCGGCCTGCAGCATTGTCAGCTCATAGTGGTCCGTGAACAGTGATGTGCGGGGATGGCCCCAGCTTGATGGCGTAGTCACGGAATTCACTTTAGTGGGGCAACACTAGAATGGACACATGAGTGTCAGCACAGCCCCGGAAACAGACCGGGAAGTCTCAACGCGTGATCTCATCTCCCCGGACATCCCCTGGGAATTGATCGTGTGGAATGACCCGGTCAATTTGATGAGCTACGTCAGTTACGTCTTCCAATCCTATTTTGGCTATCCAGAGGCAAAGGCGGCGAAATTGATGTTGGAGGTCCACACGGAGGGCAAGTCCGCCGTGGCCCACGGGGCCAAGGAAAAGATGGAAGCCCACGCGGTGGCCATGCATGGCTTCGGCCTGTGGGCGACAGTCCAGAAGGGCGGCCCTCGTGGCTAAGGCCTTTTCCGCCGGCCGTCGCGGCATCACCGGCTACCTCGAGCCCGCCGAGCGCAACCTCCTACGCAAGCTTTTCGCCGACATCATCACGATGTTGGAGCCCGAAACCCCCGCCCACGAAGACCCGCTGGCGGCCCTGATCGGCCTCGACATGGAAGTGCGCGTGCCCGCCGATCCCGCACTGCTCCGGCTCCTGCCGAACGCCGTGAAGGACGACGACGAGGCCGCCCTTGAGTTCCGACAGCTCACAGAGCGATCGCTGCGGGAAACAAAGATTGGCGCCCTGCGCGCGGCCTCGTTGGGCCTGGACTCCGAGAAGCTGGTGCTTGAGAAGGATGCCGCCAGGCTGTGGGCCATGGCACTGAACGATGTTCGGCTTGTGCTCGCCGAACGCCTCGAAATCCGTGACGAGGAAGACGCCGAGAAGGTGCACGAGGTGCAGGACTGGGGTGACGCGGACGACGTCGAAAGTTACCTTTCTCTCGTTTACAACTTCGTCACGTGGCTCCAGGAGAGCCTTGTCCAGGCCATGTTGGCGGCACTGCAGCGCACAAAATAGGAGTGCTCCGCCCGCAGGAGCATTCCCGCGGGCCTGACAAAGCAACTATTGTTGAAACGAACATGAGCACACATCCAGCAGTCACAGCCGCATCTCCCGCACCACGTTCCGGAACGCACCAAGGACCCGTCGCGGACAGGCCCATCGGGATTTTCGACTCGGGCGTGGGCGGGCTCACGGTGGCACGTGCCGTCATCGACCAGCTGCCCAACGAGTCAATCCTTTATGTCGGCGACACCGCCAAGGGCCCCTATGGCCCGCTGCCCATCGCCGAGGTCCGCGCCAATGCGCTCGGCGTCATGGATGAGCTTGTCGATTCGGGCGTGAAGCTGCTTGTCATCGCGTGCAACTCGGCGTCCGCCGCCGTGCTGCGCGACGCCCGGGAACGGTACACGGCGCGCTACGGAATCCCCGTCATTGAGGTGATCCAGCCAGCCGTGCGGCGCGCAGTGGCCGCCACCCGCACAGGCAACGTCGGCGTGATCGGCACTGTGGCAACCGTGGGATCCCGCGCCTACGAGGACACCTTTGCTGCCGCACCGGACCTGAGCATCACATCGGTTGCCTGCCCCGATTTTGTGCGTTTTGTGGAGTCGGGCATCACAGCCGGCCCGGAGCTGCTCTCCACAGCAGAAAGATATTTGGCGCCACTAAAGCAGGCACAGGTGGACACGCTGGTGCTCGGCTGCACCCATTACCCGTTGCTGACGGGTGTGATCTCCTATGTCATGGGCGATTCGGTGACACTTGTCTCAAGCGCCGAGGAAACGGCCAAGGACGTCTACCGGGCCCTTGTCTCTCATGATCTGGAACGCGTGTCAGGGACGGCGCCCACACACCAGTTCCTCTCAACGGGTGATGCAGGCAGTTTTGGCGTGTTGGCCAGGCGCTTCCTTGGACCGGAGGTGCGCGGTGTGGAGCAAGTCAGCCACGTTTCGGCGCACTATCCCACGGGATCGCTGGCCCTCATTACCGAAGACATGCTCGCCGCAGCACGCGAAAACTCGTCGGGGGCGGCTTCAAGCCGCGTCTCCAATTTTGTTTTAGCCGATTCGGTGGGCAGACTGGCTGTTCCGGGAACAGGTGCGGGGGAGCAAACATGAAATTGACCATTGTTGGATGCAGCGGGTCCTTTCCCGGTCCGGCGTCGCCCGCGTCCTGCTACTTGTTGACGGCGCACGACGGCGTACGGCCCTGGCGGGTGCTGATGGACCTGGGCAGCGGCGCCCTGGGCGCAGCACAAAAGTATATGGACATTGAAGACATTGACGCGATCTTCCTCACCCATCTGCACCCAGACCACTGCATGGACCTGTGCGGCCTGTACGTGGCAGTGCGCTGGAACCCGAACGGCTGGGACCGCGACAGGATCACGGTGTGGGGGCCGGCAGAAACCGCCGACAGGCTTGCCACCGCCTACGGCCTGGACCTTGACCCAGGCATGCGCGAGGAATTCGACTTCCAAAACTGGGCCGCGCTCGAGCCAGTGACAGTGGGCCCGTTCAAGGTGACCCCCTATGCAGTGAACCACCCCGTGGCCGAAGCCTATGCCCTGCGGGTTGAGGTGAGAGAATTCGACGGCACGGGCATGGACCGCACCGTGACATTGACGTATTCAGGGGACACGGACGCCTGCCAGGGCCTGGAGGACGCCGCACGGGATTCGGACTTCTTCCTCTGCGAGGCAGCGTTTGAAGAGGGACGCGACGACGCCATCAAGGACGTCCACCTGACAGGCAAGCGGGCAGGCGAGGCCGCCGCCCGGGCCAACGTGCACAGGCTGCTGCTGACCCACATCCCCGTCTGGACTGACAGTAACAAGGTGGTGGCCGAGGCGCGCGCAGTGTACTCCGGGGATGTGGCGGCGGCCGTGGCGGGCGTCCACTACACCATTTAGCCCGGGTGCCGGGCGGCAGCCCAAAATCGTCCCAAAGGATTATCCTTTTCTCCCGTTGCGGCAGCTAGGCTCGATGGCAGACAGGGACGGCAGACGCCGTCGAACTTCGACGGCAAAGGACACACTCCATGAGCGAGATGCCACGTTACACCCCGGGCCCAGCTGCGTATGAGCCGCCGCAGGTTCCTGTTGCCCCGCCCGTCATGAACACCATTTTCTACCTGCTCCTCGGCGCAGCCTTCTTCGGCATCATCGCAGCCATTTTCGGCGTCATCGATGCCAGCTCGGGCAAGACCCGCGACATGGTGGAACAGCAGCTGGCAAACCAGAAAGTCTCCGGCGTCACCCCTGCCTTGATCGACACGATCATGACGTTTTCTCTCGTTACCGCCATTGGCGTGGCCGTGGTGGCTGTCGGATGTTATGTGGTGCTGGGAATCTTCATCCGCAAGGGCATGGGCTGGGCGCGAACAGTCGGCCTAGTCCTGGCGATTGTGTCCATCAGCAGGCTCTTTGGGATGACAATGCCCGGGGGAATAGCCACCATCGTGCAGGTCCTGCTGGGCATCGCCGCAATTTTCCTGTGCTTCACAGGACCCGCCGGTGCGTTCTTCAAGGCAAGGAAGGACTTCCGCCTGGCCAGCAAGGGGAGGTAGGGGCGGCCCCCGATAGCGCCTACCGGGCTCCCCGACCTCGCTCCGCTCGCCCGTGGCCCCCCGCCCGATAGCGCCTACCGGGCTCCCCGACCTCGCTCCGCTCGCCCGTGGCCCCCCGCCCGATAGCGCCTACCGGGCTCCCCGACCTCGCTCCGCTCGCCCGTGGCCCCCCGCCCGATAGCGCCTACCGGGCTCCCCGACCTCGCTCCGCTCGCCCGTGGCCCCCCGCCCGATAGGCTTAGCCCATGACTACAAGCGAAACACTGCGCGCCGACGGGCGCACCAACGACCAGCTCCGCGACATCACCATCACCCGCGGCTGGTCCAAACAGGCCGAAGGTTCGGCCCTGATCGAGTTCGGCAACACCCGCGTGCTCTGCACCGCCTCCCTAACCCCCGGCGTCCCCCGCTGGCTCAAGGGCGAAGGCACAGGCTGGGTCACGGCCGAATACGCGATGCTGCCCCGCGCCACGAACACCCGCAACTCCCGCGAATCCGTCAAGGGCAAGATCGGCGGCCGCACCCACGAGATCTCCCGTCTCATTGGCCGCTCACTGCGCTCCATCATCGATACCAAGGCCTTAGGCGAGAACACCATCGTCCTGGACTGTGACGTCCTCCAGGCCGACGGCGGCACCCGCACCGCCGCGATCACCGGCGCCTACGTTGCCCTGGCCGACGCCATCGCGTACGCCAAGGAAAACAAGCTGATCGCCAAGAACGCCCAGCCGCTCATCGACACCGTCTCGGCCATCTCCGTTGGGATCATCGACGGCGTCCCCATGCTGGATCTGCCCTACGTGGAAGACGTGCGCGCGGAGACAGACATGAACGTCGTTGTCACCGGATCGGGCAAGTTCGTCGAGGTCCAGGGCACTGCCGAAGGCGCACCGTTCGACCGCGATGAGCTGAACAAGCTCCTGGACCTGGCCCTGATCGGCACCACCGAGCTCGCCCAGATCCAGCGCGAAACCCTCAGCGCGTAATGACCACACCCAAGCTGGTGTTGGCAACCCACAACCAGGGCAAGCTGCGTGAGCTCCGTGAGCTGTTGCGCGGCCAGGTGCCCGGACTGGATGTGGACAACGACGTGGTCGACGCCGCAGCGATCCAGGCGCCGGACGTCGCCGAAACAGGGGTCACCTTCGCGGCCAACGCGCGGCTGAAGGCCCACGCCGTGGCCCGGTTCAGTGGGGTCCTTGCCATTGCTGACGACTCCGGCCTGGCCGTGGACGTGCTCGGGGGAGCGCCGGGCATCTTCTCGGCCCGCTGGGCCGGCAAACATGGCGACGATGCGGCCAACCTCGACCTCCTCCTGGCCCAGCTCTCTGATATTGGCCCGGAGAACCGCGGCGCCCGCTTTGTCTGTGCTGCGGCCCTGGCCAACGCCGACGGATCCCTTGACGTGGTGGAGGAAGGAACCCTTGAGGGGACCCTGCTGGCGGCGCCTCGGGGAGAGGGCGGCTTCGGCTACGACCCCATCCTGGCGCCCATGGGCCTTGAGGTCTCCTGCGCCGAGCTGAGCTCCGCGGAGAAGAACGCCATCAGCCACCGCGGCAACGCCTTCAGGGCACTCCTGCCGCACATTGTGAAGGCCCTCTCTTAATCCGGCCCACAAACAGAAGGCGACCCCCGGCTCTCAAGCCGTGGGTCGCCGTCGTTGGTTAAGGTAAGGGTTAGGACTTCTTGGCCTTGCGGCTGGAAAGGAAAGCCTTGGTGAACTCGACGACGATCGGTACCACCGACGCCAGCACGATCAGGATGAAGATGATGTCAAGGTTCTTTTGCACCCAGGGGAAACGGTCGCCCAAGACGTAACCGAGCAGCGTCACGCCGCCAGCCCACAGCACGGCGCCGATGGCGTTGAAGATCACGAAGTGGCGCATGTTCATGCGTGCAACGCCAACGATGACAGGCACGAAGGTGCGCACGATCGGGACGAATCGGGCCAGGATCAGGGCCTTGCCGCCATGCTTTTCGAAGAAGGCGTGGGCGTGCTCGACGTGGTCCTTCTTGAACAGCTTGGAGTCGGGCTTGTTGAAGATCGCGGGCCCGGCCTTCGCGCCAATCAGGTAGCCGACCTGGTTGCCGACGAACGCACAGACGATCAGCAGGCCCGTCAGGACCCAAATGTTGATGGGCATCTGGCCCGTGCTTACGAGCAGTCCCGCCGTGAACAGCAGGGAGTCCCCGGGGAGGAAGAAGCCGACAAGGAGGCCGGTTTCGGCAAAGATGATGGCGCAGGCAATGACGACGACCCAGAAGCCGATGGCCTGGTTGCCCAGGATCACCTGGGGGTCCAGCCAATCGGGCAGGATGCTTAGAGTTGGGGATGGGCCGTGACCCATGAGTGCGGGCAGGGCGAAATCGCTCAAGGCAGAAAGTATCACCGTCCAAGCGTACGGCACCTCTCTGAAAGAAAGCTCCCGGGAATAGGCATGTTTGTCGCCACCGAAGCCCACGCCGTCCTAGTAGGACGGCGACGGGAGGGTTGTTACTAGTAATTCGTCAGGCCGCTTGCCCTTGACGTGACGGCGCTCGACGTGACGGCGCTCGACGCAACGGCGCCGGCAAGAGAACGTTGATGTCGATCATGACGATGCAGGGCTTTGCCAGCTCGGGAGACGTGGAGATCTCGGGGGAGAACCCCTACAAAAATGAAAGGGAGATTAGCCGGATCAAGAAGCTCTCCCGCGGCCAGCTTTCGGCCGCCGCGCGTCAACTCTTTTACGACCACCTGCTCGACGACGACGCCGAGTACATCCGCGGTTCGGCCATCATTATTGCCGGAAAGGCCGCAACCGTCGAGCCCTTCGCCGCACCATGCTGCACAAGCAGCGCACCAGCAACTGGACGTGCCTGGGTATCCAGTCGCTGACGCGCACCTTCGCCAACCCCGCCTGCCGCCGTCGTATGTCACGTGCCGTGAGGGGGTGGGGACGCTCACCTTCTGCAGCCGGTGCCGGCGCGGAGGGGTAGCCTTGGAACGTGGCTCTGGACTTTACTGCAATCGACTTCGAAACCGCCAACGGATTTAGGGGCTCACCCTGCTCCGTGGGTCTTACAAAGGTCCGTGGCGGGGTGGTCGTCGACGAGGGGTATTGGATCATGCGCCCGCCGGAGGGGCACGATCACTTCGACTCGCGCAACATCACGATCCATGGGATCACCCCCGACGACGTCGCAACCGCCCCGCGCTTCCGCGACGTGTTCCCCGAGGTGCACGCCTTTATCGGCACGGACGCACTTGTTGCGCACAACGCCGCATTTGACGTCGGCGTGATCCGCTCTGCCGCCGAGGTCTCGGGGATGCGCGCCCCGGCGTTCGACTACGCCTGCACCGTGGTGCTCTCGCGCAAGAACTATTCGCTGCCGTCGTACTCGCTGCCGTTTGTGGCCGAGGCTGCTGGCGTGCCGCTGCTCCACCACCACGATGCGACCGAGGACGCCCGCGCCTGTGCCGGGATCATGGTCGACATCGCCGCCAAGCATAACGTCGCCTCGGTGCGCGGCGTGTTTGATTCCATGAAGCTGGCCATGCCGCACGTCGACGCCTACAACCCCGACACCGACGAGATGTCCAAGGCAACGCGCTCGGCCCTTGAAAAGATGGCCGAAATGAAGGCTGGACTTGCCAACGGGACGGCCCCCGGACGCCGTTCCAGCTGGTCGAGCGAGGGCCCCAATCCCGTCCCGAACGCCCATGCAGACATCTCCCACCCCCTGTTCGGGCAGACGATTGTCTTTACCGGCGACCTCGCCCTGGGTCGGCCCGAGGCCAAGAGCCGCGCGGCCGTCCACGGCGCGCAGTGCGCCAGCAGCGTCACCCTGAAAACCACCGTCCTGGTGGTGGGCAGCGGCTTCACGGCCACGGACCTGCGCAGCGGCCGGCTCACGTCCAAGGCCGCGCGTGTGCTTGAACTGCAGCGCCGCGGACAGGGCATCGAGGTGCTCTCCGAGGGCGAATTCATGCAAATGGTCGGCTAGGACCCCGAAACGGACATCCGCTGGTGATATATCGGCAGCGGATGTCCGTTTCGACGTCATGGTGCCGGGAGTCCGGCGCCGATCCCGTCACGGGGCGCAACAAACCTTTCGGAGCGCCAGTGCACGGTCCTACTGTGGGCCTATGACCCAGCGTGCCGGCATCACAGACGCCACCGACCTGATCCGCCTGCCCCTGACCGATGCAGGCCTGACAGGAGCCGCTCCCACCGGCGCAGCCAGGCCCGGGCGGCTGGGTCGCTTCTTCGCGTTCCCCAACCCCGTCAACGACCACGCCGCACGGATCACCGCGGGCATTGTTGTTGTGCTGACACTGGCGGCCCTTGTGGCAACACAGGTCTGGCTCGTCGGCGTCATCGCCGCAGGGTTTGTGCTGCGCCTGGCATTCGGCCCACGGGTCTCCCCGGCCGCCCTGCTATCGGTGAAGGTGCTTGCCCCGCTCATGGGTGAGCCCAAACTTGTCCCCGGCCCGCCGAAGCGCTTCGCCCAAGGGATCGGGGCCGTCCTGTCCACCACGGCCTTCGGGCTGCTGCTGTCCGGCGCCGCGCTGGCCGGCTGGACGCTCATGGTCCTGCTGGTGCTGGCTGCTGCCCTTGAGGCCTTCCTCGGGCTGTGCCTGGGCTGCATCATCTTCGGCTTCCTGGCGCGCCGCGGGCTCATCCCCGCCGGCATCTGCGAGGAATGCGCCAACGTGGGCCTGCGGAAGGGCCAGGCTATTCCCCTGTCGTGAGCCGGATGAACTCGGCGCCCAGGCGGCGGATCAGCTGTGGTGCCTCTGACATTGTCAACCACGACGGCGGCAGTGCGGCCTCGCCGTACAACGCGCCAAGGATGTTCCCGGCAATGGATGCCGTGGAATCGCTGTCGCCGCTGTGGTTGGCGGCAAGCCGGATGGCTTTAAGGAAATGGTCAACAGCGGACACTGCGCCGTTGGTCGTGGCGAGCACGCAGTAAAGCGCGACTGCGAGGGCCTCCTCGGCAACCCAGCCCAGCCCCAGCGCCCCGGTGAGCGCATCGCCGGATAGGGGTTCGCCGTCGTGCGCGGACAGGGTCAGTGCAGACTCAAGGCGGGACATCAGATCGGCATCGGCGCCGGGCTCGGCAGCTGCGCGGTCCCTTGCGGATTCCGCGGCTGCACGCAGCGGCAGGCCGCGGATCGCCAGCCCATGGATGAGCCAGCTGAAGGCCGCAGACGACTGCCTGGCCGAGGGGTGGCCGTGGGTCAGCGAGGCCGCATCCGAGCTGATCTTGTACACGGTTTCGGTGTCGACATTGGGCAGCAGGCCGTAGGGGGCCGACCGCATGACGGTTCCACAACCCTTGGAATCGGGGTTCACGGGACGGAAAACGGTGCCCATCTCGCCCGTGGCCAGGCCCGTGATGCAGGCATTGCCGGGGTGCCGCTGGTGGTGCAGGACGCTCTGGCGGTCGATCCAGCGCGGGGGCTGCTCGGGGGCGTGCTCCGCTGTGGGGATGCCCTGGGTCTTGAGCCAGCGCAGGTAGGCAAGCCACTGGCAGGCGTTGATGTCGGAGCTGATGCCGTCGTTGGCCCATTCCAGCACATCCAGCAGGCCGTCAAGGGTGTACAGCATCATCTGGGTGTCGTCGGAAAAGTGCGGGGTGCGGCCGGCCTGGGACAGATCAACCAGGAGCGACGGGCCGTAGGCGGCTTCGATCGTCACGAGCGAATCAAACTCCACGAGGTATCCGAAGGCGTCGCCCAGTGCGCCGCCCATGAGCGTGCCCTGGACGCGGGTGGCAAAGTCGGCCGGGGGAGTGTTGACGGGCCCTGATGTGTTGGTCATGGATCCAATTTACCGTTTCCTGAGCTGTCCGCGCCGACTTTGCCGTGCCCGGTAGAATCGAAGCTGGACAACCACCCCCACCATGATGAGGAGACCCATGCGCGGACCGGCTTGGCGAGAGACGGGCAAGACCCCCGACTACCGCTTTTCATTGGCCAACGAGCGTACGTTCCTGGCCTGGGTCCGCACCGCCCTGGCTCTGCTCGCCGGCGCCGTCGCCATTGACCAACTGGCCCCTGAGATCGCCCCTCCGGTGGTGCGGATCGTGCTGTGCATGATGCTGGCCCTGATCGGCGGCGTCCTTGCCATCGTCAGCTACAGGCGCTGGGCGCACCAGGAGCAGGCCATGCGCAACGACGAAGAACTGCCGCATTCCTGGCTCATGCTGGGCATGACTGTTGTTGTCTCGCTGGCCGCGCTTGTCTTTGCGGTGCTGATCCTGGTCCGTCCCTGACGTGGGCGAAGGCACCGAGGAGGCCGGCCCCGCTCCTTCGCGGGATCCCGGGTTGCAGCCCGAGCGCACGGCCCTGGCGTGGCGGCGCACCATCATGAGCGCCGTCATCGCCGACATCCTCATCTGGCGCGGCTGGTTCCATGCCCTCGGACGGGCTGGCTCGCAGAGAAACACCGACGGATTGTTCACCGAGGGCCACTCGGCGCACGTCATTGCCCTGGGCGTGTGCGTCATGGTCGCGTCCCTGACAACCGTGGTCCTTGTGGCCTGCGCCATCCTGCGCATCCGAACGCTCCACGCCGGTGTAGGAGTGCTGGGGCACAGCTCCGGCATTGCCCCCGGGGCTCTTATGTTACGCACAGCATCGGCCGCTATAGTGGCTCTGGCCGTGGCCACCATGTGCGCCCTGGCCCTGGGTTTTTAGGTCGGCGGAGCCACGCTGCGCCCCCGGCACCCATGACTTTTTTCGTTTTCCTACCGAAGGATCCACACACCATGACTTCATCCGGAACGGCCACGGCCCCGGTGCAGGCCTATCCGCTCAGCATCCGTGTTGCCATTGAGGGCCTGGGCAGCTTCTTCATCGTGCTGGCGGGACTTGGCACGGCGTTGTTCAGCGCCTCAGGCTCGGGCACCACCGTCGGCTTCGCCTACGGTTTGGCCATGGTTGCCGCCATCATTTCCTTCGGCCACATCACCAACGGCTACTTCAACCCGGCATTCTCCCTCGGCATGGCCGTCGCGGGCCGGTTGAAGTACTCGGCCATGGTGCTGTACATCGTTGCCCAGACTGTCGGCGCCCTCCTGGCCTCGGTTGTGTGGCTGGCCATGATGAAGGTCATGCCTGCAGGTGCCACCCCGGACACCGCAAAGCTCTTCGGCGCCCTCGCCAACGGCTTTGACTCCCATTCACCCTCGCAGGTGCCCATGGTTGGCGTGTTGATCGTTGAAATTGTTCTCGTCGCACTGCTGACGGCGATGATCCTTGGCGTGACCTCGCCCCGGAACAAGACATCCCTTGGCCCCGTTGCCATCGGCCTCGCCTTTGCCGTCGCCGTTGGCATCACCATGCCGCTGAGCAACGGTTCGCTGAACCCGGCCCGCGCCACGTCCATTGTGTTCCTCGCCGAGTCCTGGGCCGCCGGGCAGCTCTGGCTGTTCTGGCTCGCCCCGCTGGTCGGTGCAGCCCTGGCCGCAGCGATCTTCCGCGCGTTCTCACCTTCAGTGCATGCCGATGGTGCCGAGCTGACTCACGACGCCGGTACCCCCGCCCCGGCTCCGGTCGCCGTTGCGTCGTCGGCAACCTTGGCGAAGGACCCCGTGGAAGCGGGCGACGCATCGGATGAGGATGAGGACGATGACGATGATCAGGGCGCAGCACCCGCCAAGCCCGTCGCGGCATCCGATGATGCCAAGTCCTTCTTCGACGGCCCCGGCAAGTAACCTTCGTTCCACCGCCCGGCCCACAGCTGGAGGCCGGCACGCACGGGAAACCGTTGCCTGCCGGCCGCGGGCCGTACGCGTTAACGGGTAGGCTTAACCAATGCTGATCTTCTCCCTCCTGCTTCTGGCCGCCTGCTCCCTGGGGATACCAGCGCTGAACCAGGCATGTGCGAGGGGACGGATCAAGGTCAACCCCCTGGTCGGGATCCGCACGGCCAAGACCATGGCCAGCGCCGATGCCTGGAAGGCGGGGCACGCCGTCACCGTCCAGCCCATGTGGGTCAGCGGCATTGCCGCGGCCGCCATTTCACTGGCCGGGCTGCTCTTCCTTGACGCGCCAGGCACCCAAATGATCATGGTGGTGCTGGCTTGCGCGCTGCTGGTGGTGTCCATCGCCTACGGCACAAGGCTGGCCAACGTCGCCGCCGTCGAATCCCTGACAGTGGAAACACCCCGCCGCTAAGGCACCTGAGTCCCCTGCGGCAACGCGTCGTGCACGGCTGCAACGACATCCGGTCCTTGAATGTCCGTGGCCTCCGCTAGCGTTGAGGCATGAAGTTACTGCACACATCGGATTGGCATTTGGGCAGATCGTTCCACGGAGTCGGCACGCTGGCGGCCCAACGGCGCTTTGCCGACCAGCTTCTTGACACAGTCACCGCCGAAAAGGTCGACGTCGTCCTGGTGGCCGGCGACGTCTACGACCGCGCACTGCCAGGCGTTGACGTCGTCAACCTCTTTGACGACATCCTTGCCAGGCTCAACGAGGCCGGAGTTCAGGTGGTCATCACCAGCGGCAACCACGACTCCGCCACACGGCTTGGCTTTGGCGGGCGCCTGCTTGAACGCGCAGGAGTGCACCTGCGGACACGGCTGGCAGACCTGGCAATCCCCGTCCTGCTGCCACTCAACGGCCCCGCATCCGACAAGGCCGCCGGCGACGGCCCCCTGCTTGCCATCTACGGCATCCCCTTCCTTGAACCACGGCTTGTCGCCGAGGACTTCGGCGTCGAAAACGGCACCCACTTCAGCGTCACCGAGGCTGCCGTGAAACTCATTTCCGCGGACCTGGCCACCCGTGCGCCCGGAACGGCATCGGTTGTGCTGGCCCACACCTTCGCCAGTGGCGGCCTCACCTCCTCAAGTGAACGTGAATTGTCGGTCGGTGGAGTCGGCGCCGTTCCGCTTGACCTGTTTGACCCGTTCACCTACACCGCCCTTGGCCACCTCCACGGGCCGCAGAAGTTGAGCGAAACGGTGCGTTACTCCGGTTCCCCGCTGCATTATTCATTCTCCGAGGCCAGGCACATCAAAGGTGCATGGCTGGTCGAAATCACCGAAGACGGCCTGGTGGGCGTTGAAAAGGTTGACTGGGCACCCGAACGAGCCCTGAGCGTCCTGACGGGGAAACTTGATGACCTGCTGCAGTCCGAACAATGGGCCTTTGCCGAGGACAATTACTGCCAAATCACGCTCACCGACAACGACCGCCCGGCGCTGGCCATGGAACGGCTGCGGACCAGGTTCCCGAACACGCTGGTGCTCATGTTTGAGCCCGAAACCGCGCGTGCGTCCGACAAACAAAGCTACGGTGCGCGCCTGGCCAAGGCCGCCGACGAGCTGGAGCTGTGCTGCGGCTTCCTTGACCATGTGCGTGAACGCGGCGCGAACGACGACGAACAACAGGTTTTGCGCGAGGCCCTGGCCGGCGTGCGGGAACAGGAGGCATCACTGTGAGGATCCACCGGCTGGAAATCCAGGCTTTTGGCCCCTTCGCCGGGCGTGAAATTGTCGACTTTGACACGCTTGGCGCCCAGGGGCTGTTCCTGCTCAATGGATCAACCGGCGCCGGCAAGACCAGCGTCCTTGATGCCATCGCCTACGCACTGTATGGCAGGGTGCCCGGCGCGCGCCAGGGTGCCCAGGCACAATTGCGCAGCCACCACGCAGCCGAGGGTGTGGGCCCCGAGGTGGTGTGTGAGTTCAGCGCAGGCGGAAGGCGCCTGGAGGTGCGGCGCAGCCCGGAGTGGATGCGCCCTGCCAAGCGCGGAGGCGGTCTCACCAAGGAACAGGCAAGCACGCACCTGAAGGAGCGGACCGCCGACGGATGGGAGGTGAAGTCGACACGCAACGATGAGGCCGCAGCCGAGATCCAGGAGCTGCTGGGCATGAACATGGCCCAGTTCACCAAGGTCGTGCTGCTCGCCCAGGGTGATTTCGCCGCCTTCCTCCGGGCGACGGCCGAGGAGCGCCAGAGCCTGCTGCAAAAGCTTTTTGGCACAGATATTTACAAGGACCTCGAGACCCGCCTCGCCGCCGATTCAAAGGTGGCCCAGGCCGCCGTCGCTGCCGGATTGGCCGAGCTGGCCGCCATTGAACAACTGGGCCGCAGCCAGGCTGCGCCCGTTCTTGCCACCCATGCCAAAGTCGTCGCAGACCAGGACGAGGCCGACCAGAACGCAACCGACAAGGGTTCCGGTCCCGACAGCGCAGGGGACACGGAGGGCGGCCAGCCGGACGATCAAGGCCTGCACGGACTTGAGCTTTTCGGGTGGCTCACGAACACCGTTGCCCAGGCCGTGGGGAGTGCCGCGCAGCGGGCCGACGCCTCCCAACTGCATTCCGAGGCTGTGGCGCAGGCGCTTGCCGACGCCGACAAGCGCCGCAGCCGGCACCAGGGGCTTGAATCGGCACTGGCCGAACAGGCCAGGCTTGCCGAACTCGAAGACCAGGCCAGCCAATGGCGCCGAGACCAGAAGCAGCACCACAGTGCACAGGTCATCGCAGCCGTGGTGGCCGCAGCGGAGAAGTCGTCAAAGGCGGCACAGCAGGCGCGTGCCCGGGTCGCGGTGGCCGCGTCGGCCGTCGACGGCAACGAGCTGGCATCCGCCATCCTTGGCAGTGCCGCTGACCAAGCAGGCGAACCCGACCTTGAGCGACTCGGCACCGAGCTAACCACGCGCATCGCGGCAGTCGATGCAGCCCTTCCCGATGAAGCCAGGCACAGCCGCAAGCAAGCGGCACACGCCACCAATGAAGACGAGCTGGCGCAGGCGCTCCTACGGGAGGAAAGTCATGCCGCCTCCCTCTTGGCCGCCACGCTCCGCCTGGCCGAGGTGCAGGCCCGGCAGGATGAACTGCACAGGGCCGGCCTGAATGTGGAACACGCCGCCACCAGCGCAGCACAGGCAGTGCAGCTTGTCACCGCCATCGAGGAGCACCAATCGCAGGCGGCTGCGGTGACGGCACTGTCAAGTGCGGAGAACCAGGCCAGGGTAAGGGCGCTTGAGGCCAAGGAGGGCTGGCTTGACGCGTTCAACACCAGGCTCAGCCAGGCCGCTGGCGAGCTTGCCGCCCACCTGGTCGACGGGGAACCATGCCAGGTGTGCGGCAGCACCGTCCACCCGGAGCCTTCGCCCCTGGCCAGCACCGGGGCCGACCTCGTGAAGGCCGAAAAGGCCGCCAAGAAGGCCTTCGACTCAGCGGAAACCCTGGCCGAAACCGCAAGGACCAAGCTGGCCGAGGCAAGGAACAGTCTCGCAGTCCTGGCCGAACGTGGGGGAGCCGGCGACCTCCAGGCGGCGAGGGACGCCGTCGTGCTTAAGGATTTGGCCCATGGGCAGGCCGCGGCGGCCGTTGCAGAGCTGGCGGCGCTGACAGCCGAGGCGGCGGATCTCCAAGATCGCAAGGCGCTGGCGCAGGCGGGTGTCGTCGAGGCAACGCGCCAGGCTGCTTCAGTGCGCGCAGCCAACACCGCACTCGCGCAGGAAATCACCGAGCTGGGGGAGCACCTCACACGGGCCCGGGACGGCTACGCGTCGTTGGCTGCCCGCCGCACGGCACTCACGCAGGCGCAGGTGCCCGGGGAGGCCCTGCTCCATGCCGTGCGCCAGCGAACGACGGCGGTCGGGGCCGCCGAGGAGGCCGCCACGGCCCTGGTGCAGGCGCTCGCGGACTCCCCGTTTGAGGGCGTGGCCCAGGTGCACGATGCGCTACTGACACCGACGGCTGCCGCTGCCTTGGACAAGGACATCAAGGACCATGCAAGGGCGCTCGCCGTCAACGCCGACAGGCTGGCCGCGCCCGAGGCCGTTGCCGCGCAGGCGGAGGTGGACGCCGGCGTTGGGGTTCCCACTGCAGCGGACCTGACGGTCATGGGGCTTGACGCCAAGGACGCCGCAACCCGGGCCAAGGCGGATGCGCTGGTGCTGGGGCTGGCCAGGTCGGCCGCCGCACAGCTCGCCGAATCCGAAAAAGCTTTCGCAGCACTGGAGGCGGACGTGGGGCCACTGCGTGAGCGGGCCGATTTGCTGGCAGGGCTCGCCGACGCAGTGCGGGGACTGGGCGAGAACAAGTTGAAGATGACGCTGACAAGCTACGTCCTGGCTGCGCGCCTTGAACAAGTTGCCGAGGCGGCGTCGGCGCGCCTTGCCACCATGAGCGACGCGCGGTACACGCTGCGTCACACCGACGCGAAATCCGGGAACCGGAAGTCAGGGCTCGGCCTCGAGGTGGTTGACGGGTGGACGGGCATCAGCCGGGACACGTCAACATTGTCCGGCGGGGAATCGTTCATGGCGTCCCTCTCACTGGCGCTGGGACTCTCTGATGTTGTGCAATATGAATCAGGCGGCCTCGACATTGAGACGCTCTTTGTCGACGAAGGGTTTGGCAGCCTCGATGAGGAATCACTGGAGCAGGTCATGGACGCCCTTGAAGGATTGCGTGACGGCGGACGGATGATCGGGCTAGTCAGCCACGTGGCCGAAATGAAGCAGCGCATCCCCCTGCACCTGCACGTGCACAAGGGTCGCCACGGCTCAACGCTGGAGCTGACGATGGCGGGGGCGCAGACACCGTAGGCGGTTAGACTTGATGGGTCCGTGCCCAGGAAACTCCCTGTCCGGGCCCACATACGAAAGAAGCTGAGCGCCACGCCGTCCCTGGAAGCACCTGTGTCCACCCCTGCCGTCAAGGGCGGCCGCTATTCCGTGCTGCCCAGGCTGGCAGGGAAGGGCTACATCCCCCTGGGCGTGTTTGCCCGGGTGCCCCTGGCCATGCTCACCATTGGTGTGCTGACCCTCGTCACCCAGGTCAGCAACTCCTATGCGATTGGCGGATTTGCCGCGGGCTGCATCGGCATCGGCGCGGCCATCGGGGCGCCCGTCACGGGGTACCTGGCCGACAGGCTGGGCCAAAAGCCCGTGCTGCTGGTGGCTGCAGTGGTGAACGCGATCCTGGTCTCGTCGGTCGTTTTCCTCGCCTACTCCCTGCTGCCCGACAGTGGTGCAAAGGCCACGGACGGGGCAACCCTTGTGGTGTTTGCCGCGGCACTGCTCGCGGGAGCCACATCACCGCAGGTGGGGCCGTTGTCGCGCGTGCGGTGGATGGCGCTGAGCAAGAAGCTGCCGGCGCGGGAGCAGGCGCCCGCCGTCGACACTGCCCTGTCCCTTGAGGGCACTGCCGATGAAGTGACCTTCGTGCTGGGGCCGGCACTCGTGGGACTGCTTGCCTCACTCGTGGCCCCCTGGCTGCCGCTGGTGCTGGCAGCCGCCATGACGCTTGTGCTCGTCACGCTGTTTGCGCTGCATCCTACGGAACAGGCTGTCAGCGCCCGCCCTGCGGCCAGCAGCACCGTGGGCAATGCCGGCTATGTGACCAGCAGGAAGCCCAACTGGTTCCTTGTGGCCGTCCCAGTTGCCGCCATGCTGTGCATGGGCGCCTTCTTCGGTTCCTCACAAACTGCGCTGACGGCCTTTACGGGTGTCCACGGTTCGGTGGACCAGGCGGGCCTTATGTACGCCATCATGGGTGCGAGTTCGGCGGTGACGGCACTGTCGGTTGCCTATTGGTCCGTGAAGTTCAGCCATGTGTGGCGCTGGGTGCTCACCTCCGGCTTCATGGCTGCAGGGACCGTCGTCTTCCTAGCGCCCACGTCACTGGGACAGATGGTGTGGGTGTTGCTGCTGGTGGGGCTGCCCGTTGGACCGGCCATGGTGACAATCTTCAGTGTCGGCAGCGTCGTTGCCCCGCCGCAGTGGATGGGCACTGTCATGACGGCCCTTGCCAGCGGCATTGTGGCAGGCACGGCGCTGGGTTCCTCGGTGGCAGGATCACTGGCGCAGGGCGTCGGCTACCAAGCAGCCTTCGTTGTGCCGATCGTGGCAGCCTCGGCGCTGTTCCTGCTGGGTGTTCTTGCCGCGGTGGTCCTGCGGCGCCAGCTTTCAACGGGACGCTAGCGGCCAGCCGGCCTCGATCAGGCCAGGAAACTGATTGCGGCTTCCTTGAATTCACGTGACGTCACAGTGTTGTTGTGCGTGCGTCCCGCAATGACAAGCTGCTGCGCATCCGGGCTAAGCTCCGCAAGCCGCGACATGCTGCGGGCCCGCTCATCCAATTCCCCCGCCACGAGCAGGATCGGCATACGCGGCACCGCATCGGATGGTTCGAAGGGCTCCAACTTCACGGCCTGGATCAGCGACAGCAGCGCAAAGATGTCATTGGAGGGAACTGTCTGTGCCATGTTCAGCAGCCAGGCGGTCGACTCGTCGTCTATGGGCGTGCCGTCGTTGAGGAAGTTCTGTGCTGCAGCGAGGTCGAAGTCGGCCAGCGGGTCCAGCGGGTTGGGTCCGCCCAGCACCATCCTGCGCACCAGTTCAGGCTGGGTCGCGCCAAATTCCCACGCCAGCCGCGAGCCGAGCGAGTAGCCAATCAGGTCCACACCGCTGGCAGGATCCCCACCGGCGAGCGGACGGACGCCCTCATCCACAATGATCTGCAGCAGGTCGGCGCGGATCTTGCCCGGGGTGTAGGAGTCGAGGTCGTAAGGGGCGGTGCTGTGGCCGTGACCGGGCAGGTCCACGCTGATGACCCTGCGCCCGGCATTGTTCAGGGCCTTCACCCAGCCGGTTTTGACCCAGTTCAGCTCGATGGAGGAGGCAAACCCATGGATCAGGCAGACAGGGGGCAGGGCGGCGGGGGAGCCGGCCTCAAAGACCTCAGCATTCAGCCCAGGTGGGGTGCCTTCAACGTCGTGCAGGACCGGTTCGGCTTTCGCTGCCGTGTGCTTGCCGGGGGGAGTCATGGCCCAACCTTTCCCGCGGTGGCCAGTGCCGCCGTCGTACGTCAACAATAGCGAAAACTGCGCCCCCGCGGGGCCTGCTACAGCAACGCGCTGCGCTTGTCCTGGATGTAATGGCCGGCCCTGCTCAGAATGGCGATCGCAGCCACAAGGGCAAAGGTGCTCAACAACTGGGTGCGCCCGGCCAGGTCGCTGAAGCCGACGGCGAAAATTGCCGCCAGCAGGACAAGGCCGGCGATGTTCAGGTAGGGGAATCCGCGCATGCGCAGCGGCAGCTCGGTGCCGTCCCTGTCGGCCCGGCGGCGCAAGATGAACTGCGAGATAAGTGCCGATCCCCACACCACAAGGCAGGTGGAGCCCACAAGGTTCAGCAGGGCATCAAGGACAGTGCCGGGGAAGAGGATTTCAAGGACCACAGTGACAAAGCCGAACGCCACGGAAATTGCGACGGCGGGAACCGGCACCCGCCGCTGGCTGGTGCGGGCGAAAAGCCCGGGTGCCTCGCCGCGCTCAGAGAGCGAGTAGATCATGCGGGAGGCGCCGTAGAGGTTGGCGTTCAGGGCTGAGAGCAGTGCCGCCACGGCAACCAGGGTGATGGCCGTGCCGGCCCAATGCAGGCCTGCCACGTTCATGACGCCCGCGAAGGGCGAGCGGAGCGCATCCGAGGTCCAGGGGAGGACCGCGGCAATCACGAAGATGGAGCCCACGTAGAACACCAGAATGCGCCACACCACTGTGCGGATGGCCGCGGCAACGCTGCGCGCCGGGTCGGTTGTTTCGGCGGCGGCCACGGCCACAATTTCGGTGCCGCCAAAGGCGAAGGCCACAACGAACAACGCCGTGGAAACGCCGGCCATGCCGTGGGGTGCAAAACCTCCGTGGTCGACGAAATTACGCAGCCCAGGGGAGGTGGTGCCGGGGACAAGGCCCAGCAGCAGGGCGATGCCAAAGACAAGGAACAGCACGATCGCGGACACCTTCAGCAAGGCAAACCAAAACTCAAACTCGCCGTAGTTTTTCACCGATGTCAGGTTTACGGCCGTGAAGAAGACCATGAATATCAAGGTCAGCGCCCACACCGGCAGGACAGGCCATATCGTCACGAGCAGCTGGGAGGCGCCAAGGGCCTCGGCGGCAATGACCACCACGAGCTGCAGCCACCACAGCCAGCCGACGGTGGCCCCCGCAACCCTGCCCATGGCCTTTTGCGCGTAGACGGAGAAGGCGCCCGAGTTGGGATTGGCGGCAGCCATCTCGCCCAGCGCCCACATGACAAGGATGATCAGGGTCCCGGCCACGAGATAGGAGATCAGCACGGCCGGTCCTGCGGCCTTGATCCCGGCACCCGAGCCAAGGAAGAGCCCTGCGCCAATGGCACTGCCGAGGCCCATCATGGTCAGCTGGCGCTGTTTGAGGGAGTTGCCCAGGCCGGTGGAGGCGGGCGCTGCTGTGTCAATCTCGGTGATCATTAAAGGGGGCCTTCGTTCGTGGAACCGGCCCGGTCCGGCCGTGGAGCAGGGTGACCCCTGCCAAGAATTATCCCCCATGGAATTGCCCAGCCAAATCCGGCCATGCACGGGTCACGGGCCCGGCCACGATGAGGGGCTGATTTGCCCCACCGGCTGCCCACGCCTAGTATTAGTTGTAGTCAAAATGACTCTAACTGAGAAAGTGGGGTGCAGGTCATGGAGCGGACGCCATTCGTCAGCGCGGCAAACATCAGCGAACGGCTTGCACTGCCGCCGGAACTGGCCATTTCCACCGTCATCTTTGCGCTGCGCCCCAGCGAAAACAGTGGCCGGCCCAGCCTGTGGCTGCCTCTCGTGCGCCGCATCCGCGAGCCGTTCAAGGGCGAATGGGCGCTTCCCGGCGGACCCCTGACCCAGGCCGATTCCCTGCTGGATGCCGCCGCCAGGAACCTGCAAGACACCACGGGCCTCGCGCCCAGCTACCTTGAACAGCTCTACGCCTTTGGCGGGTTGCACCGTTCACCCAGCCAAAGGGTCGTATCGATTGTGTACTGGGCGCTCGTCCAGTCCACCGAGGCGGAGCTCGCGCGGGAGTCCGAGAACGTCAAGTGGTTCCGCGCCGACGGCCTGAAGGCCCTCGCCTTCGACCACAACGAGATTGTCGACTATGCCCTGTGGCGGCTGCGCAACAAGATGGAGTACGGCTCCATCGCGTACCACCTGCTTGGTGAGACATTTACTCTGGCCCAGGTGCGCGAGGTCTACGAGGCGGTCCTGAACCGCAGCGTCGATCCCGCCAACTTCCGCCGCCAGCTCAAGCAGGCAGCCAACATCGAGGCCACCGAGGAGTTCCTCCAGGGCGGCAAGCACCGCCCGCCGCGCCTCTACCGCTACACGGGGCAGGACGACGGCGGCCATCCCGGACATCCGCCCTCCCACCCCTAGCCCCGTCGAACCCTCCCTCAGCTATTGCGTAAATATCCCGAACCCTCCCGCACTTTTCGCCGCCTCACCCTTGGAGCACACCATGTCATCCGTGAACACCGCCATCCAGCTCATCACGCGCGAACAGGCCGAGGAGCAGTCCCGGCTCGTCGGTGTGCCGGGCCGGGCGCAGGAAAGCTGCGACGACGACCTTGCCAAGGGTCCCTGGGAATTCGACCTGGCCGAGGCACTGGCAGGCACCCCCGGCTACGGCCCCGGCGCCTCCAACGAGGATGCCGCGCCGGCCGCCACCCCTGTCCAGGGCCAGCTGCCGCAGGAGTACAAGGACGCCTCCGACGCCGACCTTGACGCCCGCATCCGCGCCGCCAAGGCGGAACTCGGGGAACGCGTCGTCGTGCTCGGGCATTTCTACCAGCGCGACGAGGTGGTGCAATTTGCCGACTTCGTGGGCGACTCCTTCCAGCTCGCCAACGCGGCCAAGACTCGCACGGAAGCCGAGGCGATTGTGTTCTGCGGCGTGCACTTCATGGCCGAGACCGCCGACATGCTCTCCGGCGCGCACCAGTCGGTGATCCTGCCCAACCTGGCAGCGGGCTGCTCCATGGCCGACATGGCGGACCTGCCCTCGGTTGAGGCGTGCTGGGCGCAGCTGGAGGAGCTGTACGGCACCGAGCCCGACGCCGATGGCCGAGTTCCCGTCATCCCCGTCACTTACATGAATTCCTCTGCCGCGCTCAAGGCGTTCTGCGGCGAGCACGGCGGGATCGTGTGCACATCCTCGAACGCCTCGACAGTGCTGGAATGGGCGTACGAGCGCGGCCAGCGCGTGCTGTTCTTCCCCGACCAGCATCTTGGCCGCAACACGGCCAAGGCCATGGGCGTCCCGCTGGAGGCGATGCCGCTGTGGAACCCGCGCATGCCGTTGGGCGGCAACAGCGAACAGGTCATGCATGACGCCAAGGTGGTGCTGTGGCAGGGCTTCTGCTCAGTGCATAAGCGCTTCACGACGGCCCAGATTGACCAGGCCCGTGTGGACTTCCCCGGCGTACGCGTGATCGTCCACCCCGAATGCCCCATGGAAGTTGTTGACGCGGCCGACGAGGCAGGTTCCACCGACTACATCCTCAAGGCCATCCAGGGCGCCCCCGACGGCAGCACTTTCGCCATCGGCACCGAGATCAACATGGTGAACCGGCTCGCCGCGCAATACCCCCAACACACCATCTTCTGCCTTGACCCCGTCATCTGCCCCTGCTCCACGATGTACAGGATCCACCCCGGCTACCTTGCCTGGGTGCTCGAAGGCCTCGTTGCCGGAGAGGTGCGCAACCAGATCACCGTCCCGGAGGCCACCGCTGTCAACGCCCGCGTCGCACTTGAGCGCATGCTCGCGGCCCTGCCCCAGACTGCCCCTAAGCGCGTTGAGCCTGCGAACGCCGTTTTGGCATGAGCAATTCGCACCTGATTGTTGTTGGCAGCGGCATCGCCGGGCTCTATGGCGCACTACTTGCGGCCGAGTCAGGCATGCGTGTCACCCTCATGACCAAGGGAACGTTGGAGCAGAGCAACACGCACCGCGCGCAGGGCGGCATTTGTGCGGTGCTCGGCCCGGGGGAGGCAGCCCCCGGCGACACCGTCGAGGCCCACATTGCCGACACCCTCAAGGCCGGTGCCGGCCAGTGCGACCCCGAAGCCGTGCGCATCCTGTGCGGCGAGGCCGCCTGGGACATCGCCGCCCTCGAACGGTTCGGCGTCGCTTTTGACAAGGGACCCGGCGGCCGGCGTGCCCTGGGCCTTGAAGGGGCGCATTCGGCCGCGCGGATCCTGCACGCCGGCGGCGATGCCACGGGTGCGGCCATCGCCAACGGGCTCATCGGCGCCGTGCTTGACGCACGGGAGCTGGGCCTGATCACGCTCATGGAGGGCTGCTTCGTCACCGGGCTGCTGGGGGCTGCCCTTCCCGAGGCCCACTCCGGCACGTACGACGGCGGGACCCCGCCTGAGACCGTCGTCGCGGGTGTGGCGTACCTTGGCCCTGCCGACGAACGGCGGCAGTTGGCCGCCGATGCCGTGTTGCTGGCCTCCGGGGGAGCAGGCCAAATGTTCGAGTTCACGACCAACCCCGAGGTTGCCACAGCGGACGGGGTCGCCCTGGCCTGGCGGGCAGGGGCGGCGGTGGGGGACCTTGAGTACTTCCAATTCCACCCCACGGCTCTGGCCGTGGGCGGAAACTTCCTGATCTCCGAGGCCGTGCGCGGAGCCGGCGCCGTGCTGCGCGATGCCAATGGCGAGGCTTTCATGACCCGTTACCACCCCGACGGCGACCTCGCCCCCCGCGATGTTGTCTCGCGCAGCATCGCCACCCACCTTGCAGCCCAGCCTGAAGCCACCGGCGCCCATGGCGGGGACAAGGCAAACGGTAGTGGAGGTGCCGGGTGCGTGTACCTTGACGCCACGGGCGTTGAAGCGGCCAACGGGGCCGGATACCTGGCCCGCCGATTCCCCACTATCGACGCCGCGACGACCGCCCTCGGTTTTGACTGGCGGCACGAGATGCTTCCTGTCACACCCGCCGCACACTACTGGATGGGCGGGGTGGCCACAGACCTGCACGGCAGGACATCGGTCCCCGGTCTGTACGCCGCGGGCGAGGTTGCCTGCACAGGTGTCCACGGCGCCAACCGCCTTGCCTCAAATTCCCTGCTCGAAGGACTGGTGTTCAGCCGCCGCGCAGTGGACGCCTTTGCCGCTTCCGCTGCAACGGGCGACGCTTACACCGCTGAGTACACCTGGCCTGTCCTGCCGTCGGGGGCCAGGTGGCTCGACGGCGTGAATGATCCTGCGTCTGCCATGCCACGGCAGGCCCTGCGGCACCTGATGGGAAGCTCCGCAGCTGTCGTGCGGGACGCCGCCGGCCTGCGCGGTGCGGCGGACAGTCTCGCAGCGGCAGCCGCCCCCACAACCGTCGCGGCCCCCGCTGCAGGTTCCGGACGCAGCGAAGCCGAGGACAGAAACCTGCACCTGGTGGCAGGACTTCTGGTCCGGGCCGCACTGGCCCGGGAAAACTCCGTCGGCGCACACTTCAGGTCAGACTTCCCCCAGGCCCCGGACCCAGCCGGCAGCAGCAATCTCTGGGTCAATCCCCATCCCGTGATCCTGCCGAACGGCACGATCCCTGCGGATCCGTCCGTCCACCTCCTGGCCACAGCCCAAACCCAGCGTGAAAGCGAAACAGTATGAACGCCGTCGCACCTGTCCTGAACACCACCCAAGCAACAGCTGCCCTGCCGGCCACAGCCGTGGAGGAGATCCTGCGCCGGGCGTTTGCCGAGGACGCCCCCTACGGCGACATTACCTCGGCCACCCTGCTGCCTGCCGATGCGACGGCCACCGCATGGCTGGTGGCACGGGAACCCGGCACGTTCTCCGGAGGGGCCGTGTTCGAGGCCGCCATGAAGATGCAGGATTCCGCCGCCGTGGTGGAGCAGCTGATCTCAGACGGCGCCCGCTTTGAAACAGGGGACCGCATCATGGGTGTGAGCGGACTGGCCCGCGGGGTGCTGACGGCGGAGCGGATCGCCCTCAACCTGACCCAGCGCATGAGCGCCATCGCCACCCAGACGGCCGTATACGCAGAGCTCATCGCAGGAACGACGGCGCGGGTCACCGACACCCGCAAGACCACACCCGGGCTGCGCATCCTTGAGCGCTACGCCGTGCGGTGCGGAGGCGGGCACAACCACCGCTTCTCCCTCTCCGACGCCGTGCTGGCCAAGGACAACCACCTTGCCGTGCTCACCGGCGGCGACCCCGCCAAGCTGACGGCTGCGCTCGCAGGAGTGCGGGCCCAGCTGCCCCACACTGTGCACTTCGAGGTGGAGGTCGACTCGATCGAACAGATTGAGCCCGTGCTGGCAGCCGGCGTCGACACCATCATGCTGGACAACTTCACGAACGCGCAGCTGGTGGAGGGCGTGGCGCTTGTCAACGGGCGGGCGCTGGTTGAGGCGAGCGGCAACGTGAACCTCTCAACCATTGCCGCGATTGCGCATACCGGCGTCGACATCATTTCGGTCGGCGCGCTCACCCACAGTGTCAGGGCGCTTGACCTCGGGCTCGACATTGAGCTGGCCAGGGCCTTGTGATCTTCCTCGACGCGGCAGCCACCACCCCTGTCAGGCGGGAGGCCATTGAGGCCATGTTCCCGTTCCTGACCAACCAGTTCGGCAACCCGTCAAGCCACCACGAGCTGGGCGGGCAGGCTGCGGCTGCGCTCACCGACGCTCGGGAACGCTGCGCCGCAGTGCTTGGCGCGCACCCGGAGGAGCTGGTGTTCACATCGGGCGGCACCGAGGCAGACAACCTGGCCTTGAAAGGCATTGCGCTGTCCCGCAGGGCTGGTGACCCCCGACGCAACCGTCTGCTCATCAGCGCCGTGGAGCACCCTGCCGTGGTGGAATCGGCGAACTACCTGCGCCGCATCCACGGCTTTTCCATTGACGTGGCGCCCGTCGATTCCGACGGGCTCGTTGATGCTGCCGAGTTTGCCCGCCTGCTTGCCGGCGATGGATCCGATGTTGCCGTCGCCTCCGTCATGTACGCCAACAACGAGGTGGGAACCGTCCAGAACATTCCCGAATTGGCAGGCTTGGCCGCCGAGGCCGGCGTGCCCCTGCACAGCGACGCCGTACAGGGTGGCGGATGGCTTTCCCTGAACGTGCAGGAGCTGGGCGTTGCTGCGCTGTCGATATCCGGGCACAAGATCGGTGCGCCCAAGGGCGTCGGGCTGCTGTATGTGCGATCGGATACGCAATATGAACCGTTGATCCACGGCGGGGGGCAGGAACGGGGGGCCCGCTCGGGGACAGAAAACGTTGCTTTTGCCGTTGCCATGGCCACGGCGCTTGGCTTGTCGGAAGCGGGCCGGGGTGCCGCCGTCGAACATGTCAGTGAACTGCGCCGGAACTTCATCGACTCTGTCCTGGACAACGTCCCTGGCGCCGTCCTGACGGGGCACAGGACCCGGCGTCTGCCGAACCTGGCGTCGTTCTGCTTCCCCGGCACCAGCGGTGAATCGGTGCTGCTGGAGTTGGAGCGGCGGGACATTATCTGCTCCTCGGGGTCGGCCTGCGCGGCAGGATCCGACGAGCCCTCGGCCGTGCTCAGTGCCATGGGCGTCGAGCGGACGGTGGCACAAACGGCCCTGCGCTTCAGCTTCGCTTCGGACGTCACTGCCGCGCAGTTGTCAGCCGCGGCAAGGGAGTTGGCAACCGCCGTCGCCAGGGTGAGGACCTTGGGCGCCTGAATCGACCCGGCCCGTCCGAGGCCGGATGGCCGCAGCCCAGGAGGTCATCAAGACTGTCCCGGTCTCAGAATGCTCGGTGGAGGACTGCTCCTTCAACGACCACTCACACTGCGCCACCTTCATCGACACCGGGGTCCACTTCCGCCTGCCGAAGGTGGTCGCTTCCATTGGCGCCGCCCCACCTTCCTTATGCCCTACACCCCGTGGCGCACCCGGTGGAAAATCCAGTATCGCAGCAGCAGGAACCGGGTCACGGCCGAGGCCACATTGCCCAGCACGATGACCGCAAGTTCAAGCATGATGGAGGCCCCGGGATCGACCTCGTGCAGCAGCCACAGGCTGCCGCTGGTCATGACCAGGGCAAGGAGCATGACCCACATCCCGCGACGCTGGTCGCGCCACCACATGACGCGCGTTCTCAGGCCAAAACTGATGCGGCGGTTGAGCTCGGTGTTGAGGACGGAACACAGCACCAGGGAGATGGCATTGGCCCATTGCGTGCCGAGCATGGGGCGCAGGCCAGCAAATATTGTCATTGAAATGACGGTGCAGATCACCGCGACAACGGCGAACCCGCGCAATTGGCCCACCAGTGCAGGACGCCTGCGCAGCCACCCCATGGGCACAGCAAAGACCCCGAGGTCCACCGCGCCTTGGGCGGGATCCACGGGGTTTTGATCCGAGGGTGCTGTTGCTGTTGCCATGTGTATCCAATCATGCCATTTAATCTTCACAAAGCACCAAGCGGTCCATGGGGATTGGCTGTGAGTCACAGCCAATCCCCATGCCACGCCATGGGTTGACGACGGGCGCCGGTTGCCTGGCGCCGCGCGAATCAAATTCCGGCGACCACCGGGTTGCGGAGTTCGCCAATGCCGCCCACACGGCAGATGACCTCGTCGCCCGGGGTGATTTGGCGGCACTCGGCCGGGAAGCCGGTGAGGATCACATCGCCGGGCTGCAGAGTCATGAAGCCGCTGAGATACACCATGATTTCCTCGACACCCCAGCCAAGGTCGTTGCTCGTGGCGGGGGCAAGCTCTGTGCCGTTGTGGACAATGCTGATGGCCACGCCGTCGTCCTTCAGGCCGGCGACAATCCACGGGCCGAGCGGGGTGAAGGTGTCAGGGCTCTTGGCGCTGATCCACAGTTCGTCGGACTTTTGCGCGTCACGGGCGGAGACGTCGTTGCCGATCGTAAAGCCCAGGATGGCCTCGCGCGCGTTCTCGAGGGTGAGGTTGCGTGCTGCCGTGCCGACGACGACGGTCAGCTCGGCCTCGGGGTCGACGTAGCCAACAGTGGGGCTCAGCACGATCGCGTCGCCGGGGCCAACCACGGAACTTGCGGCCTTGTGGAAGGCCTGCGGCGGCAGTGCGCGGCCCGGGGCTCCGGTGTTGTGGGCCATGCCGAAGACGTTGACGGGGGCGCAGGGGGCCAGGAAGGTGAATTCGTCCTCGGTGACTGTGGCGCCAAAGGTCCAGCCGTCGCGGGCGGGGCTGTTCTGGTTGGCCGGTGAGGTGGGGAAGGGTGTGTCCACAAGTTGCCAGATATGCCCTTCGGGGCTGTCAAAGTCGGCCGCGTCATTGCGGACAAAGAACTGTTCGGGCAAGGGGGCAGGTGCGGCACTGCGCCGACCGGTGCTTTCCGCTCCGGCGTCGAGGGGGCGGACACGGGCAATGCGGTACGTCACGTTGGTCATGTGGACATCCTACCTCCTTGGGGGTGCGGAAAAGGGTGCCCATGGCGGTGCGTTCCCAGAGCTGTGGCATAGAATCCGTGACATGCCTAAAGGATCAGCCAAATCGATTAATCGTGCAGTGGCGGCCGTCTTGACCGTGGGGGCCGCCGGAGCCGCGGCAATCATGGGTGCACGGGCCTATCGTGCCGGGACCTCAATGCCTGTGGGCGACTACGGTGCCGGTGTCAGCGCCGACCGGATCGGCGTCGAATTCGCCCAGCGTGCCGCGGACAGGCTCAGCGAGCTGATCACCTTCCGCACCGTGTTTTCAAGCTCCCGGGACCAGATCGAACTTGAGCAGTTCACCGGCTTCATTGAGGCGCTGGAGCGGCTGTATCCGGCAACCCATTTGGCGCTGACCCGCGAGTTTGTCAACGGGCAGGGACTCCTGTTCAGGTGGGCAGGTGCCGGCGATGATGCCGCTGCTCGGTCGGCCGTGCTCATGGCCCACTACGACGTCGTCCCGGTTGACACACGCGACGACTGGACTTACCCCGGTTTCTCCGGTCATCAGGAAGACGGATACGTCTGGGGCAGGGGTGCCCTGGATGACAAGGGCGCCGTCGTTGCCATCATGGAGGCAATTGAGTCGCTGGTGAATGAGGGGTTCAGGCCTCACCACGACCTTTATCTTTCTTTTGGCAACAACGAGGAAACAGCCGGGGACAGTGCTCCGGCCGCCGTGGAGACTCTTGCCGGGCGCGGGGTGCAGCCCTGGCTGGTGCTCGATGAGGGTGGCGCCGTGGCCCTGGAGGCATTCCCGGGGCTCAAGGCTCCTGCGGCCGTGATTGGGGTGGCCGAAAAAGGCCTCCTGGACCTTGAACTGCTGACCCGAAGCGCTGGAGGCCACGCGTCGACCCCTCCCCGAATGGGCGCCACAGCGCGGCTGGCCCAGGCCATTGTGGCGCTCGAGGAGTCACCATTTTCGGCCTCGATGCCCGAGCCCATTGTGGAGATGATCCGCCGGATCGGGCTGCACAGCGGTTTCTCCATGCGGCTTGTCACCGAAAACATGTGGGCGTTCAAGTCCCTTTTGACCCAGGTGTTTGGTGCTGTGGGGGATGAAACCCGCGCGCTCACCCGCACCACTGTTGCCGTGACGATGCTCGAGGGCAGCAAGGCGCAGAATGTGCTGGCCTCCACGGCGCGCGCCAACGCCAACATCCGCATTGCGGTAGGGGAGACGGTGGATTCCGTGGTCCAGCAGGTACGGGCGATCATTGACGACCCCTCCGTCGAGCTGACAGTGCATTCCGGCCACAACCCGTCGCCGGTATCCTCGTTTGAAAACGAACAATTCGCGTTGCTGACCCGCGCTGTGGCCGCCTCGTACCCTGATGCGGTGGTGACGCCCTATGTTCAAACCGGCGCTACCGATTCACGGCACTTCACCTCCATCTGTTCAGCGGTCTACCGCTTCTCACCGCTGCTGATGGACGCTGAGGACCGGGGCACCTTGCATGCCGTCAACGAGCGTGTGCGCATCAGTTCGCTGGGGGCGGGCGTGGTTTTTTACCGGGAGCTGCTACAGGGGCTCCAGTAGCGACGGCGCCCTTTATCAGCAGCCGATGCCGGCCGGGTTTTGGAAGCAGTTGTCGGCATAGAGATTGGTTTCGGCCCGCCAGACGGTCAATCCCAGAGGTGCCGAGGGGATGTTTCCTTGGCCGGGGATCGGGAGCTGCGGGCCGTTGTTGACAGTGTAGGTCCCATTGAAGTGGGTAGTGAGGATGATGCTGAGCCTGCCGGTTTGGGTGTAGACGTGGCTGGTTTGGGTTTGCTCGCCGATCCGGTCCCTGTTCAAGGGTGCGCCGTGGATGGGGGTTGGGCCCCAGACCGTGCCGTCGCCGTAGTTCCAGGTGTAGGCGACCGGGGTGGCCGTGATCATGACTCTTTGGCCGAGCATGGTGATGTTGAAAGTTTGGGTTGCTGCCTGGGCCCAGACGTTGGTTTCCTTGCCCCGGAGGGTGTGTGGCCCCGGCTGGCTGCCAAGGGTTGCCGCCGCGACTGGGGTGCGCTGGAATTCATGGGCGATCAGTCCCGCAATCTCGGCCAGGATGTCGCGGGGCTTGGCGTCAAAAACGCAGACGGGACCCGAATAATATTGCCAGTCAGAAGGGACTGCGTTCTTGCGTGCGCGGTACCAATATATGGCAGTACCTGGTTTACCGTCGGGAGTGCCGGAGCCCGAAGAGCATGTTGGCATGACGGCCGCGCATTCGGGAAAAATTGCGCTGTCGCCATCTGTGCAGGCAAGCCGGGCTTCGTAGACGTATGGGTCTTCGGAACCACTAGATGGGACCTCACCGTAGTGTCCATCGGAACCAGGGATTGGAACATAGACGCCAGCGTCGATGTTTTGGTCTTGCCAATTTGCTTCGTCAGAGTTGCCAGCTGCGGCTGGCAGGCTCACCGCGACTAGCAATGTCACGACCAGGAGAGTGACAAGAGTTTTTACGATAGAAGATGGTTGCCCGAGCTCCGGGCGCCAACTTTGTTCGACTCCAAGCATTGGCCCATCGCTCGCTGGATTTCCCATGGCTACGGCCCTTTACGGCCTTCGAGATGTGCCACTTTTTGGGCGATCCAGTTGTTGTCTTGATAAGTCGCGATCAGGATGTCCGGTGCCGAGATCGTAGTTCCGAGATCCTTCGAAAGTTCCTTGTCCGCTTTGTAGTACTGCACTTTGTCTTGACGAACCATCGCGATGATTTGAAAGGTTCCGTCGTCAAGTGGAGCAAACGAAGTATCCGTGGAGGAAACATACATGAGTCCTCCTACAATCCACTTTCCATCCGAGTGTCCACTGGTTGTGGACTTTTTAGCCCCGGCGCAGTTCCCGCAGTCTGGGCCGCTGATGGCCATCATTGGCCCAGCATCGCCCGTCTCATATGCGTAGCCGAGCGTGCTATACCAGTATTCGGCGAAGGCGATGAGGCCTTCTTTGCTGAATTCCTTGGCCTTTTCGGGCAGGACAGGAACGGGAACGTTTTGGGCCGGCCCCTCGGCAGTGGCGGGTTGGTATGCCGCCGCCGTGGTGGGAGGAGGGGAGTGCGTGGTGGCTGCAGCGCTGACCGACGGCGTCGTGCCGCTCGGGTATGAAGCGGTAGGGTCAGCGTCGTTGTTAGTGCCACTGCAACCGCTTAGTGCGATCAGCATTGCAAATCCCGCAGCCAGGACACCGACGAGGGACGTGCCACGCCCCGGCCCTGATGTTTCGTGTTGCTGTTTGGCTGTGCTGTGAATTTCCCTCATCGCCGGCCCCCATACGTCCTCTATGAGCAGCAGGCCTCACCGTTGAAGCTTGCTTGTATTGGCTTCCTACCAACGTACACAACAGCGAAGAATCCTGCCAGAACTTATCCACAACCCTCGGAGTCAGGGCAGGCAATCGCAGGGCGGCAGTTCCGGCAACCGGCATGGAAGCCGTTTCTCGCTGCCGAGTTGGTTGTTGCCCGTTGAACCTACCCATGGGACACCCTAATTCAGAGCCCGCACTGATAGCCCCCATCCAAAAGCCACGCGGCAGAGGCTAGCAGTACGGCCAAACCAACATCAACACACGAGAGTCGGTGCTGCGGCTACTTGCCCGCCACGGATGCCCGCAGCTTGCTGGTCAGCTCCAAGAGGGTCCGCATTTCCTCGTCAGTCAGCGCAACTTCCATGATTTCCATGATGTTCTGCACATGCGCCCGCCCGACCTTCTTCTGCAGGGCCGAACCCGCCTCTGTCAGTCCAATGAGCACACCGCGCCTGTCGTCCTCGGCCGTCTTTCGCTGAATCAGCCCACGCGACTCCAGCCGGTCAACCATGCGGGAGATACTTGGCTGCGTCAGCAGAACATTGTCGTTGAGCTCATTGAGACGCAGCCAGCCGGTGGGACAGCGCGAAAGGTTGTACAGCACGTCATACTCCCGGCTGCCCACCTCCTTGAAGATGGGCTCCTTATGCAGCTCGCGCATGACGGTCACCTGCGCCCGAAGCAGCGATTCCCATGACTCCGTGGCGAGGCGGCGGTGCGCGGCTGCGGACATGTTAGTTCCCTCCCGATGCGTTGGCTGGCGTTGTTTCATCTGTTGAAGGGTCGACGGCGGCAGCGGCCCTGGCGGCGGCGCGGCGGGCTTCGAAGGTGGGTGCGTCAGGGACGGAAGCGGGCCGGTTGGCCGCGAATTCCTCACGGAGGGTAGGCAGGACCAAAGAGCCGAACAGGTCAAGCTGCTCCAGGACGGTCTTTAACGGCAAGCCAGCGTGGTCCACCAGGAACAGCTGGCGCTGGTAGTCGCCGAAGTAGTCGCGGAAGGAGAGTGTCTTCTCGATCAGCTCCTGCGGGCTGCCGACGGTCAGCGGGGTCTGGGAGGTGAAGTCCTCCATGGACGGGCCGTGGCCGTAGACGGGGGCGTTGTCGAAGTACGGGCGGAACTCGTTCACGGCGTCCTGAGAGTTCTTCCTGATGAAGAACTGCCCGCCCAGGCCGACGATGGCCTGCTCGGGGGTTCCGTGGCCGTAGTGTGCGTAGCGCTCACGGTAGAGGCCGATCAACTTCTGGTAATGCTCCTTGGGCCAGAAAATGTTGTTTGCGAAGAAGCCGTCGCCGTAGTACGCGGCGATTTCGGCCACCTGGGGTGTGCGGATGGCGCCGTGCCAGACAAAGGGGGCAACGCCGTCCAGCGGGCGGGGTGTGGAGGTGAAACCACGCAGCGGTGTGCGGAATTTTCCTTCCCAGTTCACTACTTCTTCATCCCACAAGCGCCGGAGTAGGGCATAGTTTTCAACTGTCAGCTCCACGGAGTCCTGGTTGCTCTTGCCGAACCACGGGTAGACGGCGCCCATGTTGCCGCGGCCGAGGACCAGGTCCACGCGGCCGTCGGCCAAGTGCTGCAGGGTGGCGAAGTCCTCGGCGATCTTCACGGGGTCGTTGGTGGTGATCAGGGTGGTCGATGTGGAGAGGATGATCCTCTCGGTCTGTGCCGCAATGTAGCCAAGGATGGTGGTGGGGGAGCTGGGGTAGAACGGCGGGTTGTGGTGCTCACCCGTGGCAAAGACGTCCATGCCGATGTCCTCGGCGTGCTTGGCGATCGTGGTGATCGCCTTCAGGCGCTCGTGTTCGGTGGGGGTGCCCCCGGTGGTGGGGTCCATGGTGATGTCGCCGACACTGAAAATTCCGAACTGCATTTCTTGCTCCTCCAGCCTCGCGGGGTCACCGCAAGATATATGCGTTTGTATCTAATATACGTGTCAACACGCGGAACGGCGAATATGTTCCCGAGAGGAAACTAGGCGTGTGCGGGCGCCGGAATGCCGAAAACCGCCCCTTTCCCCGTCATGTTACCTTCGGGTACTAGGCTGCTCCTGAAGATAAGTAACGCATGTCACTGCATGGGCGGAGGAAACGCATGGCATCACAGGAACGCGGCATTGCCGGAAGAAGTGTCCGCATGGCCCCGACAGCAACGGCAATCGTGGGCTTTTTGGTGTTGGTGGAACTTACCAGCGGCATCCTTCAAGGCTATTACACACCGCTCCTGACGGACATAGCCCGCTTCCTTGGCATTCACGACGCCGATGTGAACTGGTTCGAGGCCGCCCAGCTGATGGTCAGTGCCCTCGTGGTACCGGTCCTGGCCAAGATGGGCGACATGATCGGGCACAGGCGGGTGCTCCTGCTTGCCACCGCGCTGACAACCGCCGCTTCCTGGGGTGTGGCCTTCGCGCCTAACTTCTGGCTCTTTCTGCTGGCCTGGGCATTGCAAGGTTTCTACGTTGTCTGGCTCCCCTTGGAAATTGCTCTCATCTACAGCCGCTCCCATCACCGCCCCGACGGAGCCGCCCTGACACGCAAGTCCGCGGGGATCCTCGTGGCGGGTCTGGAATTCGGCGTGATCGCCGGTGCACTCGCCGGTGGGTTCATTGGCGGTGCACTGCCCGGCAGGCTGTGGCTGACGCTCATGATCCCGGCCATCGCTGTCACGCTGTGCTTCTTTGTGATCCTCGTCGGCGTCCCGGAATCCGAAAACCGCACCGGCGGCCGGATCGACACGGTGGGCCTGACGCTGCTCAGCACTGGCCTGCTGATGATCACGGCTGGCCTGACCTTCATGCGCATCAACGGCCCCGGCACCTGGTGGGCGTGGGCCGCCGTCGTGCTGGGAATTGCCGCCTTGGTGCCATTCACACGGTACGAACTCGGCCACAAGGATCCGCTGATCGACATCCGCCTGCTGCGCCAACCGAGCATGTGGCCTGTGCAGCTGACAGCGTTCCTCTTTGGCGTATCGGTACTTGGCGCGCAGGCGCCGCTGTCGACGTTCGCGCGTACCGACCCGGCCGAGGTCGGCTACGGCCTCGGCGCCAGCTCCGGCCTCGTCTCGATCCTGATCGGGGTGTACGTGCTGGGCCTTTTGGTCGGCGCCCTCCTGTATCCCGTTGTCACGAAATGGACGACGCCGAGAATCACCTTGATGGGGGCGGCCTTCCTCGTGGCTGTGGGTTACCTTTTGTTCCTGCCGTTCCACGACTCAATGACGCAGGTGTTGGCGAACATGGCCCTTGCCGGTATCGGCAGCGGCGCCCTGGTTGCGGCGCTGCCGTCGGCCGCCGCGGCTGCCGCGCCGCTGACCCAGACGGGAATGGCCACCGGGCTCACGAATGCGACGAAGACCTTGGGCGGCGCGTTTGCCTCATGCATTTTCGGCATTGCACTGGCGGGTCAGGCACTTGGTTCCCTGACGGCGGGGGCTGGCAGCACGGCCGCGCCGCTGTCTGGCTACATGCTCGTGTGGACCATCTGCGGTGTCACTGCCCTCGTCGCGGCCGTGGCGCTGTACTTCGTGCCGAAGTTGGCGTTCGGAGCAACCCTGCCGGCCTGACCGCACCCGTTAGTTGCCAAGGGTGAGGGGGTCAGTCAGCTGCTGCCCGGCGGCCGCGGACCTTGGGGATGGCCCCCGTGGTCCAGTCCTGGAACTCGGCGGTGGGCTTCGCACCGTCGAGTGTGGTGGAACCGGAACCCGGCCGCGGCACCGGAGTTTGGACCACCTTGAGTGCCTTGATGAGGTCGTGGCGTTCCTTGCGTCCTTCGACCAGCCTGTAGAGCACGGGGACAAGGATCAGCGTCAGCGCCGTGGAGGACACGAGCCCGCCCACCACCACAATGGCCAGCGGTTGCGAGATGAAGCCGCCGCCGCCAGTCAGCCCCAAGGCCATGGGCGTCAGGGCAAAGATGGTGGCCAGTGCCGTCATCAGGATGGGGCGCAGGCGCTGCCTGGCACCATGCTCGATGGCGTCGGCGACGTTCATGGCGGGCCTGTCCCCGGACGGGCGGCGGTACTGGTTGATCAGGTCAATGAGCACGATCGCGTTCGTGACAACGATGCCCACAAGCATCAACATGCCAATCAGCGACGGCAGGCCCAGCGGGACCCCGGTGATCAGCAACAGGCCGATGGCGCCGGTGGCGGCGAACGGGATGGACACCAGCAGGATCAGCGGCTGGACGAGCGACTTGAACGTCGCCACCATAATCACGTAGACGATCGCAATGGCGGCCAGCATGGCCAGGCCCAGCTGCTGGAAGGAGTCGGCCTGCTGTGTTGCCGCGCCGCCGATCGTTGCGATGACCCCGGCAGGCAAGGTGGTCTCATCCAGGCGCTTTTGCACCTCGGAGCTCAGCGAGCCCAGGGTGTCGCCCTCCGGCGTGACCGATACCGTCGCGGTGCGCTGGGCGTTGGAGGACGTGATGGTCAACGGCGTGTCCACCTGTTTGACGCTGGCCACGGAGGACAGGGCAACGGGACCGGCCGGCGTGGGAATCTGGGCGGCGGCAAGGGCAGCGACGGAATCAAAGTTTGTGCCCGTGCCGATCTGAACCTTGTAGTCGGTGGTGTCGATGCGCACGGTTCCTCCCGGGATGGGGCTGACAGTGGCGGCCAGCAGACCCGTGATCTGTTGTTCATCCAGGCCGGCGGCCACGGCCTTGGCCCGGTCAACGCTCACCTGGACCACCGGCTGGGCGGCTGCGAGGTTGCTTGTGACCGACTGGGCCCCGGGGACGCCCACCATGGATTTCAGGACGGCGTCCGCCGCCTGCTGCAGCTCGGCACCCGTGGTGGCTGAAATGGTGATGTCCACCGTGCTGGACATGCCAAATCCGCCGGAGCCGCCGCCAAGTGTGATGTTCCCGGCATCCTTTATGCCGGAAATCGCCGACTGGACGGTCTGCGCCAGCTTGACCTGGTCGGCGTTGGGGTCGGTGATGATCTGGAATTTTGCGCTGGAGGCGCCGGAGGAGAACAAGGCGGAGAAGCCGCCGGAACTGTTGCCTGCCGTTACCTGGATGTCGGCGATCCCCCGGATGCCCGAGAGTTTCTTCTCCACCTTTTCGGCGGCCGCGTTGGTCACCTCCAAGCTGGTGCCAGGGGGCAGGTCCTGTTGCACGGTCAGGCTGTTCTGGCCCGTGTTGCCCAACAGGTTCGTCGGCAGCAGCGGCGTCATGGCGAGTGTGGCAAGCAGGATCACGCCGCCGGCGACCAGCGTGATGACGGGGTGCTTTTGGGTCTTCGCCAGGATCGGCAGGTAGCCCTTTTGGAGCCTGGAGGAGCGTTCCTTCTCCTCCACCGCAGCCAACAGGGCCTTCCCGCCCAAGGCCGTGCCGGCGTCGGAGGTGTGCACCGGTGCCTTCAGGAACCAGTACGCCAGCACCGGAACAATGGTCAGCGATACGAGCAAGGAGGCCAGCAGGGCAAAGGTGACCGTCAGGGCGAAGGGGCGGAACAGCTCCCCGGCGAGGCTGCCGACGAACGCGATGGGCAGGAACACTGCCACCGTGGTCAGGGTCGAGGCGGTCACAGCCCCGGCCACCTCACGGATCGCGGAGAGAATGGCGGACTTCTTGTCCTCGCCGTAGCTCATGTGCCGCTTGATGTTCTCGATGACCACAATCGAGTCATCGACCACCCGGCCAATCGCGATGGTCAAGGCGCCCAGGGTCAGGATGTTCAGCGAGTAGCCGGTGGCCCAGAGGCCGATGAACGTCACCAGCAGCGACAACGGTATGGAGATGGCGGTGACCAGCGTTGAGCGCACCGACATGAGGAAGAACAAGATGACGACGACGGCGAACCCGAGTCCCAGCAGCCCCTCCACCGTGAGGTCGTGGATGGACTTTTCAATGAAGGGCGCCTGGTCCAGGACGGTGGTGAACTTCGTGTTGTGGCCCAACTCCGCCTCCAGCCGGGGGAGCTGGGCGGCGATTTCATGGGACAAGGTGACAGTGTCCCCGGCCGGGATCTTTGTCACTGACAGGGCCAGGGTGGGCTTGCCGTTGGTCCGGGTGATCGAGGAGGTGGGATCGTCGGCAAGTGCCACGCTGGCCACCTGGCCGATGGCGACGGGCTGCCCGGCGTTGACGGCAAGGGGCAGCAACTTGATGGTTTCAATTGAATCCACGGGGCTGCCGGCCTGCACGGACAGGGTCTTGCCGGCCTCGGATAGGGTTCCGATGGGGACCAGGGAGCCGTTGTTCTTCAGGGCGCTGGAAATCCCGCCGACATTGACACCCTGGGCTGCCATCTTGGCCGGGTCCGGCAGGATGGCAATGTGCTGGGTGTTGGCACCTGTGACGTCGGCGCTGCGGACGCCGTCAATCTTCATCAATTTCGGGACGGCGATGCGTTGCAGGTCAGTGTTGAGGGCGGCCAGGTTCTGATCGGAGGAGACGGCCATGAAGACAATCGGGAAATCGGCGATGCTGCCGGCGATGGGTTGCGGCTGGACGCCGGAGGGAAGCTGGGCGGTGACGTTGGAGATGGCCCGGTCAATCTGGTTCCGGGCCCGGTCAAGGTCTGTCCCGTACGCGAAGGCCAACTTGATGGTGGAGACGCCGCTGCGGGAGGTCGAGGTACTGGACTCCAGGCCCTCGACGGCGTTCAATGCGGCTTCCAGCGGTTCGCTGACCTGCTTGTCCACCACATCGGGGGAGGCGCCGGGCATGGCCGATACGACAGTGATTTGCGGGAACTCAATCGAGGGGATGAGTTCCTGCTTGAGCGAACCGAGCGTGATCACGCCAAACACCACCGCGAAGATGGTGATGAGCGCGATCAGCGCCCGGTTGCCCAGGGACAGCGCGGCCAAACGAAACATTAAAACACTCCCAGTTGTGTTGTGGCTGTTCCGTTCGGCTGCGAAGGAACTTTAAGCTTTTTCCGTCTTCAACTGCAAGGAGGCCGCCGTGGAGGCCAGGCTCTTTTCAAATGCGTCGGCGTCCTCGTTGAGCTTGGTGCCATAGGTCGGCATCATGGTGCGCAGCGAGTCCTGCCATTCAAGCTTGAACTTTCGCGGGAAACAACGCTGCAGGAGCTCAATCATGATCGGCACGGCGGTAGACGCTCCGGGGGAGGCGCCGAGCAGTGCCGACAGGGTGCCGTCGGCTGCCGTGATGACCTCGGTGCCGAACTGCAGCACGCCGCCCTTCTTCGCATCCTTCTTGATGATCTGCACGCGCTGGCCTGCGGTGATCAGTTCCCATTTCGTGCCGTCGGCTTCCGGGAAGTACTCGTGCAGCGCGTCGACCTTGCCGCTGCGCGACTTGGTCACCTCGCTCACGAGGTACTTCACCAGATCCAGGTTGTCCTTGCCAACTGCCAGCATCGGGATGAGGTTGTTGGGGCGGATGGAACCGGGGAGGTCCATGTAGCTTCCGGTCTTGAGGTACTTGGTTGAGAAGCCGCCGTACGGGCCGAACAGCAGTGAACGCTTGCCGTCTACATAGCGGGTGTCAAGGTGCGGAACCGACATGGGTGGTGCGCCGACCGACGCCTGGCCGTAGACCTTGGCGTTGTGCTTGGAGGCAAGATTCTCGTCCGTGCAGCGGAAGAACTGGCCCGATACGGGGAAACCGCCGAAACCCTTACCCTCGGGGACGCCAGACTTTTGCAGCAGGTGAAGTGCGCCGCCGCCGCTGCCGATGAAGATAAACTTCGCCTTGACCTTGCCGCGCTCGCCCGACGCCCGGTGCTTCAGCGAGACATCCCAGGCGCCGTCAGTGGTGCGTGCGACGTCGGTGACCGTCGTGCCGTAGTTGATTTCGACGTCGTGCCTGCCCATGAAGCCGATGAGCTCGCGGGTCAGGGCGCCAAAGTCGACGTCGGTTCCCTCGGCAGCGCGGGTGGCCGTCACGACCTCCTGCGGGTCCCGGCCCTTCATGATCAGCGGAGCCCACGTGGCGATGGTCCCCGGGTCCTCGGAGTATTCCATGGAGGCGAAGACGGGGTTCGGCGAAAGCGCATCGTGGCGGGCCTTGAGGAACTTGCGGTGCGCCTCGCCAATGACAAAGCTCATGTGCGGGACGGTGTTGATGAAGCCCTTGGGGGAGCCGATCAGGGATTCGTCCACCAGGTGCGACCAGAACTGGCGCGAGAGCTGGAATTGCTCATTGATGTCAATGGCCTTGGCCGGGTTGACGGAGCCGTCTTTGGCTGCCGGTGAATAGTTAAGCTCGCAGAGTGCGGAGTGGCCGGTACCGGCGTTGTTCCACGGGCTGGAGGATTCCAATCCTGGCGTGTCGAGCTGTTCAAACAGCACGATCTTCCAGTTTGGTTCGAGTTGTTTGAGCATGGTGCCCAGCGTGGCGCTCATGATGCCGCCTCCGATGAGGACAACGTCAGCGTCTTTGGTGTTCGAAATGAAGGTCACAGTCAACTCCGGTAGAGGCTCTTCCTAGCGCTAGAAGCGTATCGCGGCAGGGGCTGGAAGCATAAATCAGGGCCTTTCCCGGGTGCTGGGTCACACCCCGCGGCCCGGATGGCGGGTGCCCGGATGTGTGTGCGTGGTTCAGTTGCCTGCCGGTGCCAGCGTCACCTGGTTGAAGACCTCGTTCAGGACGGGACTGAGCGGGTAGCTGAGAACCCTGGTCGACAGCGCGATGGCAGAGATCGGGAAGGCAATCGGCACTGCAGGAACGGTCGCTGCGAGGTTCTTGCTGATTGCCTCGTAGGCGGCAATGCGGTCGGGGCCGTTGGGCAAGCTGCGTGCGCGGGTGATCTTGGAGACAAGTTGGGGGTCGTTCATGCCAAGCTCAATATTGGGCGAGCCAAAGAGAGGCCCCGCAAAGTTGTCCGGGTCCGCGTAACTGCCGTTCCAGCCCAGCAGGCTTAGGGCGTGGTCGCCGTCGTTCGTCACGGCCGTAACGTAGCCCTCGTTCCAGGGAACGGGAACCGGTTTGATATTGAATCCGGCCGCCGTCAGCCGGACGGCAATCTCCGCATACACCTTTTCCGGCAGGGGCAGGTACGTCCTTGCGGCGTTGGTGGGGTAGTAGAACTTCAGTTCCTCACCCTTGTATGAGGAGGCAGCCAGCAGGGCCTTGGCCTTTTGCGGGTCAAAGGGGATCCCCTGGACTGCATTGTTGAACCCGCTGAGCTTGGGCGGAATGAACTGGGCGGTGGTCGCAGTGCCCGCAATGAAGTAGTTGTTGACAATGGTGTTCTTGTCGATTGAGGCGGCTATGGCTTCGCGCACCAACAGATCCGACAGCACGGGGATCTTTTGGTTCATCCCCAAGTACATGACGGAGAAGGGATCCCGCTGCAGGACCTGCTTTCCGGTCTTGATGAGACGGTCAAGGTTGCCCGGTGCCACGGGGTCAAAGCCGTCGAGTGAGCCGTCCTCCAGTGCCGCAAGGCGGGTCTCTGGCTGCCCGTAGGTCTTGAAGTTCAGTGTGGTGATCTGGCCCTTCTGGCCCCAATAGTGCGGGTTGGCGGTCATGGTGACGCTGCCCTGGGCGGCCGAGGTGAAGGTGAAGGGCCCGGTTCCCACAGGGTGCAGTCCATAGCGGGAAACCTTGTTGCCTCCGAACGTCATGTCGAGGGTGTCCGCCGCGCCGGCCTTGAGCGCGGCGGGAGAGGAGATGGCGAAGGCAGGCAGGGTCAGCGCCGGCAGGAATCCGGTGAGCCGCATTTTCAGGCTGAGCGTGACCTTCAACGGCCCGTCAACAGTGCAATTGTCGTAGAGCGAGTTGGCGGAGTCGTCCTTGAAGGCGCGGAAAACCTGCTTGAACATGGTGGCCGAACCGTCGCCGCGGGTGGCGGGCGGGAACGAGTACCAGCGCTCAAAGTTGGTGCACACCGCAGCCGCATCGAAGGCCGTGCCGTCCTGGAACTTGACGTTGGGGCGCAGCGTGAAGCTGTACTCGAGTCCGTCGTTTAGCTCTTTCCAGCTGGTGGCAAGGCTTGGGGCCGGGGCTCCTGTCACGGGATCCACTGTCAGCAGCCCCTCCATCACCTGACGGGTCACCCTGTACGACTCGGTGTCCGAAACAAGCGCCGGGTCGAAGCCCGCGGGATCCGATCCTGTGCCGAAGTTGAACGTGACGGGGGCTGCCTGCGTCGTGGCCGGGGCGCTGGTTCCCGGACCTGGAGCGGGTGTGGCAGTGCAGGCCGTTGCTGCAACAAGCACGACGGCGGACATCGCCACCGCGCGTCGAAGCACCTTCATGAGGTGGCGGGCAGGGCGCGGATGGCCGGCTGGTGGCAGGGCGCCGGCAGGTCTGGGCACGTTCTAAATCTCCTCGCAGCGCGGACTATCCATCAGCCACTCATCATAGTGCCGGAATCTGGTGTTTCCTCGTGGGCAGGCGCAAGAGTGGTCAAGACTACGTGGGGATGCCGGTAGTATTGTTCATGCTTCAATGCACCAGCGCGAGTGGTGGAATTGGTAGACACGCAGGTTTTAGGTACCTGTGCCTTCGGGCGTAGGGGTTCAAGTCCCCTCTTGCGCACAGAACAAAGGCCCCGGGAGATGAAAATCGTCCGGGGCCTTTGACGTTGGCACTGCGGTTGCGGCTATTTGGTCCCGGCAGTGTCCAGGCCCAGATCGCGGCGCAGCTTGGCCACGTGGCCGGTTGCCTTGACGTTGTACTGGGGAACTGCCACCTTGCCGTCCTCATCCACAACAATCGTGGAGCGGATCAGACCCTCGTAGGTCTTCCCGTAATTCTTCTTTTCTCCCCAGGCCGCATAGGCCTCAGCCACAGCGTGGTCGCCGTCGCTGAGCAGCGGGAAGCTCAGCCCGTCCCGTGCTGCAAACTTCTCAAGCTTTGCCACGGGGTCAGGTGAAATGCCCACGACCGCGTAGCCGGCCGACCCCAGCGATGCCAGGTTGTCGCGGAAGTCGCAGGCCTGCTTGGTGCACCCGGGCGTCATCGCTGCCGGGTAAAAGTACACGACCACCTTGCGCCCGGCAAAGTCGGCCAGTGATGTGGTGCCACCCTCCGCGTTGGGCAGGGTGAAGGCGGGGGCCTGATCGCCGGGGACAAGACGCTCGGTCATGGAAGACTCCTCATGGAAGCTGCCCCAACCCCGTTGGGCGCGGGCAGCAGATTGGTTGTGGGCACTCACCCAAGCCTAGTGCGTCCGGCAACAACGCAAAAAAACCGCCCCACTGTCGGTTGATACCAACAATGGAGCGGTCTTACCCTGTGCACCCCTCCGGACTTGAACCGGAAACCCATTGATTAAGAGTCAATTGCTCTGCCAATTGAGCTAGAGGTGCATTTTATTCTTTTTGCAGTAAAAAGCCGCTCCGACACCGGTTGTTACCAGTGTCGGAGCGCTTTTACCCGTGCACCCCTCCGGACTTGAACCGGAAACCCATTGATTAAGAGTCAATTGCTCTGCCAATTGAGCTAGAGGTGCATCTATTCGTTCTTGAGGACCGCTTCGGATTGTGTCCGACGTGTTCCCCGCAACGACATGAAACTATACGGGTTTTTTGGGCGGGTGTGAAATCGAAAAGTGCAGTTTCGCCATTTTTGAGCCGCGGATCACATTCGATGGTGCGAAAAAGACCGGAATTCCGCGGGTTTCTCCGCATAAAAGTAGCCCGAAGTATTTTTGCGCCGGCCCCGCAGGGCCGGGGATGGGTGGATCCCTAGTGACGGGCGCCCCTCCTTCGCCCTAGACTGCCACCATGACTGTCGAGAGCAATGTAGAAAAGCAAGCGGACGCCGTCGTGCGTACAGCAGATGGCAAACCTGACATCAAGCCCCGCAGCAGGGTTGTCACCGACGGCATCCATGCCGCACCCTCGCGTGGCATGTTCCGCGCCGTGGGTATGGGTGATGACGACTTTGCCAAGCCGCAGATCGGCGTCGCCAGCTCCTGGAACGAGATCACCCCCTGCAATCTCTCCCTGAACCGCCTGGCCCAGGGCTCCAAGGAAGGGGTCTTCGCCGCAGGCGGGTTCCCCATGCAATTTGGCACCATCTCCGTCTCGGACGGCATATCCATGGGCCACGAGGGCATGCACTTCTCGCTGGTCTCCCGCGAAGTCATCGCCGACTCCGTTGAAACTGTCATGATGGCCGAACGCCTCGACGGCTCGGTGCTGCTTGCCGGTTGCGACAAGTCCCTGCCCGGCATGCTCATGGCTGCGGCCCGCCTAAACCTTGCCAGCGTGTTCCTCTATGCCGGCTCCATCATGCCCGGCTTTGCCAAGTTGGAAGACGGAACCGAAAAGGAAGTCACCCTCATCGATGCCTTCGAGGCGGTCGGCGCCTGTGCGGCAGGAAAGATGAGCCTGAAGGACCTTGACTCGATTGAACGTGCCATCTGCCCGGGGGAGGGGGCCTGCGGAGGCATGTATACGGCCAACACCATGGCCTGCATCGGCGAGGCCCTGGGCATGTCCCTGCCGGGATCGGCCGCCCCGCCCAGTGCCGACCGGCGTCGTGACATGTTTGCCCGCAAGTCAGGCGAGGCCGTGGTGAACCTCCTGAGGGAAGGCATCCGCGCCCGCGACATTATGACGAAGAAGGCCTTCGAGAACGCCATCGCCGTCACCATGGCCTTCGGCGGCTCCACCAACGCCGTGCTGCACCTGCTCGCGATCGCCCGCGAGGCCCAGGTGGATCTCACCCTCGCCGACTTCAATCGAATCGGCGACAAAGTCCCGCACCTAGGGGACCTGAAGCCGTTCGGGCGCTACGTCATGTTCGACGTCGACAAGATCGGCGGGGTACCCGTCATCATGAAGGCACTGCTGGACGCCGGACTACTCCACGGGGACTGCCTCACCGTCACGGGAAAGACAGTCGCGGAGAACCTGGCCGACATCAACCCGCCGGACCCCGACGGCAAGGTCCTGCGCGCCATGGACAACCCCCTTCACAAAACCGGCGGTATTACCATCTTGCATGGCACCATGGCCCCTGAAGGCGCCGTCGTCAAAAGTGCTGGCTTCGACCTTGACGTTTTTGAAGGTACGGCACGCGTCTTTGAGCGCGAGCAGGGCGCGCTCGATGCGCTCGATGCGGGCCAAATCCACGCAGGCGACGTCGTCGTGATCCGCTACGAGGGGCCCAAGGGTGGCCCGGGCATGCGCGAAATGCTCGCCATCACCGGTGCCATCAAGGGTGCGGGCCTGGGCAAGGATGTCCTGCTGCTCACCGACGGGCGGTTCTCGGGTGGTACCACAGGCCTGTGCATCGGCCACGTTGCACCCGAAGCGGTCGACGGCGGTCCCATCGCCTTTGTGCGCGACGGTGACACGATCCGCGTTGACATCGCCGCGCGCAGCTTCGACCTTTTAGTTGACGAGGCTGAACTGGGCTCGCGCAGGGAAGGCTGGGCGCCGCTGCCGCCGAAGTTCACATCGGGGGTGCTGGCCAAGTACGCCAAGCTCGTCAACAGTGCCTCCACCGGAGCCTATTGCGGCTGATTGTCGTCGCTGACACGCCGGTAACTGCGGGGAATATTTGCCGAAACGTACGGGAGTGACCACAGGGTGGACTTCTTGTCCAAATAGTGAGACGACGGCGTAGCCTGTTTGACACTCGCGAGCGTAAAACGGGAGACTACAGGTATGCAACGAAACCTTGTAGTCGTCATTAGCTAGCGCGTGACGCGACGTGACCACACCCATGGTCACCGGACCAGTGACGCTCGGATGAGAGTATGTCACACCACGTGCATACCCCTCGCCAAGAGCCTTATGGGCCGAGGGGTTTTTTTGTTTCCACCCACCCAGCGGCAACTCGTAATACTGCGTGAACCACCCTGCAATGAGCGCAACCGAAGAAGAACCACCCCAAAGCATGAGTTTCCCAAAGGAAGAACCGATGAGTAAAGGAACGTCCGCCAGCCCAGCGCTGATGGCAACCAAGTCCTCCGGACAAGGAGCCCCAACCGGCGCCGCATCTGGTGCCGTGGGCACCAATGCCCCAGTCTCCGACGTCCTGGGCCCCAACAATGTTGTGGCACCCATACAGATGACCGGCTCCGAAGCACTCGTTCGTTCACTTGAAGAGCTGGGTGTCAAGGATATTTTCGGATTGCCCGGTGGAGCAATCCTTCCCACGTACGACCCCCTCATGGCTTCCTCGCTCAACCACATCCTCGTGCGCCACGAGCAGGGCGCAGGTCATGCCGCACAGGGCTACGCCATGGTCACCGGCAACGTTGGCGTGTGCATCGCCACCTCCGGCCCCGGCGCCACCAACTTGGTGACGGCCATCATGGACGCACACATGGACTCCGTGCCGCTCGTTGCCATCACCGGCCAAGTATCCAGCGCCGTGATTGGCACCGACGCCTTCCAGGAAGCTGACATCGTCGGCATCACCATGCCGATCACGAAGCACTCGTACCTGGTGACCGACCCCAACGACCTTCCCCGTGTCCTGGCCGAGGCATTCCACCTCGCCTCGACCGGACGCCCGGGCCCCGTGCTGGTCGACGTTGCCAAGGACGCCCAGGTCGGGCAGATGACCTTCTCCTGGCCGCCTGTCATCGACCTGCCCGGCTACCGCCCGGTGTCCCGCGGCCATTCCAAGCAGTTGCGTGAAGCGGCCCGCTTGATCCGCGAAGCCAAGAAACCCGTGCTGTACGTGGGTGGCGGTGTACTCAAGGGCAACGCTTCCGCCGAACTCATGGTGCTGGCGGAACTGACCGGCGCACCTGTTGTCACCACCTTGATGGCCCGTGGTGTTTTCCCGGATTCGCACCCCCTGCACGTGGGCATGCCCGGTATGCACGGCACGGTGTCCGCCGTAACGGCACTGCAGCAGTCGGACCTGCTCATCACGCTGGGCGCGCGCTTTGATGACCGCGTCACCGGTGTGCTCAGCAGCTTCGCACCCTATGCAAAAGTCATCCACGCCGACATCGATCCGGCGGAAATTTCCAAGAACCGCACCGCAGATGTCCCGATCGTCGGTTCGGTCAAGGAAATCATCCCGGACCTGACGGCCGCGGTGAAGGTCGAGTTTGAGGCCAAGGGTGCACCCAACCTGGGCGACTGGTGGGCGTTCCTGGGCAACCTGCGCGACACCTACCCGCTGGGTTGGACAGAGCCTGAAGACGGACTCATGTCCCCGCAGCGCGTCATCTCGCGCATCGGCGCGCTGACGGGCCCCGAGGCTGTCTACGCTGCAGGCGTCGGACAGCACCAGATGTGGGCTGCACAGTTCATCAAGTACGAGCGGCCCCGTGCCTGGCTCAACTCCGGCGGTGCCGGCACCATGGGCTACTCCGTCCCGGCGGCCATGGGCGCTAAGGTCGGCAACCCCGACCGAGTTGTCTGGGCCATTGACGGGGACGGCTGCTTCCAGATGACCAACCAGGAATTGGCGACTTGCCGGATCAACAATATTCCGATCAAGGTTGCCATCATCAACAATTCCTCGCTCGGCATGGTGCGCCAGTGGCAGACGCTGTTCTACGACAGCCGGTATTCCAACACCGACCTGAATACCGGACACGACACCATCCGCGTGCCGGACTTCGTGAAAATGGCGGACGCGTATGACTGCGTCGGCCTGCGCTGTGAGCGCGTCGAGGACATCGACGCAACGATTGAGGCCGCCCTGGCCATCAATGACCGACCGGTCATCATCGACTTCGTGGTCAGCCCCGACTCCATGGTGTGGCCGATGGTCCCCTCAGGTGTCAGCAATGACCAGATTCAAGTTGCCCGGAACCTGACCCCGGTGTGGGACGAGGAGGACTAAGCATGACTCGACATACTCTTTCCGTACTGGTTGAAGACAAGCCCGGTGTGTTGACCCGCGTAGCGAGCATGTTTGCCCGCCGTGCGTTTAACATCAACTCACTGGCAGTTGGCCCCACGGAGAATGCGGGCATCTCCCGCATGACCGTTGTGGTTGACGCCAGCGGTGACCTCATTGAACAAGTCACCAAACAGCTGAATAAACTTGTCAACGTCATCAAGATCGTTGAACTTGTTTCAGAGAATTCCGTGCAACGCGACCACATCCTGGTCAAGGTGCGCGCGGACGCCGCCACAAGACTGCAGGTAACCCAGGCAGCAGATCTTTTCAGGGCTTCGGTGGTCGATGTATCCACAGATTCGGTGACCATTGAAGCCACCGGCTACGCGGACAAGCTCGCTGCATTGCTGAACGTCCTGGAACCATTTGGCATCCGGGAAATCGTGCAATCAGGCACCTTGGCTATTGGGCGGGGATCCCGTTCCATGAGCGACAGGGCCCTTCGCGCTTCCTAGCGCACGGTCCTTCAGGACACTGGCCCCGGGCCATCCCGAAATACTTTTCAACGTACGGCAACACACCATTTACCAAGGAGTTCCACAGTGACTGACATGTACTACGACGACGATGCCGACCTGTCCATCATCCAGGGTCGCAAGGTCGCCGTTATCGGCTACGGCAGCCAGGGCCACGCACACGCACTGAGCCTGCGCGATTCCGGCGTCGACGTTCGCGTTGGCCTCAAGGCAGGCTCCAAGTCCATCGCCAAGGCCGAGGCAGAGGGCCTGCGCGTCCTCAGCGTCGCCGAAGCAACGGCCGAAGCCGACCTGATCATGATCCTGACCCCGGACCAGGTCCAGCGCTTCGTGTACGCAGAGGACATTGCACCGAACCTGAAGGCCGGCGACGCCCTGTTCTTCGGCCACGGCTTCAACATCCGCTTCGGCTACATCACCCCGCCGGCCGACGTCGACGTCGCCCTGGTTGCCCCGAAGGCTCCGGGCCACACGGTTCGCCGCGAATTCGAAGCCGGCCGTGGCATCCCCGACCTGATCGCCGTTGAGCAGGACTTCACCGGCGGCGCCAAGGCACTGGCACTGTCCTACGCGAAGGCCATCGGCGGAACCCGCGCCGGCGTCATCGAAACCACGTTCACCGAAGAGACCGAAACCGACCTGTTCGGCGAGCAGGCAGTTCTCTGCGGCGGCACCTCACAGCTGGTCCAGTACGGCTTTGAAGTACTGACCGAAGCCGGCTACAAGCCGGAAATCGCCTACTTCGAGGTCCTGCACGAGCTCAAGCTCATCGTTGACCTCATGTGGGAAGGTGGCATCGCCAAGCAGCGCTGGAGTGTCTCCGACACCGCAGAGTACGGCGACTACGTCTCCGGCCCCCGCGTCATCACCCCGGAGGTCAAGGAAAACATGAAGGCTGTCCTCGCGGACATCCAGAGCGGCGCCTTCGCCAAGCGTTTCATCGAGGACCAGGACAACGGCGGCGTTGAATTCAAGGCGCTGCGCAAGAAGGGCGAAGAACACCCGATCGAGGCCACCGGCCGCGAACTGCGTGGGCTGTTCTCCTGGATCAGCAACAGCGACGACTACACCGAAGGCTCCGTAGCCCGCTAGTCCCCACGCCCTCCCAAAATTTGGTTCGCAAGCGAACCAAATTTTGGGTCCCTCGGGCGTGTGGGCCCAACGCTTTCGGTTAGTCGGGCGTGTGGGCCCAACGCTTCTGGTTATTCGGGCGTGTGGGCCCAACGCGTAAAGTGTGAGATACATCGCTTGCGTCGGTGTTTTTGCCGATTATTACGGCACCGAAGCCGGGCTCCCATAAACTGGAGTCCGGCTTTTGCTGTTGATTTACAACACAAAAACCAATCACCAAAATCCCCACAAGAACACATACATGAGAGCTAAAGAGGTCACCAGGTGAGCGCCACCAAGCCAGTAGTACTCCTCGCTGAGGAACTTTCGCCCGCCACGATTGAGGCGCTGGGTCCCGATTTCGAGATCCGTCAGGCCGATGGGGCAAACCGCTCCGAACTGCTTTCCGCAATCGTTGACGTCGACGCGATCCTGGTTCGTTCCGCAACGCTGGTTGATGCCGAGGCCATTGCCGCAGCGAAGAACCTGAAGGTCATTGCACGTGCCGGTGTGGGGCTGGACAACGTGGACATCAAGGCAGCGACACAGGCCGGGGTCATGGTTGTCAACGCCCCGACGTCGAACATTGTTTCAGCAGCGGAACTGACCATCGGCCACATCCTCTCCCTGGCCCGCCACATCCCGGCCGCCAGCACCGCCCTGAAGAACGGCGAGTGGAAGCGCTCCAAATACACAGGCACCGAACTGCTGGAAAAGAAGCTCGGCATCATCGGCCTGGGCCGCATCGGCGCCCTGATCACAGAGCGCGCCAAGGCCTTCGGCATGGAAATCGTCGCGTACGACCCTTACGTCACCTCGGCACGTGCGGCCAGCCTCGGCGTCCAGTTGCTCTCCCTGGATGAACTGCTGGAACAGTCCGACTTCATCACCATCCACATGCCGCGCACCCCCGAGACCCTGGGCATGATTGGCACCGAAGCGTTCAAGAAGATGAAGAAGACCGCCTACGTCATCAACGTGGCCCGCGGTGGCCTCATCGACGAAGCAGCACTGAACATCGCCCTGCGCGAAGGGGACATCGCCGGCGCCGGCATCGACGTATTCGTCAAAGAGCCCGCAACCGACGTCGCCTTCCTTGAACTCGACAACGTCATCGCCACCCCGCACCTGGGTGCCTCCACCGAGGAAGCGCAGGAAAAGGCCGGCGTATCCGTCGCCAGGTCCGTGCGCCTTGCACTGGCCGGAGAGCTTGTGCCCGACGCCGTGAACGTCGCAGGTGGCGTCATTGCCGCCGACGTCCGCCCGGGCATCCCCCTGATCGAGAAGCTGGGCCGGATCTTCACCGCGCTGACCCACGCCTCCGTGACCCAGATCGACGTCGAAGTTGCCGGTGAAATTGCAGCCCTCGACGTCAAGGCACTGGAACTTTCGGCACTGAAGGGTGTCTTCAAGGACGTCGTTTCCGAGCAGGTCTCCTACGTCAATGCACCGGTTTTGGCCGAACAGCGCGGCATCAAGACCAACCTGATCACCACGCTGGAATCAGCCGACTACCGCAACGTGCTGACCATCCGCGGCGCACTGTCCGACGATTCGCAGATCTCAGTTTCAGGCACACTGACGGGCCCGAAGCAGATCCAGAAGATCGTTTCGGTCAACGGCTACGACCTTGAAATCCCCATGAGCGACCACCTCCTGGTGATCTCCTACGCTGACCGTCCCGGCGTCGTCGGCTCACTCGGCCGCCTGCTGGGCGAGAATGACGTCAACATCGCCGGCATGCAGGTTGCCCGCCACACCGAGGGCGGCCAGGCCCTGGCCCTCATCACCGTGGACAGCTCAGTGCCGCAGGCCCTGCTGGATTCCATCAAGGCCGAGATCGGTGCCACCATGGCCCGCGAGGTCGACCTGGAGGACTAGCGTCAGGTAGTCGCCGGTCGCTTTGACGACGGTGGCGGGGTTCCCGGAGCGGGGATGGATTTTTAAGGTTGCCCAGCGACCGCGAAAATCTTACTGCCCGCGAGGGAGCCCGGCCGCCGTCGTGCTTTAAGCCAGCTGCGGCGGTCACGAATCGAGGTTTGGTGCCCGTTCACGGTAAATTCATAGGGTGACATCATCTGACACGGCCAAGACGCCTTACTACCTGACCACCGCCATCACGTACCCCAACGGCGATCCGCACATCGGGCACGCCTACGAATACATCGCGACAGACGCCATGGCACGCTTCAAGCGCCTCGACGGCTTCGACGTGAAGTTCCTGACGGGCACCGATGAGCACGGCATGAAGATCGCGCAGACGGCCGAGAAGGAGGGCATGTCGCCTAAGGAACTCGTTGACCGCAACGTCACGATCTTCAAGGACACGCACAAGGCCCTCGGCATCACCTATGACAGGTTCATCCGCACCACTGACGCGGACCACTACGCCGCCTCGCAGGCCATCTGGAAGAAGATGGAAGACGCCGGCGACATCTACCTCGGCAAGTACGAGGGCTGGTACTCCGTCCGCGACGAGGCCTACTACGGTGAAGACGAAACCGAGCTGCGCGACGACGGCAAGCGCTACTCGAAGGTCACAGACACGGAGCTGACCTGGACCGAGGAGGAAAGCTACTTCTTCCGCCTCTCGAACTACCAGGACAAGCTGCTGGCACTTTACGCTGACCAGCCCGAATTCGGTGCACCGCGCACGCGTTTCAACGAGGTCATCAGCTTCGTCAAGGGCGGCCTCGAGGACCTTTCCGTCAGCCGCACCACCTTCGACTGGGGCGTTCCCGTTCCCGGCAATGACAAGCACGTCATGTACGTGTGGGTTGACGCGCTCACCAACTACCTGACCGCCGTCGGATACCCCGACACGGAGTCGGAGGCCTTCAAGAAGTACTGGCCCGCCGACGTCCACATCATCGGCAAGGACATCTCCCGCTTCCACGCCGTCTACTGGCCCGCATTCCTGATGTCAGCGGGGCTTGAACTGCCCAAGCGCGTCATGATCCACGGCTTCCTGCACAACAACGGCGTGAAGATGTCCAAGTCCCTTGGCAACGTTGTCTCGCCGGCCGACTGGGTTGCCCAGTACGGACTGGACCAGATCCGTTTCTTCCTCCTGCGCGAGGTTCCCTTCGGTGCCGACGGCTCCTACAACCACGACGCCGTTGTCGCGCGCATGAACTCGGACCTCGCCAACAACTTGGGCAACCTTGCGCAGCGTTCGCTGTCCATGGTGGCCAAGAACTGCGAAGGTGTGGTCCCGACCCCCGGCGCGTTCACGCCTGCTGATCAGGAGATCCTGGCAGCTGCCGCCGCACTGCTGGAGCAGTCCCGCGCCGCGTACCAGGTGCAGGATTTCCACGGTTCGCTGGAGAAGATCTGGCACGTTTTGGGCGACACCAACGCGTACTTCGCCGATCAGGCCCCCTGGGTGCTGCGCAAGACCGACGTTCCCCGCATGGAAACCGTGCTGTACGTGACACTTGAGGTGCTTCGCATGGTCTCGCTCCTGGTTCAGCCGGTCATGCCGGATGCCGCAGCGAAGCTCCTGACCGTTTTGGGTCAGGGTGTTGCCGCGGACGACGCCGTCCGTCAGTTCGCTGCCTTCGGTACGCCCCTGGTGGCCGGAACGGTCCTGCCCGCCCCTGCGCCGATCTTCCCGAAGTACGAGGAGCCGGCCCCCGTCGAGGCGTAGCCCTCCCTCTTCGACAAATGATCCCGTTTGCGGGTTTCGACACCGGTCTACCGGTGTCGAAACCCGCAAACGGGATCATTTTTGTGTCAATGACTACTTTTGCCGTAGCCCGGCCTCGCGCAACAAGGAGATGAACCGCTCGCGGTTCATCATTTCCTTCCAGTCCCACCTCACAAATCCAACTCCTTGGGCCCTGATCTGGTCCTCGCGCTGTTTTTCCTTCATCACCCGATCCTGGATTGACAGTCCGCCGCCCCAATCAGCCCGCAGATACTTCCCCTTTCCATCGAATTCTCCGGCGAGTTGGAGCTCCTTGAACCAGAAGTCAACATAGGCGTCGCTGCCGTCGCGGAGCCCGAAGCGCTTTTGCAGCATCGGGGCAGGAAATCCGAACTGGTGGATCTTTGCCCGGCTGAGCGATTCGCCGGCCGATCCCGACAAGGGGGAGGCGAAATTGATGACGGCCAGGGCGCGTTGTTGTGCAGCCCTGCTTGGCAATAGTTGGGCTGCTGCGACGAGCTCTTCGCGGCTCAGGCCCGGCCCCTGAGGATAGGCGCTCTGCCACAGCGGGTCGCCCGGAAAGGCGTCCGCGCCCACCGGTGTGAATCGGTTGAACGAATGCTTGCGATCAGGGGCGCGCATGCCGGAATCGCAAACTGCCACCGCGTAGGGGAAATCCAGGGTGCGGATGAGGCGCAGCGTCGTTGAGAGCTTGTTCGTAATGAGGAAGGGGCCGCACTGCGAGATCCCCTCTGTCGTTGAACCGATGTGCCGCTGAACCCCATTGCGGCTTCTGCCACCGGCTGTCACCTCTGTCGCGACGTGTAATCTTTGCGGTGTTCCAACGAGCCACAAGCCCCAAAGGAGGGCAGCGGTGGCATCACAGAATACCGGCTGCCGCTGCGCCTGTTGCTGAAATGCCAGTGCCTTGAGGCCGTACTGTTGCTGTGGCCGAAGCTCGAGCCACTCCGCGGTATTGACGTAGACACCGCGGCGCAGCCGGATCAGTTCGCCCTTGTTGCTCAGGTCCACAAGCTTGCGGCGGTCTTGTCCGAGCTGTTCCAGATCGGACGGCACAATCAGTCGTGGCATGCTCATGTTCTCCAGCGTTTCACCCCGTCCCGGGCGATGAAAGGGGGTCCGGGGTATCTGTGGATAACTTCATGGGTGCACCGCAACTGCCCCTCACGCACAAATGATCCCGTTTGCGGGTTTCGATACCCGTAGAGCGGTGTCGAAACCCGCGAACGGGATCATTTGTCGAAAGTGCCGGTCAATCAGTCCATCACGAGGAAACCGGCGACGCCCACCACTGCAAGGATCTGCAGCCACGGGATCGTGGCCTTGACCGGGGGGCAGCGGGCGTCTCCACAGCCCTGCGGGACGAAGCTGGCAGAGCTGCCCATGGAGAGCTTTTTGCGATCGGCTGTAGTTTGATCAACCGTCACCTGCCTCCCTTCGGCGGCCATGAGCCGGAGGCCAGGGTTTGCGGATTGAGCGGCTCGGAGGGTGGAGGGTTGCTCAGCGTAGCGCCGATGGAGGCGCCCCCAACGAGTGTTTTGGTGTAGATGGTCTGGCTGCCATAGGACTCCGCCACGACGGCGTCGGCGGTTGTCTGCCGCACCGGGTCGGTCCCGGGAGGCGACGGCCAACAGCACGGCAAGGGTGAGGGCCATGAAACGTCTGGAATGGGTCTTGAGTTGGCTCAGTGAAATCTGCAGCATGGGTTACGCCCCCAGCTGCGCCAGTGAAGAGAGCACCGACTCGGTGGTGGGCTCCTCCAGCTGGCCCACCAGTTCGCCGTCGTTCATCAGGACGACGCGGTCGGCGTACGAGGCAACCACGGTGTCGTGGGTGACCATGATGATTGACTGCCCCATCTCGCGCGAGGAGCGGCGCAGCATGCCAAGGACCTCGGCGCCGGATGTGACCGAATCCAGCCCGGCGAGGCAATGCATCAGGGTTGACTTTCCGGACCTCGACGGCGCCCTTGATGGCAGTGAACGGGTGCGCTGGGAATTCTCAGTGATGATCGTCATGGTCCCAGCCCAATTTCGGCGCAGCACCGGGGGATCGGAGCCGGGGAGGAGCCGCCGCCCCCCGGGGTGGACGGCGCGGTCCGCGAGGATGGACGCCAGTTGGGGGTGCGGGCCGCAATGGGGCATGAGGATCCTGCTGGAACCCCAACGCATGGTGTTGCCTGAGATCACCGAGGCCGCACAGGCAACGACTTCCTACCCGCGGTCCAGACCCGGACGCCCTGCCGAGGAGCCGGAGCTTGGCTACCGTCTGTGCAACACCGCCTGGGGGCGAGGACTGGCCACGGAGGGGAGCCGTGCGCTGATCGACCGCGCCTTCCTGAACCCCGCGGCCACCAGCGTCATGGTGGAGACCATGGCCGCCGAGATGGCGGCTGGGCGGGTCGGGCCGGAGCCACAGGCCTAGTCTGCGTCCATTTGCGGCGGGTCTTGAGGGTGCACCTGCGGCAAGACCTGGGGCGCCGGACGGAATTTCTTGAGCCAATACTCGCTCTGGGCGATGTGTGCGGCGGTGGCCGTGGCTGCCGAGGCCGGATCTCGGTTTCGGATGGCTTCGAGGATGTCACGGTGGCCCTTGTTGCTGACCTGGCGCACGGTTGCCCCCTCAACACTGTCGAAGATGTTGAAATGCCGTCCGCGGGAACGGAACAAGCCCATGAGGCCCGTCAACGTCGAATTTCCCCCTGCCGTGCAGATGGCTTCGTGGAAGCGAGCATCCAAATCTGAAATGTCCGCGGAATCCTCCGTGGCCTCCATCCTGGCGGTGAGGTCGTCGAGTTCAGCCAGGAGTTCCGGGGTGCATTTTGCCGCCGCGCCGGCCGCGGCGTGCGACTCAAGGGCCCTCCGGATTTCAAACAGCTCAAGGACGCTGTCGAAGGGGAAGAGGTCAACCAGCAGTGCAAACCCCTTGAGGATTTCGGCTGGTTCCAAGGATGACACATAGGTGCCGGATCCATGCCGCGCCTCCATGACGCCCAGTGCCGACATGGCCCGGATGGCCTCGCGCAGGGAACTTCTGGATACGCCAAGCTGCGCTGACAGTTCACCTTCCGGCGGACACTTTTGGCCGGGGGCCAGTTCCCCTGATGCAATCTTGGACCGCAGCCCCTGCATGGCCGTTTCCACTGCACTCACGGTAGGGCTCCTCGTGTCGGGGCGGCGGGAACCGCCGCCAACCATTGAACTCATCATATGTGTTTTCAAAGTCATCGGACATCTTGCGCCGCAAAGAGGCTCTGGAAGCATTACATTCTCATAACTTTACGAAGTCATCTGATGAGTATTGGAAGTGATCTCTTGTCTTTGACTTTTTTGTGAGATAACTTACAGGTACTTCGATCCGCCCTAGAGAGAGTCCACCGTGCCAATCCCCGCACTGACCGCACCGTTCCCCCTGCTCACCCCCGAGGGTGCCCCGGCCATTTCCGATTGGTCCATGACGCCGGGCAAGGTCCACCTGAACCACGGCTCCTACGGGGCAGTTCCCCTCGCTGCGCAACAGCAACAGCTCCGGCTCAAGGTTGAGATGGACCAAAATCCCTGCACCTGGTTCATGGGACAGGCTGCCACCCTGGCCGGCACCCGCGTCGGCATTGCGGAATTCCTGCGCGTCCCCCACGAGGACATGGCGCTTGTCATCAATGCCAGTGCCGGCGTCAGCGCCGTCTACAACTCGCTGCCGTTTGCCGACGGCGCCGAAATCGTCACAACCGACCACACTTACGGCGCGGTTCTTGAAGGCGCAAAGCGCATTGCCCGCAAGCACAACGGAAAGGTGCAGGTGGCCTCGGTGCCGCTCGACGCCGACGCGGCACTTGTCCTGGAACTGGTGATGGCGCAGGTCAACGACCGCACGGCCCTGATTGTCATTGACCAGATAACTTCCGCCACCGCGCGCCGCTTCCCCGTCGTGGAGATTGCCGCGGCAGCGGGGAAGCTTGGTGTTCCCGTGCTTGTCGACGGCGCCCATGCACCCGGTGTGCTTGCCGAACCCGTTCCCGACTTTGACGGGTTCTGGGTCGGAAACCTGCACAAGTTTGCCTGCGCCCCGCGGGGCACGGCGGCGCTGGTGGCGCGCGGGGCGTTCCGCCGCTACCTGGAGCCCTTGATAGATTCGTGGGGCTTCCCCCATGTCTTCCCCGAGAGCTTCGACCACGTTGGCACCCAGGACATCACGTCATGGATGTCGGCAAGGACGGCGATTGACACGGTGGAAGCCAGATACGGATGGGATGGGTTCCGCAGCTACGCCGCCTCCCTCGGCGACTATGGCCAGCGCATTGTGCAGCATGCCTTCTCAGCCCTGACGGGGGAGGACGCGTCGGTGGACGTGGGCATGCCGGTTGATCCGCTCCGGCTGATCAGGCTGCCGCGGGGCCTTGCCGAAACCCATGAGGACTCACACGCGGTGCGGGCACTCATTTCCGATGAGCTTGACTTTGAAACGGCCATCACCACCTTTGGCGGAGCAGGCTACCTCCGGCTGTCCACCCACCTGTACAACACCCCGGCCGACTACGAAGCATTCGCCGAGCGTGCCGTCCCCGCCCTTGCCAAGCTCGCCCAGGCCCGTTGACAAGGGACTTGACTGAATCTTCCTGAACACAAACAATCTCTGCCTCACACCACTTTGAAAGGTCATCCATGAAATCCAAACTCACGACCATAGCCGCACTGGGTGTGGCAGCCGTCCTGGCAATCTCCGGATGCGGCGGCGCTGGCAGCAAGGACGCCGCCAATGGCCAAGTCACCCTGAAAATGGTTGAAAGTCTGACAAACCCCACACGCACCGACACCATCAAGAAGCTTCTCGCGGGCTTCGAAAAGGACAACCCCAACATCAAGGTTGACCTGATTTCGCCTCCCACCGACTCCGCGGACCAGAAGATCCAGCAGATGCTGCAGTCGGGCAAGGGCATAGACGTCGTGGAGGCCCGCGACATCACCGTCGGTTCCTTCGGCGCCAACAAGTGGCTCTACGACATGAGCGCAGACCTGAAGGGTTGGGGTGGCTGGGCCGACCTAACCGACAACGCCGTGAACTACTCAAAGCAGGACGGCAAGACCTACTACATCCCCTACGGCTTCTACGGCCTGTCCCTGTTCTACCGGACGGACCTGGTCAAGGACGCAGGGTTCAGCGGCCCGCCGTCGAGCTGGAAGGAGCTGATCAACCAGGCCGAGAAGCTCAACGACCCCTCCGCCAACAAGTTCGGTTACGCATTCCGCGGAGGCCCCAACGCCAATTCAAACGCCGTGGCAGTCATCGAGGCCTACACAGCGGACCAGGTCAACAAGAAAAACGCGTTCCTGCTGAACAACGGCAAGACCATCTTCTCCGCCCCTGAGGCGCAGACGGCCATGGACGACTACATGGAACTGTTCAAGAAGGGCTCGCCGCCGTCGTCAGTTGCCTGGGGCTACCCGGAAATGGTGCAGGGCTTCAGCAACGGTTCCACAGCGTTCCTGCTACAGGACCCCGAAGTGATTGCAACAATCAAGGAATCCACCTCCGTCAAGAAAGACCAGTGGAATGTTGCACCGCTGCTGGTCGGCCCCACGGGTAAGGCCATCCAGCCGGTGGCGTCCGCGGGTTGGGGCATTGCCGAAAGCAGCGCCCACAAGCCCGAGGCCGTCAAGCTGATCAAGTACCTGGCGCAGGGCGAACCGGCGACCACCTTCAGCAAGGACAACAGCCTTGTCCCGATCCTGAAGTCGGCCGCCAAGGACCCGTTCTACAGCAAGGGCCCGTGGGCCGCCTACGTGACAATGACAGAAAACCCCGACACCTACATATCGGCCGTCCAGCCGCGCGGTGTTGCCTGGTGGACCGAATGGATCAAGAAGTCCGACGGCGAACTGCAGCGGGTCCTCACGGGCAAGATGTCCACCAAGGAACTGCTGGCCAGCTGGGATTCATACTGGACCGAAAAGATGGCGAGATAATTCACCGTGGCTTTCAATGCACAGCGGACGGTGGTGCGCGGACCGGAAACGGCCAGCGCACCACCCGGGCCGTCCCCGGAGTACCGGAGAAAGCGGCGGTTCAACTCCCGAACCGCCTGGACCATGGCAGCCTTTATGGCCCCAGCAGCCATTTTCGTTGCGATCTTCACCTATTACCCCATGATTTCCGGAAGTCAGATGGCGTTCAGACACTGGAACCTCAATGACCTCTCCGACACGTCCTGGGTGGGCTGGGGCAACTTCATCACGTTGTTTGAGAATCCGGAATTTGGCACGATCGTCCGCAACACCGTGGTGTGGGTTGTTGGCTCACTCGTGCCACAGGTTGTCATCGGGTTCGCCCTGGCCCTGTTCCTGAAGCGCAAGTTCAGATTCCGCAGCGGCTACCAGGCGTTGATCTTCTTTCCCTGGGCCGTGTCAGGTTTCCTCATCGGCATGCTTTTCCGCTGGATGTTCAATGCCGAGTTCGGCGTGGTCAACGACCTGCTGATGAAGGCGGGCATCATCCAAACGCCCATCCCGTGGCTGGCGGAGCCCGGCTTTGCCATGACGGCAATCATCATTGCCAACATTTGGTACGGCGTGACGTTCTTCGCGATCCTGATCCTGGCGGCCCTGCAATCGGTATCGGATGAAATGTATGAGGCCGCGGCGATCGACGGCGCCGGCAAGATTCGCACGCTGTTCAGCATCACGCTGCCGGCCATTGCCGTGACGCTTGGCTTGACGATCCTGCTGCGCATCATCTGGATCTTCAACTTCCCTGACATCATCTGGGCCATGACGGGCGGCGGTCCGGCGGACCAGACGCACATCATCACCACGTACATGATCAAAATTACGCAGGAAGGCGATTACGGCCAGGCCTCGGCACTGGGACTCATCGTGGTCTGCACCTTGATGCTGTTCGCCGTCTTCTACCTGATGGCCATGCGCCCCCGAAAGGTAAACCGATGATTGACAAACAAACCGCCTTTGGCCGGGTCAGCAAATTTGTCTTCCTTGGCATCTGCCTGATCGTCACGATATTCCCGCTGTACTGGATCGTCGTCACCTCACTCAAGGCCCCGGGTACCATCTATTCGCTACCCTTGGATTACTGGCCCAAGGAACTCTCGTTCGAGAACTACATCGGCTTGTTCACCAAGAGCGACTTCGGCCGGTACATGATCAACAGCCTCGTCGTGGCGACCGTGGCGTCTACCGTGGCGACGCTGATCTCGCTGCTCTCCGCCTACGTCCTGGCCCGCTTTCAGTTCGCCGGCAGGGGCGCCGTCATGGCCGCGTTCCTGCTGACCCAGATGATCCCCGGATTCATCGCCCTTGGCCCGCTGTACATGATGATGACAAAATTCGACCTTGTCGATTCAAAGACCGGCTTGATCCTGGTGTACATCGCCATTTGCATACCGTTCTGTACCATCATGCTGCGCGGCTTCTTCGAAAACGTGCCCGATGCGTTGGAGGAGGCGGCCATGATTGACGGCTGCTCCCGCCTCAGCGCACTGTTCAGGGTCCTTGTCCCCGTCATGATGCCCGGCATCGCCGCCAGCTTCATCTTCAACTTCGTCAACTGCTGGAACGAGTTGTTCCTGTCCGTGACCCTGATGAACTCCGACGAAAACAAGACCATCCCGACGGCGCTGGCCGGTTTCATCTCCAGCTTCAACATCGACTGGGGCTCAATGTCCGCCGCAGCCGTGCTGACGGTTGTCCCGACGCTGGTGATCTTCGCCTTCGCCAGCAAGTTCATCGTCCAAGGCCTCACCGCGGGAGCGGTCAAGGGTTAACCCCTTCGTTGAGGAGGAGACGATGCCTGCCTCAAACGCGATGAGGTCCACCTGGACCCTGTCGCGGGCGTGGAGTTTGGCCAGGATGTGCCCCACATGGGTTTTCACCGTCGCCTCGGAGACGAAAAGTTCCATGGCGATCGCAGGGTTTGAGAGCCCGTTGCAGATCAGCACAAAAAACTCGTGTTCGCGGGCCGTCACGGATGCGACCGCGGAGGCATTTGCGTCATTGGCAGGGCTTGGTTCGGACGGCATGGGCGCCACCTTGGTCCGCGCCATCAGCCTGCGCGTTGTTTCCATGCCATCCATACTGGGCATGCTCACATCCATCAGGACGACGTGGGCCGCCGTGGCAGAGAGCCGCCCCCATGGCTTGAATTCCGTTGCCGCAGCCCGGAGCGGGGCGCCCGTGGAGGTGCCGTCGTCGTGCTTGGGGATCGGTGCGGTGTCAGCGAACGACGCCGATGCCCCCTCCCGCCGCCCCGCACCGGGGCAGCTGGCGCCGTCCCTCGCCCGCAACGGAGTAGTCGGCAGGCAGCCCGGCGGCCCGGACGCCAAGGAGGAGTTCATCGAAGTCGGCCACCCCGGCAGTGGGCGCGTTCGTGAAGCCGCTTGGTGCGGGTCAAATCTCCCTCCGTCCAACTGGACAGGACGGCAAGTGCGTAAAGCGATTGGCACTGCGATGTTGGCCGGCATAGGTTGGACGTGCAGTGCACAGTGCAGGATGGCGACCCCGGCGATGATGCTTCCGGCCGTCACCGTCCGGGTGCCGCGCCACGCCAAGGGGACCACGAGGGCGGTGCCGCGTCAGGCCAAGGGTGGAGACGGGCTGGGTCCCTCAGCCCTGCTGGGCGGCGGCTGTGATCCTGTTGGCCATGCTTTTGAAGATGATGCCGTGGAAGGGCAACACCCCCAGCCAGTACAGCCGACCGGATAAGCCGCGTGGGAAAAAGATGGCCCGTTGGCGGTATGTGCTTCCGGACTTGTTGCCTTCTTGCGTTGACGGAGTCACTTCAAACTCCAGCCAGGCCCTGCCGGGCACCAACATTTCCGCTCGGAGGCGCAGCAGCCGCCCCCGTTCCAGGGTTTCCACCCGCCACCAGTCCACCGTGTCGTTGAGCTGGAGATGATTGGGGCTCCGTCTTCCCCGCACAAGTCCCGCGCCACCTGCTACCTTGTCCATCCAGCCACGCACGGTCCAGGCGAAGGGCAGGGAATAGTAGCCGTTTTCCCCGCCGATGCCCTCAACCACTTTCCAGACATCCTCGGGCCGGGCCTTGGTTTCCTGGGTGCGTTCGTCGGTGAAGACGGTCAGGCCGGCCCACTCGGGGTCGCTGGGCAACGGTTCCGCCGGGGCACTCAGGGCGTGTGCCGTGGCCCAGGTGGTTTCCACTGTGTCGGCCTCGATCTTGTGCAACGCCAGCTCCACTGCCCGCCGGTAGGGTGTCAAGCCTCCCTCCGGCTCGGGAATGTAGGCGTCAATGTCCTTTTCCCGTGCCACACAGTCGTGTTGCAAGGATTCCACCAGCGGAATGGCCAGGCTGCGCGGAACGGGCGTCACCAGGTTCACCCACTGGGCAGCAAGCCAGGGGGTGAGCACGGGAAGCGGAAGCACCACGGGACGCCGGAACCCGCCCGCATCGGCATAGACCTTCATCATTTCCGCGTAGGTGAGGACCTCGGGACCGCCAATGTCGAAAGTCCTGTTGATCTCAGGGGGCAGATCTGCAGCACCCACCAAGTAGTGCAGGGCATCCGTGACGGCTATGGGCTGGATTTTGTTCAGCACCCATTTAGGGGCCGGCATCACCGGCAGCACATCGGTGAGGTGGCGTACCATTTCAAAACTGGCCGACCCGGAACCGATGACAAGTCCCGCCTGAAGCACCACCGTGGGTGTGCCTGAGGCCATCAGGATTTCCCCGACTTCCTTGCGTGAGGACAGATGGCGGCTCAATTCGCCCTGGGGATGCAGGCCAGAAAGGTACACCAGGCGTTTGACACCTCCCTCACGGGCGGCTTGGCTGAGATTGCGAGCACACAGGCGTTCCATCCGGCCAAAGTCTTCCGAGCCACTGGTGTTTGAGGACATCGAGTGCACCAGGTAATAAACGGTATCGGCTCCGTTGCACAACTCGGCGGCCGCAGCCTCATCCGCCAGATCACCTTCCAGGACGCGCACTTGCTTGCGCCACGGCACATCCCGCAGCTTGTCACTATTGCGGCTCAGGACCGTCACATCATGCCCGGCCTCCAGCAACAACGGGATCAAGCGTCCGCCAATGTAACCGGTGGCACCTGCGACTGCTATTTGATTCACAATTAAACCTCCCTGTAGACAAAAGCTCTTGCATGAACCATTATTTATTTAGATTTTCTAATTATCAATGGATGAGTGAAAAAATGCATGTCAACCCCCAAGATGGACGGCCCCGGATGCATCCGGCAACGGTGGTCCTTCGTCAGATATTAGAACTGAACGAAGTCATGGAGTTCGCCATGCGGCGCGAACTAGCCCTGAAGGAAACGGATTTTCAGGCCATGCAGCATCTGATCAAGCACAGGACCATGTCGCCTGGGGAACTAGCGCAATTGCTGCACCTAACACCTGCGGCCACCACCACCGTAATCGACAGGCTCGAATCTAAGGGACATATTTCACGCACCCCACACCCCACGGACAGACGCCGGCAGTTGATCAGCCCCAGCCCGAAGTCCGTTAAGGAAACCATGGCGCGCCTGATGCCGATGATTCTTGGCGTGGATGCCAAGGTTCGGACTTACACACCTCAAGAACAAGAGGCCATTGTGGACTTCCTCACAAGCGTGGCAGGCTCAATGATTGAAAGCTCAGCCGCATTGGGCAGTCCTTCAACCGGCACCACCACGAGAACGCCAGAGAAGATGGAGGGGTAGAAACCATGTCCCTGGACCATGAATGGAAAAGTATGATCCAACCCGGATTCCTGCTCGATGACAGTGGCGCCCGCGCCATGGCAGCATTGCCTGCCAGCGAAGGTACTGGTGCTGCGGCATTGATGGACTGGGCAGCTTTCAAGGAACAGGTCAGGGAATCCCTGGCAGGGTACTTCTCTGCCCAGAAAGCGCGGGCAGGGAAGTATTCGCCGGCCTTCGTGGAACTCTGGGAGCACTTGGCCGCCAGCACGGAGGGTGGGAAGTGGATGCGGCCGAAACTGGTGCACCTGAGCTACCAGGCCTTTGGTGGAATGGACTCGAAGGCATGCAGCGACCTTGCGGCTGCCTATGAGATGCTCCACGCTGCACTGGTGGTCCACGATGATGTCATTGACAGGGACTTTGTTCGTCGGGGTGCTGCAACCTTGGGCGCCGTTTACCGTGACGGCGCCACCTCCCAAGGCCACGACCCTGACATAGCAGAGCATGCCGGCTATTCTGCCGCCATCATTGCCGGTGACCTGTTGCTGACAGGCGCCCTGCGACTGGCTGGCTCTGCCACCGTTGGGCATGAGCAGGCAGGAGCCATTTTGGAAACTGTCCATGAGGCGATTTTTGCCTCGGCCGCCGGTGAACTGGATGATCTGCTGTTCTCGCTGGGGCAAGATTCTCCCGGCTTGAGCGAGGTGTTAAACATGGAGCGATTGAAAACTGCCGTCTACTCCTTTGAGATGCCGCTGCGTGCCGGTGCCCTGCTGGCAGGGGTCGGGATAGCAACAGCTGACGCACTGGCCGCGGTGGGACGCGACATTGGTGTGGCATACCAAGTGGTGGATGACGTTTTGGGCACCTTCGGCCAAGAATCTGTGACAGGAAAGTCCGTGGAGTCTGACCTGCGCGAGGGAAAGCGCACCATCTTGACAACTTTTGCCCAGGAATCTGGCGAGTTCACCGACACCTTGGCAGCCTTCCGTGACGGGCATGCGGACGTCCAGGACGTGCGTCAGGTATTGCAGGGCCTGGGCGCCCAGGAATATGCGCTCAACTTGGCCCAGTCGCTGGTCAATGATGCGCTGGACAAGGCTCAGGAGCTGGGTGTGCCCGAATTCCTGTATCTGGAACTCTCTGAAATCTGTGACTACGTACTGGCCAGGAGGAACTAGCCATGGACAACGACCCTTTCCACCAGTACTCGCAAACCGCCGCGGATAGCGCCGCGGTGGTGATTCGGCGCTATTCGACCTCCTTCGGGATGGCTTGCCGGCTTCTGGGTGCCGGCGAACGCCGGGACATTGAGAACATTTACGCGCTGGTGCGCATCGCCGATGAAGTGGTTGACGGTGCAGCCGCGGCAGCGGGCCTGAGCCCGGCGCAGGTGCAGGAACAACTCGATACGCTGGAGCTGGAAACCGAACGGGCCATGACCTTGGGCTACAGCACCAACATGGTGGTCCATGCTTTCGCTGCCACGGCGCGGCGCACCGGGATCGAGCCCAGCCTCACCCGGCCGTTCTTTTCCTCGATGCGCGCTGACTTGACCACGGCGGATCATTCCAAGGACACCTTGGCGGACTACATCTACGGCTCCGCGGAAGTGGTCGGTCTGATGTGCCTGAAGGTTTTTCAGGCCATGGAGGATGCGCCGCCGGCGGATGCGCAGATGCTTGTCCACGCGGCCCGGAGCCTGGGTGCCGCCTTCCAAAAAGTAAACTTCCTACGAGATTTGGGGGCTGACACCTCGGATTTGGGTCGGCACTACTTCCCCGGGGTGGACCCGGCCGCGCTGAGTGAACTGCACAAGCAGGCGCTGCTGGATGAGATCCGCGCGGACCTGGCAGCTGCCAAGGACGGGATGGTCTTTCTTGCACCCGCCGCTAGACGTGCGGTGGCACTGGCCCACGCGCTTTTTTTGGCGCTCGTGGAAAGGCTTGAACACACCCCGGCCGCCACCTTGGCAAGCAGGCGTGTCCGCGTGCCGGGATATCAAAAGGCCTGCCTTGCCGCTCGGGTGTTGACTGCCCGGTACCCGAAAAACGTCGGGAACGACAGCGGCCTGCGCGCCGCCGGCGCACCCCCAGCCCACGTACTGACCACCGATGTTGCGCAGGAGATTGCGCCCCTGCCAACCCCGGGGCCCACCACGGACGAGTTACACGAATCCGCACAGCAGGGAGCATCATGAACGGGCCGCGACAGCCAGCATTCATCCGCCGAGCCGTATCGTTCTTCAAGGACTCCACGGCTGGAACAGGGGACCGGGCAACCGTGCTTCCCGCCAAGACGGCGGAACAGGTGGCGGCGCCGGAACAAGCCGTGGTGATTGGCGGCGGCATCTCCGGGCTGGCCACCGCCGGCTTGCTGGCCCGGGACGGGCACCGGGTGACAGTGCTGGAGAAACAGCAGGACCTTGGCGGACGGGCAGGGCGCTGGGAGAAGGATGGCTTCGTTTTCGACACCGGTCCTAGCTGGTACCTGATGCCGGAGGTGATCGATCACTGGTTCAAGATGATGGGCACCAGCGCCGCCGACGAGCTGGAATTGACGCGTCTTGACCCGGCCTACCGGCTCTTTAGCGGTCCGGGGGAGGTAACCGTCGATGTGCGCACGGGGCGTGCAGAATCCATTGCCCTGTTCGAATCCCAGCATCCAGGCTCCGGTGCGGCGCTGGCCAAATACCTGGACTCCGCTGAACTGGCTTACACCCTGGCCAAGCGGCATTTCCTCTACGACCCCTTTGGCACGCTGCGCGGACTGCTGAACCCGGCCGTTCTCCGCCATGGGCCCAAACTTCTTCAGCTGCTCACCCAGACACTGGACAGCTATGCCGCACGCCGCTTTTCAGACCCTCTGCAACAAAAGATCCTTGGATACCCGGCAGTCTTTCTGGGCACCAGCCCGAACAAGGCCCCCTCGATTTACCACCTCATGAGCCATCTGGACCTGCAGGACGGGGTCCTGTATCCACAAGGTGGATTCATGGCCGTGGTGGATGCCATGGAACGGGTGGTACGCAAGGCCGGGGTAACGATTTCCACCCGGGCCACGGCCACGGCGATCCTCACCGCCTCCGCCACCACACCGATCCGCTGTGAGGCGGTTTCCTGGCGCGATGGGGAGGGAGCTGAGCACAGCACACCTGCCACCTTGGTGGTGGGGGCCGCTGATCTGCACCACATTGAAACCAGGCTGCTGCCGGAACGTCAGCGCACCATTTCGGCAAAAAAGTGGAGCAAGGCAGATCCTGGCATCAGCGCCGTCTTGGTGTGCCTGGGCGTCCAAGGCAGGCTACCTGCGTTGTCCCACCACAACCTGCTCTTCACCGAGGACTGGCAGGACAACTTCGCGCGAATCATCCAAGGACGCACACTGGCTGACACCACCTCGCTGTATGTCAGTCGTCCCAGCGCCACCGATTCCTCCGTGGCGCCGGAGGGCTGCGAAAACCTTTTTGTGCTTGTGCCAGCGCCGGCGCTTCCCCGGTGGGGCAGGGGAGGGATTGACGGAACGGGCTCGGCTCAGGTTGAACAGGTAGCCGACGCTGCCATTGCGCAACTGGCGCTGTGGAGTGGCACCCCGGACTTGGCCGAGCGGATTGTTGTTCGGCGCAGCTATGGTCCGGCGGATTTCCAGGACAACGTCAACGCCTGGCAGGGCAGCGCACTGGGCCTTGCCCACACGCTGCGCCAGAGCGCCTTCCTGCGTCCGGGCAATGTCAACCACAAGGTGGCGGGCCTGTATTACGCAGGGAGCTCGGTCCGCCCCGGTATTGGTGTGCCTTTGTGCATGATCAGTGCCGAGCTGGTGCTCAAGTCGGTCCGCGAAGACACATCGTCCGGGCCGCTGCCCGAGCCACCTGCCCCCACTACACGAGCCGCAGATGTGCAACCCCCAGCTGTTGACGTTGGAGATCATGACGTTGCCCATGCTGAAGCCGTTGATGCCGACGCCGCCCTGCCGAAAGGGGTGGGCGGCGCATGATTTATCTGCTCGTCCTGCTGTTTGTCATCGCCTGCATGGTTGCGTTGGATGCCCGGTGGAAGCTGTTTGTTTTTGCCCGTCCCGTTGCAGCGCTCTCCGTGTTGGTGCTGGGAACGGCCTTCTTTCTCACCTGGGATGTGGCGGCCATTGCGGCAGGCATCTTCCTGCACCGGGAATCGGCTTTGATGACCGGAATCATGGTGGGGGAACAACTGCCTTTGGAGGAAGTGTTCTTCCTGTTATTCCTGTGTTACCAAACCATGATCCTGTTTACCGCAGCCCAAAGGGTTTTGTACAAGCGCAAGCGCCAGCGCATGGCAATGTCCGTGACGGGGGAGAAGAAATGAGTTTCATTGAGCTCAATGTGATCTTTGTGGCTGTTGCCGTGGTGGTCCTCCTGCCGACTCTGCCATGGCGCGGCTCCGTGGCCGGCGGCATGGGACGGGTGGTGGTTCCGCTGGTTGCTACTGCTGTGGTGATGGTGGCGCTGACAGCGGTCTTTGACAACATCATGATTAGCTCCGGACTCTTTGACTATGCCGGGCACACGCTCAACGGCGCCCGTGTGGGTCTGGCGCCCATTGAGGACTTTGCCTATCCAGTGGCGGGCGCGCTGCTGCTGCCTGGCTTGTGGTTGCTGTTCACCCGGGGAAGGAAGACATGAAGACACTTTTTGTTTCCTCACGCCCGGTTTCCTGGGTCAATACGGCCTACCCGTTCGCCGCGGCCTATTTTCTGGCCACCGGTAGGATCGACTGGGTCTTTGCTGTGGGAACACTGTTCTTCCTGATTCCTTACAACCTGGCCATGTACGGCATCAACGATGTTTTTGATTACGAGTCCGATCTGCTCAATGCCCGTAAAGGGGGCATCGAGGGTGCGGTGCTGGACCGTAGCCACCACCGTTTCATCTTGGTATCGGCAGTGGTGTCAGTGGTCCCGTTTGTAGTGGTGCTGCTCACTCAAGGTGGGGTGCTGGCGAATGTGGTGCTGGGCATCTCACTGTTCGCGGTTCTCGCCTACAGCGCGCCGGGACTGCGATTCAAGGAACGTCCCTTCCTGGATTCGATCACCTCCAGCACTCACTTTGTCTCACCTGCCGTGTATGCGCTGGTGCTGGTGAACGCGCCGTTCACCCCCGGGATTTGGGCCTTTTTGGCGGCCTTCTTCCTCTGGGGCATGGGCAGCCACGCCTTTGGTGCGGTGCAGGATATTATTCCTGACCGCGAGGGTGGGTTGGCCTCCATTGGTACGGTGTTGGGGGCGCGAGCCACGGTGGGCTTCGCCGTATTCTGTTATGCCGGGGCCGGAGTGCTTATGCTCTTCACTGCCGTTCCGCTAGCTGCGGTACTGGCCGTTCCCTACCTGGTAAACACCGTCCCGTACCTGCGTCTCAGTGATGCGAACTCCGAACAGGCCAATGTGGCATGGAAGCGCTTCCTGTGGTTGAACTACCTCAGCGGCTTCCTGGCCACCCTTGCGCTTATCTGGTTGGCCACCGGGCACGGCGGCTGAGCCTCAGAAGACCTGCTGCCACCAACACCCACTTCACCGAAAGGCCCACTATGGGTATCTCCCTTGTCTGGTTCCGCGACGATCTCCGTGTTGCCGACAACCCCGCCCTCCTCGCAGCAACTGCTGAGGGGGATGTGGTGGCGCTCTACGTGCTCGATGAGCGCTCCCCTGGCATCCGCCCGCTCGGTGGGGCCGCGAAATGGTGGCTGCACCACGCGCTGGTGGATCTCCGGGAGGAACTGGCGTCACTGGGCATCCCGCTGATACTGCGCCAAGGCGGCGCAACGGACCTCCTCCCGGAAATCTGCAACGAACTGGGCGCCACCTCATTGTTTTGGAACAGGCGCTATGGCGGCCCCGAGCGCGCCGTGGATGCCCAGCTGAAGCAGTGGGCCAGCGGGCAGGGGATCCACACGGAGAGTTTCCATGCCTCCCTCCTGCATGAACCGTGGACACTCACAACAGGCGCCGGAAACCCCTACCAGGTCTTTACCCCGTTCTGGCGGGCGCTCTCGGAACGGGACTTCCGGAACCCCATGGAAGCGCCCGACGCCGGCCGAGGCCACCAGGGTCAGTTGCCGGAGGCGGACGCGCTGGAATCATGGGCTCTGCTGCCCACCAGTCCGGACTGGGCATCGGGGCTTCGCGAGAGCTGGCAGCCCACGGCAGCAGCGGGCCACGCCGCCTTGGCACGCTTCCTGCAGGAGCCGGTGAGGAACTATGCAAGCGCCAGGGACCGGCCTGATCAAGTGGGCACCAGCCGGATTTCACCGTACCTGCGGTGGGGTCAGCTCAGCCCGTTCCAGGTGTGGAACGCGCTCGCAGAACGCCGCAGCGAGGCCGGCCCGGACGCATCGGTATTCGCCTCCGAACTCGGGTGGCGCGAATTTTGCTGGCACCAGCTCTACCACCACCCGGATTTGGCCACCACCAACCTGCGTCGGAAATTTGATGCCTTTCCCTGGCGCACCCCCGGCGGAGACGGGCCCGTAGGCGAACGTCACTGGCTGGCGTGGTGCACCGGCACCACAGGAATTCCCTTGGTCGACGCGGGTCAACGCGAATTGTGGCACACCGGTGTCATGCACAATCGGGTGCGAATGGTGGCAGCCAGTTTTCTGGTTAAAAACCTTGGCATTGACTGGCGTGCGGGCGAGCAATGGTTTTGGGACACCTTGGTGGATGCCGACGCTGCAGCGAACCCGGCCAACTGGCAATGGGTTGCAGGGTCAGGGGCCGACGCGTCACCTTTTTTCCGGATTTTCAATCCCGTGACGCAGGCCAAGAAGTTCGATCCGCACGGACGCTACGTGGGACGGTGGGTGCCGGAGATCCTGACGCCGGAGTATCCGGAACCGATCGTTGACCTGCAAGAAACCCGCCGGGCAGCTTTGGACGGGTACGACTCAATTAAATAGCCATCTCAAAATGTAAGATCACTTGCCCATTATGTGGATGTTTTCGTAGGCTGAATCCATGAGCGCATCGATTGATATTGCAGTAATTGCCGGCGACGGCATTGGTCCCGAAGTAACAGCCGAGGCTGTGAAGGTGCTGGCAAGGGTTACCGCCGCCGAAGGCGTGGAATTGACGTTGACAGACTACAAGCTCGGTGCCGAGCATTGGCTGGCCACGGGGGAGACCCTATCCGATTCCACCATCGAGGCCCTGCGTGGCCATGACGCCATTCTCTTTGGTGCCGTCGGTGCGGCCCCCGGCGACACCTCCATCCCGTCAGGGTTGATCGAACGCGAGATGTTGCTCAAGCTCCGCTTCGCCCTTGACCACTTCGTCAACCTGCGCCCCTCGTTCCTGTACGACGGCGTGGCCTCACCTTTGGCGAACCCCGGCAGCATTGATTTCGTGGTGGTCCGAGAAGGTACCGAAGGTCCCTATGTTGGCAACGGCGGCGTGCTGCGCAAGGGCACCCCGCACGAGGTGGCCACGGAAGTTTCAGTCAACACCGCGTTTGGTGTTGAACGCCTTGTCCGTGACGGTTTCCGCCGCGCCAGCGAACGCCCCCGCAAGAAGCTGACGTACGTGCACAAGCACAATGTGCTGGTCTACGCGGGCCACTTGTGGAAGCGCACGGTTGAGGCCGTGGCGAAGGATTTCCCCGAGGTCAGCGTTGACTACCTGCACGTTGATGCCGCCATGATTTTCCTTGTCACGGACCCCGCCCGCTTCGATGTCATCGTCACCGACAACCTCTTTGGCGACATCGTCACCGACTTGGCCGCGGCCGTCACCGGTGGCATCGGCCTGGCAGCCTCGGGCAACATCAACATGGACCGCAGTGCACCGTCCATGTTTGAACCCGTCCATGGTTCGGCCCCCGATATTGCCGGTCAGCAGAAAGCAGATCCGACGGCGGCGATTCTGTCCGCGGCCCTGTTGCTGCACCACCTGGGACACCACGGCGCTGCGGGCCGGATCGAGGCTGCGGTGGCTGCCGATGTCGCCACCCGCAACCCGGCGTCCCCTCGCTCAACCAGCACCATTGGCGACGCAATAGCGGCTGCTCTTTAGCGCCGTCGTACGTTGTTGGGCAGAGTAGGCTAGGACACACAGGGTGAACGCGCCGTAACTGAACGATTGCGGCGCTCCAGCCTGTGCGACGAACTAAACAGGCACCAAACCCCCACCCTGCGACGAAGGCACGGGAGGGATACCTTGTGGAGGAAGCATGACCCAGAGCGCCAATGAGCTGAACTTTTCCCTGCAGCTGAACGAGAACCCGAAGAGCACCGCGGCCCGGGACGAGATTTTGGCAAACCCTGGATTCGGGGATTACTTCACCGACCACACGGCCGTGGTTGATTTCAAAGTTGACGCGCACGGCGTGGGTGGCTGGTCCAATGCACGTATTGAACCGTATGGGCCCATCGCCATGGACCCTGCGGCCGCGGTACTGCACTACGGCCAGGAAATTTTTGAGGGCATGAAGGCCTACCGGCACGCCGACGGCTCCATCTGGACGTTCCGTGCCGAGGCCAATGCCGCCCGGCTCAATGCCTCCGCCCGGCGTCTGGCGCTGCCGGAACTGCCTACCTCAACGTTCCTGGAGTCGCTGCGCCAGTTGGTTTCGGTGGATCAAGACTGGGTTCCTTCAGGGGACGGCGACGCGTTGTATCTGCGCCCGTTTATGATCGCCACCGAGGCATTTCTTGGTGTCCGCCCGGCCCGCGAGGTTTCCTACCGTGTGATTGCCTCACCGGCTGGAAACTACTTTGGCGGCGAGCTCAAGCCCGTGTCGATCTGGCTCACCACCACCTATGCCCGCGCCGGCGAAGGTGGCACGGGCGAGGCCAAGTGTGGCGGCAACTACGCAGCCTCGCTGGCCGCGCAGATGGAGGCGGAAGCAAACGGCTGCAAGCAGGTTCTCTTCCTTGACAAGTTCAACGACAATGCCGTCGAGGAGCTCGGCGGCATGAACATCTTCTTCGTGTTCAAGGACGGTACACTCGTCACCCCCGAGCTCAACGGGCACATCCTGCACGGGATCACCCGATCCTCCGTCATGCAACTGGCAGCGGACCGGGGCTTGAAAGTGCAAGAACGTAAGATCACGATCGATGAATGGCGATCAGGGGTTGCCAACGGCGAGATCACCGAAGTCTTTGCGTGCGGCACCGCTGCTGTCATCACCCCGATCGGCGAACTGAAGACGGCCGAGGACACCATCGCCTCACCCGCACAGGGCATCGGGCCGGTCACGGCCGCGATCCGCGAGCAGCTTTTGGGGATCCAGACCGGAGCCGTCCAGGACCTGCACGGCTGGTTGACCCGGCTGGATTAAGAACCGCCTTCGGTTTCCGCGCCCGCTTCCCACTTCCGCGCCCGTTCTACCGGGCGCGGAAGTGGGAGGCGGGCGCGCTTCTGCTTAAGGCGCGGAGCCGAGGCTCACCGTGGATTGGCGGCGGAGACCAATTCAATCCCGGGCCGGGGCGCATCCGCGGGCGAATATCCGTCCCGGGGGCTGTGCTCCCACCGCTGACGGGGGATCGATGCTCTGTGCAGGCTCTGGACATGGGTGAGCAGGGACTCGCGCACCAGGCAGCGCAGGTCCCACAGATCGCCGCTGTCCTTGGCGCTGACCACGATCCGCAGCCGCACCTTGCCGTCAATCGCGTCGGTCACTTCCATCTTGCCGGTGCGGCCGTCCCACAGTGGTGAGCCTGCCAAGGTCTCATCCAAGTGCCGTCGGAGCTCGTCCACAGGTGCCAGCCAGTCGACGTCGAACTCCACGCTGCCCATGATCTTGGGACTGTTCCTGGTCCAATTCTCAAACGGTGTGCCGGTGAAATAAGTGGAAGGCAGGATCAGCATCCGCTCATCCCACACCCGCACCACAACATAGGTCAGGGTGATTTCCTCAATGCGGCCCCACAGACCTTCCACCACAACCACATCATCAATGCGGATCGCGTCGGTAAAAGCCAGCTGGACGCCGGCAAACACGTTCGATAGTGAACTCTGCACAGCAAGACCGGCCACAATGGAGATCAGTCCGGCAGAGGCCAGAAGCCCTGTCCCCAGCGCCCTGACCTCGGGAATGGTGAGCAGGAGGCCCGCCACGGCGAGGGTGATCAGCAGCGCCGTGACGATGCGCCGGCCCAGAGTTATCTGCGTGGTGAGCCGGCGCAGCTTGCGGTTGTCCACACTCTGGGCGGTGAAGTGGCGCAGCAAAAGCCGTTCCCCGATCCCTAGGGTGACAATGGTCAGCCAGCACAGCGCCACAATGATGGCTGTCATGGTGGCGAATTCGACGGCCGGGAACCAGCCCCGGCCGGATGCTGTGAGAGAGAGGCCAATACGGACACCCACCAAGGAGAAAACCCCGAAAACCGGCAGCTTGGCCTTCGCAGATCGGCGGGCGAAACCCGGAACCTTCCGAAAGGCGTAGTTGGCGGCGAGCCGGACGGCAAGGGTTAGCAATGCTGCGCCGGTCAGGGCAGCCAGGATCGCCAAGATGGGTAAGATGCTCGTTTCAAATGAGTCCATCTTTCGATGGTGCCAGAGCCCCCCGGGGGGATGTCCAGCTGGCGCGCACGGATCGGACAGAGGTCACATGCTGTACACATGGAGCCCGCAGGTGGCTCACATGGGTAGCTGTGGAAAGAAATCTTGCGGGGATCGTGCAGTCTGATGCGCTTCAGGCATATCATCCATAGAAAGCAGCGGCTGTGGCGCCACGTGGTGGCGGACCGGGTCAGGTCTACTGAAGGGCAGACATGGATGATGAGCAGCGCCGGCGTGAGCTCGGATCGAACGATGCACCGGTTGAGGAGGAACTAGAGGAGGTCTTTGATCGCATTGTGGAGGAAGGCGCCCAGCGTTTGCACCGCAGCTGGACCTCCGTGCTTGTTACCGGCATCTTCGGTGGATTTGAGGTGGGGCTGGGCGTGATGGCGTATCTCGCTGTCAAGGATGCCACCGGCAGCAGCCTGATGGCCGGACTGGCCTTTGGTGTTGGATTCATTGCGCTGCTTCTGGCCAAGAGCGAACTGTTCACGGAAGGGTTCCTAATCCCGCTGGCCGCTGTGGCCGCGAAGGAAGCGCGCGTGAGCCAGTTGCTCAAACTCTGGAGCGGGACGCTGGTGGCCAACCTTGTGGGCGGCTGGATCATCATGTGGCTCGTGATGCAGGCATTTCCGCAGTGGCGCGAAACCATCGTGGAGGCTGCCGCCCACTATGCCTTGGCCCCGCTGAGCGTGCAGACCGCGGCATTGGCGGTCCTGGGCGGGAGCACCATCACCCTGATGACACGGATGCAGCACGGCACGGACTCCATGCCGGCAAAGATCGTTGCAGCCGTGGGCGGAGCGTTCTTGTTAGCCGGCCTGCCGCTTTTTCACTCGGTGCTCGACTCCCTGCTGATCTTCGGAGCCATCCATGCCGGTGCACCGTTTGGCTACCTCGAATGGTTGAACTGGTTCTGGTACACGGTGCTGTTCAATGTTGCCGGCGGGGTGCTGCTGGTCAGCGTCCTGCGCCTGGTGCGCACCAAGGAGCTGTTGGCAGAGAGACGCATTGATGGCGGTGCCGCAGGCAACGGGTCGGATAGAGGCCGCCCGAAGTGAGTTTCCCGTTACACTAAACCACATGCGTATAGCCCGTTTTGTAGTAGACAATGACCCCATGTACGGCATCGTGGAAGGGGCGTCAGGCAGTGAAACAGTCACAGTCATCAAGGGCGACCCGTTCTTCAACGGCGTGGAAAAAACCACCATCACCTACCCCCTGGTCGATGTGCGCCTCGTGGCCCCGATCATCCCGCGCAGCAAGGTCATCGGCGTCGGCCGCAACTTTGCCGAGCACGCCCGTGAACTGGGCAACGAAGTCCCCGATAACCCGCTGCTGTTCCTAAAGCCCAACACGTCTGTGATTGGCCCCAACGAACCGATCGTGCTGCCCGAGTTTTCCGAAGAGATCTCCTACGAGGCCGAGCTGTGCGTTGTCATCGGCCGCATCTGCAAGGATGTGCCGGAGTCGCGTGTTGACGAGGTCATCTTCGGCTACACCTGCGGCAACGACCTCACCGCCCGCGACGTCCAGGCTGGCGACGGCCAGTGGGCCCGCGCCAAAGGCTTCGACACGTCCGCGCCCCTGGGCCCGTGGATCGAAACCGAACTTGACCCCGACGATGTCTATATCAAGGGCTGGCTCAACGGCGAACTCCGCCAGGACGGCAGCAGCAACCAGATGGTGCGCAGCGTCCGCGAACTCGTTTCGATTGTCTCCCACGCGTTCACCCTGCTCCCGGGCGACGTGATCATGACGGGCACCCCGGCAGGCGTCGACCTCCTGCAGGCAGGTGACCGCTACGACGTCGAAATCGAGGGCATCGGCCGCCTCTCCAACCCGGTGGTCCGCCGCTAGAGTTCAACTTTTTATAAAGCCAGGTGCCGCCTTACGACGGCGGCACCTGGCTTTTGTTATCGGGCCTGGCTGCGCTGTGCCCGTCGTCACGTCCCAAGGTTTGCGTAGTAGACTTCTTTAGTCTTTCGCCCCCAGGGTTGTACCTTTCCGTGAAAACCGGCTAAATCACGGGGACCAGGCGAGCCAGGACGTTCACCAACCTAAGGATTTTGCGTGTCACAAGACGTCACAGACACAGCACCAACTATGCACGGAACCAACCAGGTTTCGGCCGAGGGATATTCCCAGACACTCTCACGCCGGCACGTAACAATGATCGCCATGGGCGGGGCGATCGGCGTCGGACTCTTCATGGGCGCCGGTGGCCGCTTGGCCAGCACTGGCCCGGCACTGGTGTTTTCCTACGCCATCGCCGGCGTCATCGCTTACCTGCTCATGCGGGCGCTGGGTGAGCTCATCATGTACCGGCAGACCTCGGGATCCTTCGTGTCCTATGCCGGCGAGCTCTTCGGCAAGAAGGGCGCGTACCTTTCGGGCTGGATGTACTTCATCAACTGGGCCATGACGGGCATCGCCGAACTCATTGCCATCGGCTTGTACTTCACCTACTTCTTCCCGGGAGTGCCGGTGGAGATCAGTGCCGTCTGCGCCCTGGTGCTGCTCGTGGCCGTGAACCTGCTCAGCGTGAAGGCGTTCGGGGAATTTGAATTCTGGGCTGCCTGCCTGAAGGTGGGTGCCATTGTGACCTTCCTGGTGGTCGGCACCATCATGGTGGTGATGAACGCCCAGGTGGGTGCATCACACGCAACCGTCAACAACCTCTTCCACGGCGAAGGCGGCATGTTCCCCAAGGGCGGCCTGGTGATGATTCTGGCCCTGAATGCGGTGATCTTTGCCTACAACGCCATCGAACTGGTGGGCATCACGGCCGGTGAGATGAAGAATCCGGAACGGGAAGTGCCCAAGGCGATTCGCGCCGTCGTGCTTCGCATTGTGGTTTTCTATGTCGGCTCGGTGTCCCTGCTGGCCATGCTTATGCCGTCGGACCAGTACAAGTCGGGGGAGAGCCCGTTCGTGACGGTTTTTGCCACGATGGGCCTTGACTGGGTTGGCTCGGTCATGAACTTCGTTGTCATCACCGCGGCGCTGTCGTCCTGCAATTCGGGGCTCTATTCCATTGGCCGGATCTTCCGCACCATGGCCAACAACGGGCACGCGCCGGCCTGGCTGACGAAGATGTCCTCGCGCCATGTTCCGTACGCGGCCATTCTGAGCATCGCGGGCGTCTACCTGGTTGGCGTGCTGGCGAACATCTGGCTCGGCGGATCCCACGCCTTCGACCTGGCCCTGAACACCGCATCCATTGGTGTGATTTTCACGTGGGCATCCATCTTCGCCTGCCAGATCCTGCTGCGCCGCAAGAAGGGCAAGGTCTCATCGCTGCCCATGCCGGGTGCGCCGTGGACAAGCTGGATCGGCCTGATTGCGCTCATGGCCATCACGGTGCTCATCGGTTTCGACACCATGACAAATCCCGACGGAAGCCAGTACCTGCTGGGCCTGTGGACCCTGTGCACCGTCCCCGTGTTCGCGCTGGTGCTCTGGTTCGGCTGGCAGTTCGTGAAGAAAAACGAACCAAAGAACGCACTGTTCACCTGATGGGCGCGTGAAACGCCGGTCCTTGTTCCCCGCCGTCCGTGGATGATCCCGTTTGCGGGTTTCGACACCCGTATACCGGTGTCGAAACCCGCAAACGGGATCATTTTTCCTTCGAGGCAAGCCGGTGGCTGTTTCGATGGCGCCCGGCGCCAGGGTCCACGACGGACTCCCGGAACGGCGTCCCCGCAGGCGACCAGGACCGGAAGGGATCCCTGTAGCTTGCATCGATGAAGGCTTGCTCGTGGAGGTAGTCGGCATACCCCGATGTCAGCTGTCCCATGGTCACCCTGGCGCTGTTGGGTACCTCGGGAGACCACCGTGAGGGCTTGTCATCCAGGGCCACCATCTCCGCACCAACGAGTTGGAGCAATGCGGTCGCCATATAGGAAGCGCATATCGGCGGTCGCGGGAACACCGGGCATCGATGCGCCCAAGGCCTCCGTGATGACCTCCTTCCGGCTGACGGTCACCGGCACAATGAGCGGCTTCAAATATTGTTCGTTCATGGCCCGGCCACGATGTCGCGGATTTCCCCGCCTGTGCCGGATCGACTGACGCCTTCTGTGTCTTCCCCGATGAATGCTCGACGGCGCCATGGAACTGAGCCGTTGGACCTGGGCTGCGGTTTTCAGCAGGCGTCGCCCCGCCGCCAGTGCGCGGCCAGGTGGGATTCCAGCCTGTGGCGTTGGCAGGGGTCGTTTGCCCCGGGCATCCAGGCCGACCCGAGTTTCAGCGGGCCAAGGATCTGCTGCTGCAGGACATCGGGGAAGGTGGAACCCGTGACCTTTTCAATGACGTTGCCCAGGCGTTGGCCCGGCGTCCGAATCCTGGTGGGATCGGCGAACAGCTCGTGGGTGAAGTTCACATCAAGGGTGCAGCTGGAGGTGCCGCTTGTCATGTCCAGCAACATGCCCAGGGTGATGTTTACGCCGTTGGGTTCCCGGGTACGTAGCCTGAAATGGTGTCGTCGAGCTTCAGTTTCCCTTCCGTGGCGAACTGCAGGACAAGGGTTCCGGTGAAGGTCTTCGTGACGGATCCGATGCGCTGGTGCAGGTCAACCTCCGTGGGCGCCTTAATTGCCGGATTGGCAACGCCGTAGGACTCGGACCAGGGGCCGTCCAGCCCCTGCACGCCAACGATTACCCCGGATGCTGCGGTCCCTGCCCAGTTTTGCCCGGGAGTCGGACTGGTTCCCTAGACTCAGGTCTTCAAAAAAAGACGCCGATCCCGCTCGTCGACACCGGATCGAGGAGTCCACAAGCAGCATCGGGGTCCTTTAGGCGACTTGCTGTTCGGCGAGGATGGCGTCGATCTGGCCCATGGCCAGCCCCATGCCTTCCTCCATGCCCATCGCCAGCATCTTGTCCATCTGCTCGGCGCTTTCGAACGTCGTGGTGACGCTCATGCGGGTGCTGCCACCGGCGTTTTCGATGGCGACCGCCATGTGCGCGGAGCCCATATCGGTGACGGGGGCGCCGTTGGCGTCGGCGAATCCGTCGTCGAGCTCCAGGCTGCTCGGCGCGGCCACGGCCGTGAACTTCCACCAGCCCCGGGCCTTGCTGCCGTCGGGGCCTGTCATGAAGTAGTCGGCCTTGCCGCCGGGCTGGAATTCGTACCGCTCAAACGTTGCCGGCCAGGTGGGCGGGCCCCACCAGCGCTCCAGCTGGCGCGGGTCCTCCCAGATTTGCCAGACGCGTTCGACGTCGGCCGCAAACTCCGCCGCGATGGTCAGGGTCAGTGCCTCGGGTGTTTTGGTGGAACTGATGACTGTCATGGTGTTTCCCTTCCCAGCCCTTCGGGCGGTCCTTGTGCCAGAATGTCCGCGATCCGCCCGACTCGCGCCCGCCAGATCGCCTCATACTCATCGAGCAGCCGGCGGGCCTTGTCCAGGCCCTCGTGGTGTGCACGCACCAGCTGCTCCCTTCCGCGCTTTTCCTTGGTCACAAGGGAGGCGCGTTCCAACACGGCCACATGTTTCTGGACCGCTGCGAAACTCATGTCGTAGTACTGCGCCAGCCCGGAGACCGACAGTCCGTCCAGGCTGACCCGCCGGACAATGTCGCGGCGGGTCGAATCGGCAAACGCCTGGAACAGGCGGTCCAGTTCAATGTCTTTCAGCTCATCTACAACCATTTGGTTGTATGTTACGCCGGAACGGAATGCCGCGTCAAGGGGTGTGCCGGGAGGGGCGGAAGGCGGGACGACAGCGGCGCCCGCGTTCCGCCGTCGTGCGTGGAATTGGGGTTCAGTTCGAAACCGGCCCCATGGCGACTAAACTGGGACCATCATGACTATTGCTGCCCCCATCCCCACTGTCACAGCCGAAACTCCTGTCAGGGTACGGTTCTGCCCGTCGCCCACAGGCACGCCCCACGTCGGGCTGATCCGCACCGCCCTGTTCAACTGGGCCTACGCCCGGCACACCGGCGGAAAGATGATCTTCCGCATCGAGGACACCGACGCCAAGCGCGACAGCGAGGAAAGCTACCGGCAGCTCCTTGACGCTTTGAAGTGGCTCGGGATCACCTGGGATGAGGGTGTTGAGGTGGGCGGCCCGCACGAGCCGTACCGCCAGTCGCAGCGCGGGGACATCTACCAGGGCGTCATCGCCAAGCTGGTCGAGGGTGGATTCGCGTATGAGTCATTTTCCACACCCGAGGAAGTCGAGGATCGTCACAAGGCCGCCGGCCGGGACATTAAGCTCGGATACGACAACTTTGACCGTGACCTCACGCCCGAGCAGATTGCTGCTTTCAAGGCCGAGGGTCGTGCGCCGGCGCTGCGTCTTCGCATGCCCGATGCCGACATCACGTTCACCGATTTGGTCCGGGGCGAGATCACCTTCAAGGCAGGATCAGTCCCGGACTACGCAATCGTCCGGCCCAACGGCGCACCGCTGTACACGCTGGTGAACCCCGTGGACGACGCCCTCATGGGCATCACCCACGTGCTGCGCGGCGAGGACCTGCTGTCCTCCACGCCCCGCCAGGTTGCCCTCTACCAGGCCCTGTATGCGGTGGGCGTCGCGCAATACATGCCGCTGTTCGGCCACCTGCCCTATGTCATGGGGGCCGGCAACAAGAAGCTCTCCAAGCGCGACCCCGAGTCGAGCCTGTTCCTGCACCGCGACCGCGGCTTCATTCCAGAGGGCCTGCTGAACTACCTGTCCCTGCTGGGCTGGTCGCTCTCCGCCGACGAGGACATCTTCACCGTTGACCAGCTCGTGGAAAACTTCGACATCCACGACGTCCTGAGCAACCCGGCCCGTTTCGACATCAAGAAGGCCGAGGCCATCAACGGCACCCACGTGCGTCTTTTAGAGGCAACCGACTTCCGCAACCGCCTCGTCCCGTACCTGCAGGCCGCCGGCCTCGTGGGGGAGACGCTGACCGACCGCGAGAACTTCATTCTTGATGAGGCCGCCCCGCTGGTCCAAGAGCGCATCACCTTGCTGGGCGAGGCTCCGGAAATGATCTCGTTCCTTTTCAAGAAGGACGACGCCGTTGACGTCGCCGAGGATGCGCTTAAGGGCATGCCCGAGAACCTGTCCGAGGTTTTGGATGCAACCCTGGCCGCCCTGGAGCCACTCGAGGACTGGAGCGCCGAGTCGATCCAGGCTGCGTTGAAGTCTGCCCTGGTTGAGGGCATGGGCATCAAGCCCCGCTTCGCCTTCGGTCCCGTGCGCACGGCACTGTCGGGCCGCAAGGTCTCCCCGCCGCTCTTTGAATCAATGGTCATCCTGGGCAAGGATTCCTCCCTGGCCCGCCTGCGCGCGTTCAGGGGCTAATCACCTTGACGCTCAACGCTTCACAAGACACCGCTGCTTCCGCCCCGTTCGCCGGGCGGATCAACGGTGTTTTGTTTGACATCGATGACACACTTGTTGACCTCCATCAGGCCATGGCCGATGCCATGATCCACGCATCCACAGCCCTGCTGCCGGACTTTGGTGCGGCAGACTGGTCCCGGTTTGCCGCCATGTATATGGCCGATCCGCACGACTACTACGACCGCTACATTGCAGGAGAGTTCACCTTCCACGAGCAGCGCGGCCTGCGGGCCCGGGTTGTCTTTGACCATTTGGGCGTGACCGGCTTTGACGATGCCGCCGAGCAGCAGTGGATTGCCGACTTCGAGCTGGCCCAGCCCCGCTCCATCCGGGCCTTCGACGACGTCGTGCCTGTCCTTGCTGCGATGGACGCCGCAGGGATCCCCTACGGTGCCGTCAGCAACAACGTCCACGACTACCAGCGGGCCAAGCTGGACCAGGCGGGGCTGGCGCGCATTGAGGTGCTCGTGGGTATCGACACCGTTTCCGTGGCGAAGCCTGACCCTGCGATCTTCCTTGAAGGCTGCCGCCAGCTGGGCACAGCGCCGGGGGAGACGCTGTACGTGGGGGACAACTACATGCTCGACGGCGTTGCCTCGGTCAATGCCGGACTGCACGGTGTGTGGTTGAACAGGTCAGGCAAGGCGGCCCCTGAAGTCTTTGGTGCGGACGCTGAGGCGGCTGCAGCGGTTCCCGTGATTGCTTCACTGGCAGAAATCCTCGTCCTGATGCGGATTTTGAGCCCTTCCAAGGTGGTGTGATGCAGGACTCAGCTAGAAACGCCTTTTTCGTTTTGCTGTTCCCGACACTCTCAGGTATAGTTTTATCCCGGCGCGAGGGCCGCTGAAGGGCCAAGGAAACTTGAGCGATTCACGGCAGAACGTGGCCATTGGGATATGGTGTAATTGGCAACACATCGGTTTCTGGTACCGACATTCTAGGTTCGAGTCCTGGTATCCCAGCGCTTGCAAAAGCCGCCTTTCATTTGGCGGGTGAAGCGAACATCAAGTATTGTTCTTGAAGTTCACTTTGCTGAAAATGAATGTATTAGGGCCCCATCGTATAGCGGCCTAGTACGCTGCCCTCTCACGGCGGTAACGCGGGTTCGAATCCCGCTGGGGTCACAACTACCCCCGGAACTTCACTGTTCCGGGGGTTTTGTTTTGCCCTTTTTGACTTTCGATCCCGTTCGCGGGTTTCGACACCCGTAGACGGGTATCGAAACCCGCGAACGGGATCATTGTTGCTTGTTTGGTGCGGCGGGGCCTGAGACTCATGGACTTTTCCGGTTGTATTGCCACAGGAACTGGCATGATGAAGCTGTGAACTCCACCGAATCGAGTTATTCAAGCGACAACGGCGCCGCTGCCTTGGTACAAGAGGCCGCCATTGAGCTGCTGGAAACTGTCCGCTCGGAACTGGCGGCCGTCGACCTTCCGCTGGAACTGCCGGGGGTGGAAAACGCCCGCGCGACGGCCGGCGCAGCCCTTGGCCAGCTCGATGACTACATCCTGCCCCGGTGGCGAAGCCTCGACGCTCCGCTGCTGGCAGTGGTGGGAGGTTCAACCGGCGCCGGGAAGTCAACGCTCGTGAACGCCCTGGTGGGCCATCCCGTGGCCAGGTCCGGGGCCATCAGGCCCACCACGCGTCAGCCCATACTGCTGCACAACCCCGGCGACGCCCAATGGTTTGCCTCCGCCAGGGTGCTGCCCACCCTCCATAGGGTCCACGGCGAACTGATCAAGGAGAATACGCCGGCCTCCCGGGCAGGTGTGGCTCCGGACGCGTCAGCCATGACGTCCCTGATGCTCGTGGCCGATCCCGCCGTTCCTGCGGGGGTCGCGCTGCTGGATACCCCCGACGTCGACTCGATTTCAGATGAGAACCGCCAACTCGCGGGCCAGCTGTTGGCGGCGGCCGATCTGTGGCTTTTTGTCACAACGGCCAACAGGTACGCCGACGCCGTGCCGTGGAAACTTCTTCTGGACGCGGCATCCCGGGACATCACCGTGGCTGTCATCCTTGACCGCGTTCCGGCGGGTGCAGAGCAGGAAATTGAACGGGATCTGCAGGAGATGCTTGTCCGCGAGGGACTGGCCGGCGCGCAGTTGTTTGTGGTTCCCGAAACAGTCCTCGACGAACTGGGCATGCTGCCGCCCACTGCGGTGGCTCCCATCAACAACTGGCTGGGGAATATCAGCCAGGACGCTGCCGGCCGGGCTGAGATTGTGCGCCGCACGCTCAACGGCACGGTCCGCTCATTATCCGGCCGCCTTGAGGTGCTCGCCTCGGCCGTACAGGCCCAGCGCGACGCCGGCAGCCAGCTGGGTGACGACGTCCGGGCCGCCTTCATGGATGCCGAAACGCGGATCGGCAAGGCCACAGGCGACGGCTCGCTCCTACGCGGGGAGGTCCTTGCCCGCTGGCAGGACTTCGTCGGCACGGGCGAATTCTTCAGGGCCCTTGAAAGCGGCATCGGCAGGGTCCGCGACAGGATTGGGGCGTTCTTCAAGGGCCAGCCACCTCCTGCGGTCAAGGTCGAAACTGCGATTGAAACAGGCCTGCAGGCGGTCATCGTTGACCAGTGCACGCGGGCCGCCGAGGACGCCGACCAGCGGTGGCGCGCGGATCCGGCCGGCAGGCAGCTGTTGGGAACGGAGGACCTCTCGGGCGTCAGTGCCGAATTCCCCGCAGACGTCGCCGCGGAAATCCGGGCATGGCAGGGCGAGGTCATGGCGCTGATTAAGGCCGAAGGTGCCGCCAAACGCTCCCAGGCCAGGTGGCTTTCCTTCGGTGTCAACGGGCTGGGCGTGATCCTGATGGTCGTCGTCTTCTCCGTTACGGGGGGACTGACGGGAGCGGAGGTGGGAATCGCGGGAGGCACCGCCGTCGTGGGTCAGAAGCTTTTGGAAGCCGTCTTCGGCGAAGACGCCGTCCGCCGACTGGCCAAGGAGGCCAAACGTTCGCTCGACGCGCGCTGCGCCGGCCTGCTTGAGCGACAGCAGCAGGTCTTCCTCGACAGGCTGGGGCCCGTGGAGCAGTTGGCCGGCACGCAGGTGCGGCGCCTTGGCGGGCTCGCCGGTCAGCTGGCCGACCTGGGCGGCGAAAGCGGCGCCGGACACGATAAATCAGGACGGGGGGAGCGCGCATGAGCCGGCACAGGCAGTCACGCGCCGAATCCACGCTGGACAGGCAGCTCGCGGCGCTCAATGAGGCCCGGGAGCTAGGCGAGGGCAGGCTCGAGGACGCAGCGCTGTCGGAGGTTTACGACGTCCTCGAGCGCGCCACATCCAGGCGAACGCTCAGCGGGGACCACACGGTTGTGGGATTTTTCGGCGCCACCGGGAGCGGGAAGTCCTCGCTGTTCAATGCCGTGGCGGGCACAGACGCCGCGCGGGTCGCCGTACGCCGGCCCACCACCAACGAGCCGCTCGCCATGGTCTGGGGCATGGAGGGCAGCGCGCCGCTGCTCGACTGGCTCGAAATTGCAGACCGCCGCGAGGGTGTCCAGGTTTCCGGGCTGACAGACGACGGCGGAGGGCTGGTCCTGCTTGACCTGCCCGATTTCGATTCGGTTCAGGTGGGCAACCGCCACATTGTTGAGCGGCTTGCCGGTCAGGTTGATGTCCTGGTGTGGGTGCTGGATCCGCAAAAGTACGCCGATGCTGCCATCCACAACGATTTCATCAGGCCGTTTTCCTCCCATGCCGATGTGACCCTTGTGGTGCTGAACCAGGTGGACAGGCTCGCCCCGGACGAGGTTGGCCCGGTGCTTGAATCCCTGGTCGGCATTTTGGACCGCGACGGTTTGGGCAAGGTGCAGGTGGCGGCGGTGTCGGCCGTGACGGGTGCGGGGGTGTCCGATCTTCGCCGGCACATTGCCGCCGTGGTCAAGGCAAAGGCCGCAAAGTCCGCCCGGTTGGCCGCTGATGTGGGTGTTGCTGCAGTGCGCCTTGCGGCAGTTTCGGGCGTGGGCGATGCTGCCGGCGTGCACCAGCAGGATAGGAAGGCCCTGGCCGCGGGTCTGGCCGTCGCCGTTCATGTTGAGACTGTGGTGTCCGCCGTGCGGACCTCGTACCGTCTCGATGCGACCAAGCGGACCGGCTGGCCGGTGACGCGGTGGCTTGCCCGGTTCAGGAAGGACCCGCTGCGCAGGTTGAGCTTGCGGCGTGAGGGGTCCCCGGAGGTCAACATGACATCGCTGCCCCCGGCCGGTGCAGCAGAGGTGGCGCAACTGGATTCCTCGGTCCGTGACTTTGCCGATGCGGCAAGTGCAGGGGCGCCGGGTCCGTGGCGGGCCTCCATCAGGGCCGCTGCGCGCAGCAATCGTGGCCACCTGCCCGACGCCTTGGACCAGGCCGTGGCCGGCACAGACCTGAAGGCCAACACCCGCGCCTGGTGGTGGCCGGTGTTCTCAGTCATCCAGTGGTTGGCGCTGCTTGTTGCAGTGGGCGGCTTGGTGTGGCTCGGTGTGCTTGCGGCGCTGGGATACTTCCAAATGCCGGTGCCGGAGGTGCCCAGGGTCGAGGGCTGGCCGCTGCCCACGCTGATGGTGCTCGCCGGTGTGGTGCTTGGCATCTTTCTGGCCATCACCTCGAAGTTCCTGGCCGCAGCGGGGGCCGCAGGCAGGGCGTCCCAGGCACGACGCCGGTTGCGTGAAAGTGTCGCCGGGGTTGCCGAGGAGCTGGTTGTTGCCCCCACCGAGGCGGAAATTGCGCAGTTCCGGGCGTTCCAGGAGGCGTTGGCCGCGGCGCGCTGAACCTGCCCAACGGCACTCGAACGTACAGTTAATGGCAATGTTGGGCGGAAACATTGGCATTAACTGTACGTTCGGCGGGGCGGGGACGGGGCTTTCGCTAAGCCAGGGCGTCGCGGCATTTCAGCAGCGTGCGCAGGTTGCGGGTCGTCGTCGTACTTTTGTACCGGGGACGGGCCGAGAGCTTGCTGAACGGGCTGTCGAGGGTTCCCCCACTTGCGGCGGGCCAGCCGATGGCCTCGGGGCTGAGCCTGACAAGTTCGACGCCGGGAATCTCGCCGCCGTGCCGCGCCAGCTCGTCAAGGACGGCCGGATCCGAGGAGAGCGTCACGTAGCTGTGGGTGGAGGCGTCGTCGGCCGGGTAGGGGCAGGCGTCGATGATCGCGTTTAGCTGCGCATCGTCAAGGATGACGACCCATGCGTCGTAGCCGAACCTCTCACGCAGCAAGGCCTCCACCATGGACTTCAGTTCCCCGGCGGAGGCCTCGGCTGTGCACACCACGTTGCCCGAAGCCAGCAGCGTTTTCACCTTGGTCAGGGGCAGCGTGGCGAGTGCTGTGCGAAGGTCGGCCATCTTCAAGTTGATGCCGCCGACGTTGATCCCGCGAAGGAACACAGCGAATTTAGTCATGCGCAAACACTACCCGAGGGGCAGAATGTGCCACCGATTGTGGCGCCAGAGCGCCCGCGCTCCGGGTGTTAAGAGGCGCTCTTGCGCAGTGCCTCGGTCAGGATGCGGGAGGCGTTGCATACAATCTCGGCGTGCAGGCGGCCGGGCTGGCGGGTCAGGCGCTCGATGGGGCCCGAGATGGAGACCGCGGCAATGACGCGGCCGGAGGGGCCACGCACGGGTGCGGAGACCGAGGCGACCCCGGGCTCACGCTCGCCCAGGGACTGACCCCACCCACGACGTCGGACGCCAGCCAAAACGGTGGGCGTAAAGCGCGCGTTGTGCAGGCCCTCGAGCAGGCGCTCATGGTCCTCCCACGCCAGCAGCACCTGGGCTGCGGATCCGGCTTTCATGGTCAGCTGGGTGCCGACCGGGATGGTGTCACGCAAGCCGATGGGGCGCTCGGCCGAGGCCACGCAGACACGGGAATCGCCCTGGCGGCGGAAGATCTGGGCGCTCTCACCTGTGGAGTCGCGCAATTGCAGCAGTACGGGGCCAGCTGCGGCGATCAAGCGGTCCTCACCAGCGGCCGACGCCAGCTCCACCAGGCGGCTGCCGAGCACAAAGCGGCCCTGCATGTCTCGGCTGACGAGCCTGTGGTGCACCAAGGCAAGTGCCAGCCTGTGCACGGTGGGCCGGGCCAGGCCGGTTGCCGCAACAAGCTGAGCCAAGGTGGTAGGGCCGGCTTCCAATGCATCAAGCACAAGAGCCGCTTTGTCGATGACGCCAACGCCACTAGAATTGTCCATGTAATGATATTACCGTCTCATTATGTGAGATGCCAATCGAAGGATTGGCTTCCGCCCTGATGGGGCTGGAACAGTGGAGACATACAAGCCATCGAACGACTCTGCGGCATTGCTCACATTCTACGCGAATGGGGTTGCGGCAGGCAGGCGTTCAACAAGTGAAGGGAGCTGCTGTGAGCGAGTCAACCACCCCCCACGCAGTGGAGGATGCAGCAGTGGAAGTACCGGCCGCAGTGGAAACGTCCACGCCGCGCCGCGCTGCAAAGACGCTGGCTGAAAAGGTATGGCGCGACCACGTCGTCCGCCAGGGCGAAGGCGAGGGCGACGCCGCCCAGCCCGACCTTCTCTACATCGACCTTCACCTGATCCACGAGGTCACCTCACCGCAGGCCTTCGAGGGCCTCCGCTTGGCTGGGCGGCCGTTGCGCCGCCCGGATTTGACCATCGCCACGGAGGACCACAACACGCCCACGCTGGCCATTGACCGTCCCATTGCTGATCTCACGAGCCGCACCCAGATCCAGACCCTGCGCAATAACTGTGCCGAGTTCGGCGTGCGTTTGCATTCATTGGGCGACGCCGAACAGGGGATCGTGCACGTGGTGGGCCCGCAGCTGGGCCTGACCCAGCCGGGCATGACAGTTGTCTGCGGCGACTCGCACACCTCAACCCACGGTGCCGTCGGTGCCCTGGCGTTTGGCATCGGCACCTCCGAAGTGGAGCACGTCATGGCCACCCAGACATTGCCGCTAAAGCCGTTCAAGACCATGGCCATCAACGTCGAAGGCACCCTGCGCCCGGGCGTGACCTCCAAGGACATCATCTTGGCCATCATCGCCAAGATCGGCACCGGCGGTGGTCAGGGCTACGTCCTGGAATACCGCGGCTCGGCCATCCGCGCCCTGTCCATGGACGCCCGCATGACCATCTGCAATATGTCGATCGAGGCCGGCGCCCGTGCAGGCATGATCGCCCCGGACGAGATCACCTTTGAATACCTCAAGGGCCGCGCCCACGCACCGGTGGGTGAGGACTGGGACGCAGCCCTCCAGTACTGGAAATCCCTGACAACCGAGGACGACGCCGAATTCGACGCCGAGGTCTTCCTCGACGCCGATACGCTGGAACCCTTCGTCACCTGGGGGACCAACCCTGGCCAGGGCGTGTCCCTGAGCGAGACCGTGCCGTTCCCGTCGGACTTTGGTGATGAGAACGCCAAGGCCGCCGCCGAGCGCGCATTGACCTACATGGATCTGGAAGCCGGCACCCCCATGAAGGACATCCGTGTTGACACGGTGTTCCTGGGCTCTTGCACCAACTCCCGCATCGAGGACCTGCGCGCCGCAGCCGACATCATCCGCGGCCGCGAAAAGGACCCGAACATCCGCATGCTGGTTGTCCCCGGATCCGCCCGCGTCCGCTTGGAAGCAGAAGCCGAGGGCCTGGACAAGGTCTTCCTGGAATTCGGCGCCGAATGGCGGTTCGCCGGCTGCTCCATGTGCCTGGGCATGAACCCCGACCAGCTGGAACCGGGCGAGCGCTGCGCGTCCACGTCCAACCGTAACTTTGAGGGCCGCCAGGGCAAGGGCGGGCGCACGCACCTCGTCTCTCCCTTGGTGGCAGCCGCCACCGCCATCCGCGGAACCCTCAGTTCGCCGTCGGACCTCGAACCCGCCAACTCAGTAGCGTAAGGAGCTAACACCATGGAAAAGTTCTCCACCCACACCGGCATTGGTGTCCCGCTGCGCCAGAGCAATGTTGACACCGACCAGATCATTCCGGCCGTCTACCTCAAGCGGATCACCCGCACGGGCTTTGAGGACGCGCTGTTCTCGAGCTGGCGCAAGAACCCGGAATTCATCCTGAACCAGGAGCCGTACAAGGCAGGTTCCGTGCTGGTTGCCGGCGCCGACTTCGGCACCGGTTCCTCACGCGAGCACGCCGTCTGGGCGCTGAAGGATTACGGGTTCAAGGCCGTTCTGTCCTCCCGCTTCGCCGACATTTTCCGCGGCAACTCGGGCAAGCAGGGCCTGGTCGCCGCAGAGGTAGCCCAGGATGACATCGAGCTGATCTGGAAGGTGCTCGAAGAAGCCCCCGGCACTGCGATCACCGTGGACCTGGTAGCCAAGATGGTCACCGCCGGCACGGTTGTCGCCCCGTTCCAGATCGACGACTACACCCGCTGGCGCCTGCTCGAAGGCCTCGATGACATCGGCCTGACGCTGCGCAACGAGCCGGACATCACGGCGTTCGAGGCCACCCGCCCGTCGTACAAGCCGTTGACCCTGCCGGCGAAGTTCTAACCCCTGCACCGCGTGTATTCAGGAACCGGCCCATCCCTCTGTGGGGTGGGCCGGTTTTTTATGTTCCGGTGGCCTTCGGCCACGGCCGGGGTGACCGGGCCACCACGTCGGGGGAAATGTTCCGGCCGATGAGCTGCTCAATGAACCGGCGGCACCGGGGGCATATAGGGATCCGGGGGATAGGGGAGCGGCTCCGATGGGTCCGGTGGCTGGACCGGCGTGGGGCCCGGCGGAAACGGGTCAGGTGATGGCGGCTGTGTGGGATCGGGCGGGACCTGTGGCTGGCCCGGGATGGAAGGCTGTTCGATGGTCATGGGTGCTGTCCTTGGATTGATGTGGCTCCCGCTGTGGAGTAAGGCTGCCCTTTCGACGCTAGATCTCTTCCGGCCTGGAAGCAAGGGGGCAATTTCAGGGAGCTGCGTAGAATCCGGCACAGCAATCACTCGTGCGTGGCGGAACTTCGCTTCCCGGCAAATTCACAGCGGACAAATGGTTCGATGCCCGAACAAAGTGCCTACGCTCTAACCATGGAACAGCGGGAGTTTAGAGGTGAACCGGATACAGCCGCGGCAGTCAGGGCTGTGGTGCGCGTGTCACGTTTGCTCGAGCGGTCGCTGGAGGAACTGAGCCTTCCGCACTACAGGGTGCTGGCGGCCGTTTCAGCGGGCGAGGAACTTGCCTCGAGGGTTGCCGCCCGCCTGGCACTCGGCCGCCCGGCGGTCAGTGCCGCCGTCGCGTCCCTTGCCGAACGCGGACTGTTGGTCCGTGCCGATGTTGCCGGGGACCAGCGGGCGGCAGCACTGCGCCTGACAGATGCCGGCTGGGAGGCGCTGGCCCGCGCCGACGCGGCCATGTCGGGGGAACTGCGGGTCCTTGCCGCAAGGACGGCCGACCCCGAGGGCCTGCTCGACATGCTGGGCTGGCTCAACGAGGCCGTCAGCGCAACGTACGCCGAACGCAGGGCCGGGCGCACCGGCGTCGGACTTGGTACTGTGCCCGCAGCGTCATCCACCAGTGGTGGGCCGGCGGCGCCGTGACCCAGGTCCGGGCCCGCGCCCCCGAAACCGGCACGCTCAAGGTGGAACCCGGGCGGGAAACCGGCCGGGGCTGGGTGCGCAGGCTCGGCGGGTACCTCATGCGGCACAAGGCCGACATGGTGATTTCCCTGGGTGCGGCGATGCTTGGCAGCACGGCCCAGACCGTGGTTCCGCTGGTCACACGGCAGATCGTTGACAACGTCATCCTCATCCCGACCTCGCCGTTGTGGCCTTGGCTGGCGCTGCTGATAGGTCTTGGCGCTGCGACGTTCGCCTTCTCCTACCTTCGCCGGTACCACGGAGGCCGGGTGGCCCTGTCGGTGCAATACGATCTGCGCAACGACATGCAGGAGCACCTGCAAACCATGGATGCAGGCAACCTCGACAGGATGCCCACGGGCCAGCTCGTGGCACGCGCCAACTCTGATTCCGCACTGGTCCAGGGCCTGCTCTCCTTCCTGCCCATCATGAGCGGGAACGTTCTCATGATGCTCCTGTCCATTGGCGTCATGCTCTACCTTTCGCCCCTGTTGGCTGTCATCAGCCTCATCATGGCACCGGCCCTGCTGCTGGTTTCCTACCGCATGCGCTGGCGGATCTTTCCTGCCACCTGGGACGCCCAGCAGCGCGAGGGCGACGTCATTCAAATCGTTGACGAGACCGTCAACGGCGTCAGGGTGGTGAAGGCCTTTGGGCAGGAGCAGCACGAGATCGGGCGGGTCGCCGAAGCCGCGGGCAAACTGTACGGCTCGCAGATGCGCGCCACGAGGCTGCAGGCCCGCTACCAGCCGCTGCTGCAGGCCATCCCGTCGCTGGGACAGGTGGCAGTGCTGGCCGTCGGCGGCTACCTCGTGCTGCACCAGGAAATCACGCTCGGCACATTCCTCGCATTCTCCACCTACGTCGGCCAGCTCATGGCCCCTGCCCGGCAGCTGGCAGGTCTGCTCACCATCGGCCAGCAGGCACGCGCGGGCCTTGAGCGCATCTTCCAGCTCCTTGACCTCAAGCCGGCCATTGCCGACGCCCCGGGCGCCATTGAACTGCCCGATATCGCCGGGGACATTGAGTTCCGCGACGTCACCCTCAGCTACACGGGGATGTCCGACGGCGGCGCGACGTCAGGCGGTGCCGGCACAGGGCTCGCCAACACAGAGCTCGACGGCGTCAGCTTCCGCATTGGCCAGGGAGAACGGGTGGCCCTTGTCGGCCCCAGCGGCAGCGGCAAGTCAACGGCGACAGTTCTGGTCTCCCGCTTTTACGACCCCCAATCCGGTGCCGTGCTGGTTGATGGGCGTGACGTCCGCGACGTCACGCTGAAGTCGCTGCGCCGGCGGATCGGCTCCGTGTTTGAGGAGAGCTTCCTGTTCTCCGACACTGTCAGGGCCAACATTGCCTATGGCAGGCCCGATGCCACCGACGAGCAGATCGAGGCCGCCGCACGGATCTGCCAGGCGCACGGCTTCATTCAGGCGCTGCCGGCGGGGTACGACACCATGGTGGGGGAGCGCGGGCTGATCCTCTCGGGCGGCCAACGCCAGCGGATCGCCCTGGCCCGGGCCATCGTGGCCGACCCGCGCATCCTGATCCTTGACGATGCCACGAGTGCCGTCGACGCCAGGACGGAGGAGGCCATCCATGAGGGCCTGCGCGGGGTCATGCGGGGGCGGACCACGCTCATGGTTGCCCATCGGCTCTCCTCCCTTCCCCTCGCCGACCGGATCCTGGTGTTTGACGCCGGCCGGGTCGTCGCCGGCGGCACCCACGAGCACCTGCTGGCCACAAGTGCAATCTACCGCTCACTACTGACAGGGTTCGTCGAGGACGATGACACCCCTCCTCCGGCGGGGGCAGGCATTGAGGCGCTCGCAGCCTACACCGCACGGAAGAAGGCCAGGGCCGCCGAGGAGTCGGGCCGGGGAACAGGCCCCACCCCCGGAACCACTGCCTCCGCGTGGGGGGAACCGCACGGCGATGGCACCACAACAGCCGGCAGCAGGAGAGGCGCGCGAGCCGCCAACGGAATGGGAACAACCGGTATGGGCGGCCCGATCCTTGGGGCCGGACTGGGTCGCGGCGGGGGAGGCGGCTGGCGGCGCAACCTGGCACCAACCCCTGAACTGCTCGCCCGCGTGGCCGCCCTGCGCCCGGTACGGGACGAGGCCGCCGTCGACCTTGCCAGCGAGACGCGGCCGGACAGGACCTTCGGCCTGTGGGGCCTGCTGCGCGAGTTCCGCCGCCCACTGCTCCTCGGACTGCTGCTCGTGGTGCTCGACGCCGGCGCGTCCCTGATTGGGCCCATCCTTGTCCGGACAGGCATCGACCAGGGAGTCAGCCAGGGGCTTGAATCGGTGCTGTTCGCCGCGTCGGGCATCTACCTGGTCGCCACGCTGGCTGACCTCATCATCGAGGTGGGCGAAACGTTTGTGACGGGCCGGACAGCTCAGCGCATCATGCTGTCGCTGCGGATCCGGATCTGGGCCCAGCTTCAGCGCCTGTCCCTTGACTACTACGAGCGCGAAATGACCGGGCGCATCATGACCCGCATGACAACCGACGTGGACCAGTTCCAGTCGCTGATTGAGAACGGGCTGCTCTCGGCCCTGGTCGCCTTCGTCACCTTTGCCGGCGTCGGAACGGCCCTCGTCATCTTCAACGCAGAGCTCGCCCTGTGCGTGTTCGCCGTCGTCATTCCCCTCGCCATTGCCACCGTGATGTTCAGGAATCGGGCCGCGAGGCTCTACGACCAGTCGCGGGACCGCATCGCCGTCGTCAACGCCGACTTTCAGGAAAGCCTGGCGGGGGTGCGCGAGTCGCAGGCGTTCGTGCACGAGGCCGCCACGATTGAGCGGTTCAACGAATTCGGGCGCCGCTATCTGGAGTCCCGGATGGCCGCCCAACGGCTGGTTGCAACGTACTTTCCCTTTGTCGCCTTCCTCTCCGATGGGGCCGATGCCATTGTCCTGGGCGTTGGCGCCGGCATGGTCACAGGTGGCGCACTGACCACGGGCGCCCTGATTGCATTCCTGCTGTACATCGACATGTTCTTCTCGCCCATCCAACAGCTCTCCCAGGTGTTTGACGCCTGGCAGCAGACACGGGTGTCGGTGCTGCGCATAGCGGACCTGATGAAGATGGAAACGCTCACACCCAATGCCCCGGATGCGGCGGACCCGGGCCTGGTCGAGGGCGAACTTGAGCTTGACGGGGTCCACTTCGGCTACCCGTCGGAGCCAATCCACCGCAGTGGCCGTCGCAGCCCCGCCGATGCCCGGCAGATCGGTCCCGCCTATGCCGGCATGACCAGGCCGCCAGAGGCGATCCGCGGCGTGCAGCTGCGGATCGCTGCCGGGGAGACAGTGGCCCTGGTGGGCGAGACGGGGGCGGGAAAGTCGACCGTGATGAAGCTGCTGATCCGCTTCTATGACCCCGACGCCGGCAGCGTCAGGGTTGACGGGAAGGACCTGCGCGCAGTGGACCTGCCAGGGTACCGGCGCCGGCTGGGCTATGTGCCGCAGGAGGCGTTCCTGTTCACGGGATCCGTCCGCGAGAACATCGCCTATGGCCGCCCCGATGCCGACGACGCCACGGTGGAGGCCGCGGCCCGTGCCGTGGGTGCCCATGACTTCATTGCCATGCTCGACGGCGGCTACCGGCATGAGCTTGCAGAGCGCGGGCGCTCGCTCTCGGCGGGCCAGCGCCAGCTCATCGCCTTGGCCCGGGCGGAGTTGGTGGATCCTGCCATCTTGATGCTTGACGAGGCCACCTCAAACCTTGACCTCGCCACCGAGTCAAAGGTCAGCGCGGCCATGCACAGGCTGGCCAAGGGCCGCTCCACCGTGCTGATCGCGCACAGGCTCCAAACGGCAAGGACGGCGGATCGAATTGTGGTCCTTGCGCACGGGCGGATCGTGGAAGTCGGCTCGCATGAGGACCTGCTCCAGCTGGACGGAGAGTACGCGGCCATGTGGGAATCGCACGAGTCACGTGCCGCCGGAACACCGAAGTAGGGCCTGGGCCAAACCCGCTGTCCGGGAACCAGAAAACACCGTTATTTCGGCATTTTGGACCGAGAAACTATGCTGGTCTGAGGCCGCCGGGCTGTTTGGCTGCCGGTGGTGGAACTGAGGATTGGATGAAGATGAGCAGGATTCTAACGGTCCGTGGTGGTGTTCCGCTTAAGGGACGTGTTCAGGTGCGCGGCGCCAAGAACCTTGTGCCCAAGGCCATGGTTGCGGCACTGTTGGGCAATACGCCCTCAATTTTGCGCAACGTCCCTGAAATCAAGGACGTTGAAGTGGTGACGTCTCTGTTGCAGTTGCACGGCGTCACTGTGGTGAAGGACCCTGTCACGGGCGACCTCACCCTTGACCCCGCCAACGCCAAGAAGGCCAACACCGCGGAGATCAACACCCATGCCGGTGACTCCCGGATCCCGATCCTGCTGTGCGGGCCCCTGATCCATTCCATCGGGCACGCCTTCATCCCCGATCTCGGCGGCTGCAAGATCGGTGACCGCCCCATCGACTACCACCTTGAGGTGCTGCGCCAGTTCGGCGCCGTGGTGGAAAAGACCGGCGACGGAATTTCCATCACCGCGCCCCTGGGCCTGAAGGGCACCAAGATCTCCCTGCCCTACCCCAGCGTCGGGGCCACAGAGCAGGTCCTGCTGTCGGCAACACGCGCCGAGGGCATCACGGAACTGACGGGCGCGGCCACCGAGCCCGAAATCGTCGACCTGATCGCCATCTTGCAAAAGATGGGTGCCATCATCTCCGTGCAGACCGACCGCACCATCCGCATTGAAGGCGTGCAGGAACTCACCGGGTACGTCCACACGGCACTGCCGGACCGCAACGAATCAGCGTCCTGGGCCTCCGCGGCGCTGGTGACAGGCGGCGACATTTACGTTGAAGGCGCCAGTCAGCGGGACATGATGACGTTCGTGAACACCTTCCGCAAGATCGGCGGCGGCATGGACATCCACGACGACGGCATCCGCTTCTTCCATCCCGGCGGAAGCCTGAAGCCGCTCGTCCTTGAAACGGACGTGCACCCCGGCTTCATGACCGACTGGCAGCAGCCCCTGGTGGTTGCCCTGACCCAGGCCGAGGGAGTCTCGATCGTCCACGAGACAGTGTATGAAAACCGCTTCGGCTTCACCGAGGCGTTGACCCGCATGGGCGCCAACATCCAGCTTCACCGCGAATGCCTCGGCAGCATCCCGTGCCGCTTTGGCCAGCGCAACTTCATCCACTCGGCAGTCATTTCCGGTTCGACCCCGCTCAAGGGCGCCAACATCCATGTCCCCGACCTGCGCGGCGGTTTCAGCCACATGATCGCGGCACTGGCTGCCGAGGGCACGTCCACCGTGACGGGCATCGACGTCATCAGCCGCGGCTATGAACACTTCACCGACAAGCTCAACAACCTCGGTGCGGACTTCGACATCCGGGACTCCAAGAAGGTGCTGGTCTAGACGTGGCTGCCACCATCGGACTGCGGACCATGTCCCGGCGCACCCGGGCGTTTTTCGCGCTCCTGGCGGGGGTCGCCCGCCCCATCATGAACGTGCTCACGGCCAAGAAGTGGGAGGGCACCGACAAGCTGCCCAAGGGCGAAGGCTTCATCGTCGTCCCCAACCACTGCACCGAAATTGATCCGATCGTCGTCGGGCACATGCTGTACAACCAAAACATCATGCCCCACTTCCTGGCCAAGGACGGGCTGTTCAAGACACCCGTGCTCGGGGCTGCCCTGCGCGGCGCCAACCAGATCCCGGTTGAGCGCAGCGGCGCCGGCGCCGGCAAGTCACTTGACGGCGCCAAGAAGGTCCTTGATCTGGGCGGCGCCGTGGTGGTTTACCCGGAGGGAACGCTCACCCGCGACCCCGACCTCTGGCCAATGAAGGGCCGTACAGGTGCTGCCCGGCTGGCGCTGAACACCGGCGCGAAGGTCATCCCGGTGGCCCATTGGGGTGCCCAGGAAGTCTTCCCGCGCTACGCCAAGGGGTTCAAGATTTTCCCCCGCAAGACGACGCGCGTCCTTATCGGTGACCCCGTGGACCTGAGCGAGTTCATGGGCCGCACCGGGGACAAGGCAACCCTTGACGCCATGACCGAAAAGATCATGGCCGCCATCACCGGGTTGCTCGAAACCCTTCGCGACGAGAAGGCCCCGGCCGAACGCTGGGACCCCGTGGCCCACCAGCAGAAATCGCACGGACGCTTTGTTGAACGCGGCGCAGACAGCTCGAAGAACAGTGCGCCGAAGGACAGTGCGCCGAAGGACGACAAGTTCACGAACGACGCCGGAACAACAGAAACAGGGGACCTCCAGTGAGTTACATGGATGGCAATGCGCCGGCCAAGACAGCGGTTTTGGGTGCGGGCAGCTGGGGGACGACCTTCGCGAAGATCCTTGGCGACGCCGCTGCGGGGACCGACCGAAGGATTGTGTTGTGGGGCCGGCGCCAGGAAGTCGTGGACCAGGTCAACGACCACCACCGCAACCCGCGCTACCTCTCAACCACCGAGCTGCCTGCCAACATCTCGGCGTCCACAGACGTCGCAGAGGTCCTCAAGGACGCCGAACTCGTGGTCCTGGCCGTTCCCGCGCAAACCTTGCGTGAGCAGCTGCGGGGGTGGGCCGGCCTGATTGCCAAGGACGCCGTCGTCGTCAGTTTGATGAAGGGGCTGGAACTGGGCACCGACCAGCGCATGTCCGAGGTCATCGAGGCGGAACTGGGTCTGAGCCCGGACCGCGTCGTGGTCATTTCCGGCCCCAACCTGGCCATGGAAATTGCCCGCCAGGAGCCCACGGCTTCGGTGGTTGCCTGCGTCGATGAGAACACCGCGAAGTGGGTTGCGACGGTGTGCAAGCCCAACTACTTCCGCCCCTACACGGTTTCCGACGTGGTGGGCGTTGAAATTGGCGGGATCGTCAAAAACGTCATCGCTCTGTGCGTTGGCATCTGTGAGGGCCAGAAGGTCGGCGACAACACGAAGGCCTCGGTTATCACGCGCGGATTGGCCGAGACCACCCGGCTGGCGCTGGCCCTGGGCGGCAAGGCCGAGACCATGGCAGGACTTGCCGGGCTCGGCGACCTCGTGGCCACCTGCTCCTCCTCCCTGAGCCGCAACCACACCGCCGGGCGCATGCTGGGCGAGGGCCTGACCCTTGATGAGGTCAACAACCGCATGACGCAGACAGCCGAGGGCATCAAATCCGGGCGTGCGGTGTCCGATCTCGCGGCCAAGATGGGCGTCGATATGCCCATCACCAATGCTGTGGTCGGCGTCCTTGAAGGTAAACTGACTGTCGATGATCTGGGTCCGCTGCTGCTGGCCCGCCAACTGAAATCCGAAGGCGACTAACGCGTGACTACCGATTCCCCTGCCACCACTGCGCCCATTCGCGTCGCCATTCTCTTCGGCGGGCGCTCAAGCGAGCATGCCGTGAGCTGCGTGACCGCCGCCGGTGTGCTGGGAGCCATTGACAGGACCAAGTACGACGTCGTGCCCATCGGCATTGCGAAGAACGGCCAGTGGGTCCTGGCTGGCGAAGACATCGAGGGCTGGTCCCTGAACTCCGGTGCCCTGCCGGAGGTTGCGGCGGGGGAGCGGACTGTTTCGCTGGCCCACCTGGGCGGCGGGCACCAGCTGGTGGTTTCCGAAGCATCCCAGGTCCCGCAGGAATTGGGCGGGGTCGACGTGGTGTTCCCGCTGCTGCACGGGCCCTGGGGCGAGGACGGAACCGTCCAGGGCCTGCTGGAACTCAGCGACACCCGTTATGTCGGGGCAGGCGTTTTGGCCTCCGCCATCGGCATGGACAAGCACTTCATGAAGGTGGTTTTTGAGGCTGCCGGGCTGGCTGTCGGGCCATACGTTGCTGTCACAGACCGCGAATGGACCATCGACCCGGCTGCCGTACGGGACCGTGTTGCCGCCCTCGGCTTCCCTGTTTTCGTGAAGCCCGCTCGGGCAGGGTCCTCCATGGGCATCTCGAAGGTCGACTCCCTTGACGGCCTCGATGCCGCCATCGAGGAGGCCCGCGAACACGATCTTAAGCTCGTCATTGAGGCCGGGATCGTGGGCCGCGAGATCGAGATTGCCGTTCTCGAGGGCCGGGGGAGCTGCGCCCCACGCGTCTCCCTGCCCGGTGAAATCGCCATGGTCGACGGCGCACACCACCAGTTCTACGACTTTGAGGCCAAGTACGTCCAGGGCGGTGCCGTGAACCTCAGCTGCCCGGCCGACATGCCCGAGGCCGACATCGCCCGCGTCCGCGAGCTGGCCGCCCTGGCGTTCGACGCCGTCGGCGCCGAGGGATTGTCCCGCGTGGACTTCTTCTACACCGAAGCGGGCGAGCTGATCATCAACGAGATCAACACGATGCCCGGCTTCACGCCGAGCTCGATGTACCCGCAGATGTGGCAGGCATCGGGGATGGGCTACCCGGAACTGATCGATGAATTGCTGCAGTTGGCACTGCACCGCAAGGTCGGACTGCGCTAGAGGCTGCTCCCCACCCCGCGGGCCTGGGTCCACGGTGTGACGGCGCGCGAACCAGAATAATTAGCGGGACGCCACCCTGTCCTAGCCGGCATGGAACTGGCATGGCGGCCCCGCCGGCCGGGGAACCGTCTGGGCGCCTGGTCCAGGCCGACGTCACCAAGCCCCGCGTGCTGGCCCCGCTGATCGCCAACGGTGCGTTCGCCTTATCCGGAACGACGTGAGGCCCAAACGATCAGCCGCCCCGCTCGTTTGGACAGTTCTCCCATCAGGGTCTTGCATTTCGGTACCGATTTGCGTAATGATGACGGCTTTCCTGTCACAAGGCCAAAAGCGCGGACCCCGCCCCTATGCTGATGGATATCAAGTACTGGAACTAGCGCTGGGGGTCCAATGTCCGGGCAGGTCATCCGTGTTGGCGTTGTCGATGACAACGAAGTTGTCCGCATTGGTTTCTCGGCCGGCGCTGCATTGGATGCGAAAGTTGCGCCGAAACCCTTGAAGGTGGTCGGCCAGGCCGAGACCGTCGGCCAGCTGCTGCAGGGACCCCCGCGAATGTTTGATGTGGTGGTGCTGGACCTTTCACTCGCCGACGGCTCGGAACCCGGGGACAACGTGCGTGCCATCCTCGAGGCAGGCTATCCGGTGCTGGTGTTCAGCCTGGGAGACAACACTGACGCCATCAGGGAAGCACTGGCGGCCGGTGCCTCCGGAATTTCGCGCAAGGCCGAGGACATCCGCCACACCCTTGACCTTGTCCGCCTGGTGGCGGCAGGCCAGACCGTCGACAACCAGGAACTGGCCGTTGCCATTTCCGCTGACACCGGATTCACCGCCGCGGAATTAAGCGACAGGGAACGGGAAACCCTGAATTTTTACGCCACGGGATTCACCCGGGGCCAGATTGCCACCCGGATGAACATTTCAGCGAACACCGTGGGCACCAACATCAAGCGCATTCGGGAAAAGTATGCCGCCGCCGGCAGGCACGCCCCCACTAAGTTGGAGCTTTACCACCGCGCCCTGGAAGATGGCGTCATTGCGCCCGAGACCGCGTAGGGATCCGGATGAGCCTGTTAAAGGGGCATAGTTCGGCCGAATCCACGGCCGGCCCGAACCCGCCGCCGCCTACGAAGCCCACCAAACCTGGCAAGCCCATAATGGCCCTCAGGCCAAACTCGGTTGAGCTGACCGAACTGGTGCTGGCCCGCTGCATCGGGGCTTTCGCGCTCGTGCTGATTGCTCTGGCGCTGCCCGACCTCCTGAAGGGCGACGGGCCCACCATGGGTCCGGACTACGCCGTTTTTGTCTTCCTGATCCCGGCACTGACAGTGGCCGCCATCATCCCGCGCCGTCGCGGGGACCTGCGCCGCATCTTCGCTGGCGGCGCGGCCTCCATGATCATGGGAGGGTTCCTGCTATGGCATCTGGCAGTCATCGGCAACGGCATGAGCCCCGACGCGAGGCCCTGGCAGTGGGGCATCGCCGGGGCCGGAGTGGGCCTGATGTCGGTGGCACGGAACAACAAATTGGCCGGAATCTATGGGTTCGCCTTTGCCTTCCTGGTCCTGCTCATCCCCATGATGCCCGCCGGCGCCAGCAGGGAATGGGCCGATTCCTGGCAGGACGCGCTGCTGACTATCGCCATGACATCCGTCATCGTTGCCCCCGTCTGGGCGTTGCGGGGGGCCGTGCTGGAACAGGACAGGATTGCCGTCGAGGCGGTGGAAAAGTTCGCCGACGCTGCCTGCTCGGAAGCCGTATCGAGGGAACGCCGCCGCCTAGACTCGCTGACCCACGACATCATCCTGAGCACGCTCATCGTGGCCTCCCAGTCACGCAGCCACGAGGTTGAATCCGCCGCGGCGAGGGGCGCCGTGGCCGCCCTGGCCCAGCTGGATGTCGTCAAGCACGACGCCGAGACCTCCGACGGCGGATCCCTCACGGTTGCCGAGTGGCTCAGCAGGCTGCGGACCGTCGTCGGCAGTGGCGGTGGCGGTGTGCCGGTGCACCTGGCTGGAGCGCCACAACCAGTTCCGGTCCAGATTCCCCTTTTGGTGGCTCGAGCGCTGACCCAGGCCGCCGCTGAAGCCGTCCGCAACGCGGCAAAGCATGCCCCGGTCGCCAACGTGCAAGTCAACGTTTCCTTTCCCTGGCACAAGCCTGACGCCCTGTGCACGGCCAACGTTGTCGTTGAGATTTGCGACGACGGGCCGGGTTTTGACGTGACGGCCATGCCGTTGAAGCGGATGGGTGTGAGGGGTTCAATCATGGAGCGGATGCAGGACGTGCAGGGAACGGCAGGGATATTTTCGAGCCCCGGTTCCGGAACCCTTGTCAGGCTGCAGTGGCAGCGGGGAAGGGGCTCACATGGACCAGGTCATTAACAAGTGGTTGATTCTGGCTTTCGCGATTCCCATGCCGGTGGCCCATGTCCTGCTCGGAATCGCCAATCTACACAAGGAAACCTCGCCATGGCCAAGCCTGCTGGCCATGGTGATCTGCCTTGGGCTGGTGGTCCTGGTCATTTGGCCAACCACCGAACACACCCTGCCGCTGGCATCTGCGTGGGTGGTGGTTGCCGGGGTGGTGTCCATGGATGTCCTTGTCACAAGTGTCCTGCCCGTGGGGGGACACCCGGGCTACGCGGCGTGGCACCACGGCGCCGTCCAGATGCTCCTTGTGGCGACGGCGTTCAGGAACCGACTGGGACTGGCCTGGCTGGGAATGATGATTTATGCCGTGTTGGATTTCCGTGCGTCAATGCACCATGGCTTGTCCGTGGTGGATGGGCTGGCCTTTGTCCTGACACCCATCATGTGGATGGCCATCGCATCGGCCGTGATCATCATGTTGGGGCGCAGCCGCAGCAACATCGCCGCGTACACGGCCCAAAGCCGCGAATCGGCCACCCGGCTGGCGCGCGAACATGCCCAAGGCCTCTACCGCGACAAGTGGATCCTTGAACTTGAGCAGGCCACCCGCCCCGCGCTTGAGGCCATTGCCGCCGGGAATCTGACTGACATGCAGCGGGCGGACCTGGCACTGCTCGAGGCCGAGCTTCGGGACCAGATCCGTGGGCGCCTGCTGGCCACCCCAGAGGTTGCCCGGGCGGCAAGGGCCGCGCGGCGGCGGGGCGTCAAGGTTGACCTTCTCGACGACAGGAAGGTACCCCTGGCCCAGCACGTTCTGGAGGACGCCGTCGCACGCCTTGTCCAGGTGCTGAACCAGGCGGTGTCGGGGGCGGTGCGCGCCAGGGCGCTGCCTGCCGGTGAGGATCCGATGGTGACCATCCTGGCCTTTGACGAAACCGAGGAACAGAACGAAATTTTCGCTCAGATCAGCGATTCACACATCGAACAGGCGAGGTAGCCAGACTTGAAACGACCGCCCCCTTGCAGCCCTGCCCTCAAGGAAGCGCCCACCTCCGCCGAATCCCGCACATCGGCCGACGGCGCAGTGCTGGAAATTACCGGAGCGAAGATCACGCTGCCCCGGGGGGCCGTCGCCGAGGGAACGTTGGTGACCGCCGCCGGGGGTCCTGCGCCGCCATCGTCCGTGGACATGGCGGCCCAGTGCACACGTTGGTTGAAGGCTGTCTCGGGCACCGTTCAGGTGGGTGTCAGTGGAGTGATTGCCGAGGGTTTGGCGATGACTATCGGGATCAAACTCGATCCCCGGCAATACGCCGACGTGTCCTCCGGCGGCCAGTTTTGGGTGGTCCAGGTCGACGTTTCGCAGTTGTTGAAAACCACTGCCACCACGCTGCAGGAATCAGCTGCTGTCGCGGCGGAAATGCCCGCATGCGCCGACCAACCCGCCATCGCATCGGGTGTGAAGTTCACGGTGAAGTCGCCTGGGTGTGTCTGCGTGCGCAGGACGGCTTCATGGTGGTTTCGGTGGCGGGGGAGGCGGGCGTGCCGCTGCGCCTCGTCAGTGCCGACGAGCGCCCGGCCATCTCCGTGCTTGATCAGAAGGCACTGAACCCCTACTTCCACGACATCCTCAAACCGCTCCTTGACCCGGCACGGAACAGGGATGCGGTCATGCCCGGGGCCGCCACGGAATACCGGCTCAAAGCCGCAGAATTTGAAAACGCCAACTGGGAATTTCAGCCCTACCCGGCCATGTTCCTGCTGAACTACCTCTCAACCACGGTGGCGTTCATGAAGTGCATGGCCACAACCCTTGACATCAGTCAGGCCATGGACGTGGTGCTGGGAGCCGTGAATGCCGCGCCGGCCATGGTGGCCGGCAACGCTGCCGACCTTTGGAATGCGCAGCAGCACCGGAACAATGTCACTGTGGCGCTTAAGGGCGAACTGCAGTGGAGCACCTACTCCGGGACAGTGAATGACGCCAGGATCAGCTTCGACCACCCGGCGTCGTGGACTGTCATGGACGGCTCGGTCAACCAGCAGTTTGCCTCCCGAACAGCGTGGTGGTGTACGACGACGGCGGCAACCGGATGGCCTTACTGAGCGTGGTGGACTCCGTTGGATTCAGTGCTCCGCAGGACGTGGCTCCCGTGGAAAACGTCGGAAGCCTCCCGGTCACCGCGGCCTTGTCCACGGGGCAGGCCAAGGACTATGCGCAATCGGCCGATTTTGCGACGCTACAAAAAATGCTGGCCTCGTTCAAGGGCTAAACTGGTGCGTCACCGTCCCGCGGGTGCCAGCGAGCAATTCCTGGCCACCGGCAGTCACCGAGGAGCCACCCCACCCATGAGCATCGAGCCAACGCAGCCGGCACCTACCCTGAGCTGGACGCAGGACGGCGCCGAGCACACGGCCGCCTGGTTCTCCGCCAGCGGTGCTTCAGCGCCAAAGAACGTGCAGGTAGTGGATGACGCCCTCACGGCCGACGACGCCTACCGCCTCGCCGCGCAGGGCACCTCCATGCTGTGGCAGGGCGATTACCACAATGCCCGCCAGCTGCTGTCGGCCATGGCCAGGCGCCTGCCCACTTTTTCAAGGAACGATGGGGAAGACGTCGCCAAGGCGTTCTACCGTTACCGCCAGGGGCGGACGCAGCGGGCCCGGATGCTGGGGCAGCTGCTGGTGCCGCTGGAGGAAGGCCCCGCTGTTGACCTGCGCCGGGCCCCCGATGTTTCAGGGGCGTGGCTTGCCGCGGCCGGAGCCGTGGAAACCCCGACGGTTGTTCCACTGCAGGATGTGCTCGGGGCGGTCGGAGCCTATGAATGGCGCCGCAACGGCCTGTTCGTGCAGGAGCTGGACGCCACGATGTACCCGCACTACGGCACGTTTGCCCCAATCCGCAGCGAATATCTGGCGCTTGTGGCGCAGGCTCCGCTGCCATCGAATGAGCTCGCGTTCGACATTGGCACGGGCACGGGAGTGCTGGCGGCCATCCTGGCCCAGCGCGGTCTCAAGCACGTCGTGGCCACGGACAGTGAGCCGCGGGCGATTGCCTGTGCGCAGGAAAACCTGGAGCTTTTGGGCCTGGCCGGCATCGTTGAGCCGCTGCTGACGAACATGTTCCCGGAGGGGAAGGCGCCGCTGGTTGTGTGCAACCCGCCGTGGCTGCCGGGCACGGCAAACACCTTGCTGGACAACGCGGTCTACGATCCCAAGTCCCGCATGCTCAAGGCGTTCCTCACAGGGCTTGCCGGGCACCTGGATCCTGGTGGAGAGGGCTGGCTGATCATTTCCGACCTGGCCGAACACCTGGGCCTGCGCTCACGGGAGGACCTGCTGGCCTGGATTGAAAAGGCCGGCCTCACAGTGATCGACAAGCTGGACACCCCGGCGCGGCACCCGCGTTCCATGGACAGCTCGGACCCGTTCTTTGACGCCCGCTCACGGGAAATCACCTCGCTGTGGAGGCTCGGCACCAAGGCCTAGCTGTCAACGAGCCCGGCGCCGGCACCGGCGCCGGCACCTGAGGGACCTACCCCTTGGTGGGTGCCGGCTCCGGCGCAGGGCTGGGCTTTGCCGTAGGCACGTCGCCCAGGCCGATGCAGCCGCCGGTGGCGGGAATCTTGGATGCGGCCACGGAGATTTGGGTCATGACGGTATCGGAGGGGACCTTGTTCTTCCCCAATATCATCTCGGTGGCCGGGTTCCGACCGTAAGTCGTGAGAGTCCAGGAGTCCGCGCCCTCCTTCATCACCCAGTCCACGCCATTGACTGTGACACATCTATCAGTGGTGGGGCCGGGCACCTGAACGCCGCAGCGCAGGACCACCACGGCAGGTTCACCCCATGCGGCGGTGGCCTGGGCCGTCGTCGTACGGCGTTTTGCATCGGCCAGGGAATCCGGCAGTGCCAGCATCATGGGAGCGCAGGCCGGATTGTTGGCATCCGGAGCCTCCTCGATGGACACGGACGGCGCGCAGGCCGTCAATAGCAGCAGGGCTGAAGCGGCGAAAGGCACAGCGATCCGCAGGGAACGAGAAATCAAGGGCATGCCCAGAAGCTTATCCGCTCAAGCTGTGAAGAGCCTCCCGGCTGGCTCTCGCCACTGCCGGAAGGTAAGCAGCCTGACCACTGCTTCGGTGGCAACCCAGGATTGCTTGCCACCACCACAACGGACTTCCAGCCGTGGTCGGTTGTGTGTGCGGCGTAACGGTGGTTCGATGGTGGGAATCGGGCAATTCTAACGGACGATCATGGGCGTCCCGTGCGCTCGGGCCCGTCCATCCAGCCGGCAATCAGTTCGTTGTGCTGCCCCAATGTCGGAGCCGGGGAAGGTGCCACGGATCCCGTCAGACGCAGGGGAGAGGCCAGCGTCTTGAAGCCGTCCGACTCCGTTGCCACGGTTCCGCGGAATTCGGAATGCTCGCTGGTCAGCGCCTCATTGACTGAATAGACCTTGGAAACCGGTACCTGGTGGGCGGCGAGCAACGCGATGGCCTCGTCGTCGGTGTAGCAGCTCAACGCCTCCTCGAGGACTGCCCGGAATTCGACCGGGAATTCGTTGCGGCGGGTTTGTTCGTTGAAGCGCGGGTCCTTGAGCCACTCGGGCCGGTCAAGGGCTTCTGTGAGACGGGGGAACAGCCTGTCCCCGGCGATGGCGATGGCAATGGAGCCGCGCCCGGTTTGGTACGTGCTGAACGGGGTGGACATTGCATGATCGTTCCCGCAGGCCACAGGCTCCTCCCCATGGAGGGCGCGCATGCCCACGGATTCAAGCACCGAGACGAGGCTGTCAAGCATGGCCACGTCGATGTGCTGGCCCTTGCCCGTGTTGTGGCGTTCGTTGATGGCGGCCAGTGCTGCAATGGCGCCGTACAGACCGGGGATGACATCGCCGATGCTGATGCCAATTCGGGTGGGATCCCCGCCGCGCAAACCTGTAATGGACATCAGTCCGCTCATGGCCTGGGCAATCAGGTCGTAGGCGGGGGCCTTTCGCAGCGGCCCGTTCTGGCCGAACCCTGAGATGCTCACAATAATGAGCCGCGGGTTCTCTGCCATGAGGCGTTCGGGGGACAGGCCGAGGCGGTCCATAACGCCGGGGCGGAAGTTCTCAATGACAACGTCGGAGCGGCGGACAAGCGCAAGCAGTTGCTCGCGCGCTGCCTCTACCTTGAGGTCCATCGTGACGCCGAACTTACTGCGGTTGAACAGTCGGTAGTAGGCGGATTCGCCGTTGTACCAGGGGCCGAAGTGTCGGGAATCGTCCCCGTCGGGACTTTCAACCTTGATGACCTCGGCGCCCAGGTCTGCAAGGATCATGGCGCAAAACGGCCCGGCCAGCACCCTGGATAGATCCAGGACCCGCAGGCCTTCAAGCGAGCCGGGGCGGTTCAGTGCGGCGGGTTCGGGCTGGGTGGTGGTGGGGCTGGCGGAGTTCATAAAGAATGCGATCCTTCGAATGGTGGTCAGCCCGGATGTCCGGGGGAGGTGTCACTACCATCACATCATCGAATCGTGCCTGCCTGTAGCTGACAGAGTCCGGTTGCGTCTGTGATCACAGACGATCGGCGGTAGAATGGGGCTATGGTTTCACAGAGATTGCCGCAGGTTCCGGCCGCCAAAAACGTGCTGTCGGTACTCCGCTACGTCGCCTCGCAGGCCGGCCCGGTGGGTGCCTCGGCCATTGCCCGTGACGTGGATCTGCCCCGCTCCACGACCTATCACCTACTGACGGCCTTGATCGACGATGGCTTCCTGGTGCACCTTCCGGAGGAGCGCAAGTATGCCCTGGGGGTCACCGCCCACGAGCTCGGCACCGGCTATTCCCGCCAGGCGCCCCTGCAACGCCTGGCACGGTTTCCCATGGCTCAGCTGGTGGAACGCACCAAGCGCACGGCACACCTGGCCGTCATGCACGGCCGTGAAGTCATCTACATCATCGAGGAACGCGCCAAACGTCAAAGCGCACTTGTCACCAATCCGGGCGTCAGGCTGCCGGCGCACCTGACTGCCAGCGGCCGCGCCATGCTCGCATCCATGGCCCCCGACCAGCTGGCAGCGCTCTATCCGGGACCGGAGGCATTTCCCACGCGGTATGAAACCGGTGTGCATTCCGTCCCCGCGCTGAACGAGCTGCTGGCGCGAATCCGGGAGAGGGGCTACTCCTGGGAGCAGGACGAGGTGACCGACGGATTCTCCAGCCTCGCCGTGCCCGTGCTCGACCGCAGCGGACTGGCCGTGGCAAGCGTTACCCTGACGGTGGCCAACCGGCCGGCGTTAACGCCGGCGGCTGCCGCCCGGAATGCCGCCGACGGCGTCGTCCAGGAGCGCACTGTCAACATCGAGGACCTGGCAGCCCAGTGGCTGCCCGAAGTGAGGCGCTGCGCCGCGGAAATATCCCGCCGCCTGCGCCCCAGTGGCTGACGGCGGTCCCCGGCTCCATCATCTGGTGCGCGGATGGTCCTCACTGATGCCCGTTTAATGGTGTATTGTTGACCAGTCGCCACTATTGGCGACTGTCATCGGGACTGTAACTTTCGGCATTCTCCTGAGACGCCAAGCCTTGCACATACTTTTGCAGGGGCTATCCGTCTTTCTTTGCCCGAAGGTCCATCCACGACTGCGCATCCCTCGTGGGCCGCCAATGTTGCCGCCCACTTTCTTCGATGTTCGTTATTCCTGCATGGTCCCCATCGGCTCAGATCTTGGCTTGACGACGTCGTCAAAGCTGCGAGCGAAGGGAACTTTAGTGTTCAAGCAACTTTCAAAGATCGGCAAGGCATTCATGCTGCCGGTCGCCATTTTGCCGGCAGCCGGTCTGCTGCTGGGCATTGGCGGTGCGCTCTCCAACCCCACCACGGTCAAGGCATACCCCATCCTGGACAACCATGTCCTGCAGGGCATCTTCGGTGTCATGTCGGCCGCAGGTTCAACGGTCTTCGAGAACCTGGCGATCCTGCTTGCCGTGGGCCTGTGCATTGGTCTGGCCAAGCGAGACAAGGGAACTGCCGCCTTGGCCGGTGTTGTCGGGTACCTGGTGATGGTGGCCACGATCAAGGCGCTGCTGGGGATCTTCACCCCTGATGCTGCGGCCATTGACACCGGTGTGGTGGGTGCCCTGTTGGTTGGTGGTGTGGCCGTTATGCTGCATAACCGCTTCCACAATATCCAATTGCCGGCAGTGCTTGGCTTCTTTGGCGGATCCCGCTTTGTCCCGATCGTCACAGCCTTCGCCGCAATCCTTGTAGGCGCCTTGTTCTTCATCGTATGGCCGCCCGTCCAGCAGGGTCTGGTGACCGCCGGCACTGCCATCGCCGGCATGGGCGCCTTCGGAACGTTCCTTTACGGCACGCTTCTTCGCCTCAGCGGTGCAGCAGGCCTGCACCACATGATTTACCCCATGTTCTGGTACACCCCGCTCGGCGGTACCGAAATGGTCAACGGCGTTCAGGTGGTGGGTGCGCAGAAGATCTTCTTCGCCCAGCTCGCCGACCCGAACCATGTGGGGCTGTTCACCGAAGGCACCCGCTTCTTCGCCGGCCGCTTTGCCACCATGATGTTCGGCTTGCCGGGCGCCTGCCTGGCCATGTGGCACGTCATCCCCAAGGGCCGCCGCGCCAAGTACATGGGTCTGTTCGGTTCCGTTGCCCTGACCTCCTTCGTCACAGGCATCACCGAGCCCATCGAGTTCATGTTCCTCTTCGTTGCTCCGGTCCTGTACGTCATCCATGCAATCTTTGACGGGCTGTCCTTCCTGATTGCGGACCTGCTCAATATCAGTATTGGCAACACCTTCTCCGGCGGCCTGATCGACTTCCTCCTCTTCGGCGTGTTCCAGGGCAATGACCGCACCAACTGGATCCTGCTGATACCCGTTGGCGTGGTGTGGTTCTTCCTGTACTACTTCACGTTCAAGTTCATGATCAAGAAGTTCAAGTTCGCCACCCCCGGCCACTTGGAAGACACGCTCGGCAACGACTCCGACGACGCCTCCGCGGCTGGCGAGAAGGAATTGGTCCCTGCCCTTGTAGGCGGCGCCGAAGAGGGAACCCCCATCCAGCGTGAAGCCGCACAGGTGCTCGCCGCACTGGGCGGAGCCGAGAACCTTGACGACGTGGACGCTTGCATCACCCGCCTGCGGGTATCCGTCAAGGACCCTGCCCAGGTGGACAAGGACAAGCTACGCAAGCTTGGTGCGACGGGTGTCTTTGAAGTCAGCGGCGGCGTCCAAGCCGTCTACGGCGGAAAAGCCATTCTGTACAAGAACGCCATTAATGAGAGCCTTGGCCTTGACGACTAAAATCACGGCCACAGCGTAACCACCCAGGAGTCAAACAGATGTTGAAAATGTTCAAGAAAAAGGGCGAACAGATCTTCGCCCCGGCCGCCGGAGCCGTGCTGGCACTTGCTGATGTGCCGGACCCCGTATTCGCCAGCGGCGCCGTAGGTGAGGGATTCGCCGTCGACCCAACTGAAGGCAACTTCGCCAGCCCGGTTGACGGGGAACTGATCCTCGTGGCCAAAACCTTGCACGCCTTCGGGGTACGCACGGATGCTGGCGCGGAAATCCTTGTCCACATTGGCATGGACACGGTCAAGCTCAAGGGTGAGGGCTTCACGGCCCACCACGCCAAGGGCGACCGGGTCCAGCAGGGCGATGTCATCATCAGCTGCGACCTCGCCGCGATGGCACCCTTGGTGCCGTCCATGATCACCCCGGTCCTGGTGACCAACGGCAAGGAATTCGCCATTGCCTCGACTGAACTTGGTGCTGCCAGCGGCTCGCCCGTCATCACTGTTCGGAAGAAATAACATGGTGCCCGTCACGGGCGCTACCGGCGCCCCAGCTTTCTGTGGGACAGCTGCGCCATGGACGTGAACCGCGGAGGGCCCGCAACGATCAAGCGGGTCTACAACAACAACGTTCTCCTCGCCGAGCTTGGCGACGGCAGTGAGATGGTTCTTGTTGGCAAGGGCATCGGGTTCAGCCACAAGGCCGGACAGCCCGTTGACCTGACCATTGCGGATCAGAGGTTTGTCCCGGATGGAAGCTACGCTGCCAGCCATGTTGCCGATGTGCTGAGCGAGGCTCCGCTGGAGCAGATCGAGCTGGTCCAGGACATCATGGCGATGGCCCAGAGCGAGCTGAAGCTGGAGCCCCGGCAGTCATTGCTGGTGCCCATCCTGGACCACCTGAGCTTTGCCGTGCAGCGCGCCCGTGACGGCATCAAGGTCGACTTCCCGCTCCGGTGGGAAGTGGCCCAGCTTTACCCTGCCGAGGGGAATCTTGGGCGGCGCGTGGTGGAGCTCATCGCGAAGAGGCTGGACGTCCAGCTGCAGGAGGAAGAGTGGGTGGCGTTTGCCCTCCACTTCGTCAACCAGCAATGGGCCAAGTCCGACTTCTCCAAGACCGTCTCCATGACCGAGACCATCGCCAGGGTGTTCACCCTGCTGTCGGTGCGGTGGCAGCGGAACATCGACGAGAACACCATGAGCGCATCCCGGTTCGTGACGCACCTGCGCTATCTGTTTGCCCGGTCGGCCGAGTCGACGGGCACCGCCGCACTGCGGGTGGATGTTCTGGCGTCCGTGCGCGATGCCTACCCGGAGGCGGCCGAGGCTGCCCTTGAGGTGGCAAAGCTCATCGGGGGAGCACTGGGTAGGGACCTCGGCGCGGACGAGATCTCCTATCTGGCGCTTCATACGAGTCGGCTCTATGTGGAGATGCCGCAGGCGTAGATTTCACCTGGTACTTCATTGGGCACAAAAAGGCCCTGCAGCTATACCTTTTTAGGTGTTGCTGCAGGGCTTTTTTCGTGCGCAGAATAACGAGATTGGGGTGGGCGGCCAGCAAGTCGTGGCTTCGCTGGGAGGAGGCATCGGCGTCGCCCAGCACAGTCCCCGTGGGGTTGTTCGGGCTGCACAGGATGACGGCGGCGGTGGTGTCAGTGACGGCGCCGGTCACGATCTGCCCCTCGGCGACCCCCAAACCGCGGCTCAGCGCCGTGATGAGGGGGTCGCCCTGGAGGGTGGGGCACTGCGGACAGTGCGCGGCCGCGGATTTATTGGCGGCCAGCACAGCGGGCGACGGCGGAAGGAGGGCTCGTTCGACGACGCACGCCAGGTGGGCGGTTCCACCACGCCCTGGTGTGCGTTCATGAATGCTTTCCCATCAACCTTCGGTGGTGCTAAACGGTGGTTGCCGACGCTGCAGGCTCGGCCTGGACGTCATCATCCGCCGGGTAAATCATTTCCGCCGGCGGGTGGTTGAAGCGCTTAGCCACAGGGTAGTAGACCGCTGCCGTCACGACGAGGCCAACAATCCAGGAAATATCGGCACCGCCGAGCAGGGGAGTGATGGGTCCCGTGTACATGGTCTGGGCCAGGAACGGGATCTGCACGACGACGCCCAGCGCGTAGGTGAGCAGTGCCGGCACGTTCCATGCGCCATAGCGGCCCTTGGGATCGTAAAGCGCGGGGACGTCGACTTTTTCCTTTGAGGAGAAGTAGAAGTCGACCAGGTTGATGGAGCTCCACGGGATGAAGACCATCAACAGCAGGAGCACGAAGTTCTTGAAGTTGGAGATAAAGTCGGCCGAGGCGACAAGGGCGATGATGACCGATACGGTGATGAAGCCGATGACGTAGGCGAAGCGGACCCACGGGGCAAAGCGCAGCTGGCGGGTGAAGGCGCTGACGGAGGTCAGGATGGTCATGTATCCGCCATAGGCGTTCAGCGTGTTCACGGTCAACTTGCCCACCACGATGACGATGTACATCAGCACGGCAATGACTCCGCCGCCCGAGAGTTCCCCGACAAAGGCGACCTGGCCGTCAAGGAACTCATGTCCGGCCGGCATGGCGATCGCTGCAAACAGTGCGCCGAGGGTCATTGACCACTGGGCGCCCAGCACCGAGCCTGACATGCAGGCGAGGAAGGTCTTCCCGGCAGGCGTGTTGGCCGGCAGGTAGCGGGAGTAGTCGGCGACGTACGGGCCGTACGTCAGCTGCCAGCCTGCGCTGAGCGAAATGGAAAGCAGGAACGTGGGGATGGCGAAACCACCCACACCCATGACGGATCCGACGTCGTGCTTGAGGAAAAGCTGGACGGCCAGGTAGGTGAAGCCGACGATACCAACGATCGTGGAGATGCGGCCCAGCATGTGGATGTACTTGTAACCCAGGGTGGCGACAAGCACCGTCAGGGCGCCGAAGATGATCACACCGACGGCGGGGTTGCCGGTGGGAATGACCTGGTTCACTGCCTGACCGGCCAGGACGGCGCCGGTGGCCGCGAAGCCCAGGTACATGACGATAACCAGGATCAGCGGGATGACCGCGCCGAAGACGCCGAACTGGGCGCGGCTGGAAATCATCTGGGGCATGCCAAGCTTCGGGCCCTGGGCGGCGTGCAGTGCCATGACGGCGCCGCCGAGCAGGTTGCCCACGAGCAGGCCGATGATGCCCCAGAGGGCGGGGGCGCCAAAAATCACTGACAGGGCGCCGGTGACGATGGCCGTGATCTGCATGTTCGCACCAAACCACAGGGTGAACTGGCCGAACGGCTTGCCGTGGCGCTCGCGGGGTGGCACGAAGTCGATGGAGCGGCGCTCAATGACCGGTCCGCTCTTCCTAACCGTTTGAATTCTTGACATGTCATTCCTCCATTGGAATCTCTGTGGCTGGGGGCATTTTTCCTTCCTCCATCTGAGCACGAAAGGGGGCAGAGGGCGTGATTTGATTCACTAATACCGTCTGTGATCCGAGATGAATGGCAGCTTTGTGTGATCAGAGGCGTGGTCCCTTGGGGGTTCGGGCTATGTTCAAGGGGAGCCATTCGGCATCTACCATCCTTTCGTTGCCGGTGGGAATGCCGCCCCGACTTATGCGCCCTTTTTGCTGCCCGACCTACTGCTTCGGAGGAGATTTCCCTTGACTGCCACCACAAGCACCACAGCCCCGACCAGCCAGCTGCCCTACCCCGACGGTGACTTCTTCTCCTTCGAAAGCCTGCTCCCGGCCAACGAGTTGGCCCGGCTGAACGAGATCCGCGACTGGATGGAGGCCAACGTCAGGCCCATTTCCCGCGACTTCTGGAACCGCAGCGAGTTTCCGCGCCACCTGATCCCCGAGGTCGCCAAGCTGGACATGATCAGCCCCGTGCGCCGCCAGGGCCACTCACATCTTTTGGCGGGCATGATCACAGCGGCCATCCACCGCGTCGACGCCTCCTTTGGCACGTTCTTCAGCGGTCACGACGGGCTGTTCACCGGTTCAATCGAACTGCTGGCCTCCGAGGAGCAAAAGGCGGCCTGGCTGCCTGACATTTACTCGCTGCGGAAAACGGGCGTCTTTGCCATCACCGAACCGCTGGCGGGCTCCGACGTCGCCGGCGGGACGCAGACCACAGCTGTGCGCGACGGGGATTCCTGGATCCTGAACGGGGAGAAGCGCTGGATCGGGAACTCCACATTCTCCGACTACGTCATTATCTGGGCCAAGGACGTGGCCGACGAGCAGGTCAAGGGCTTCCTCGTGGACACTGCGTCACCCGGTTTCACGGCGACCCTGATCGAAAACCGCATTGCCCTGCGCGCGGTCCAGAACGCCGACATTGTCCTGAAGGACGTCGTTGTGCCCCACTTCAACAAGCTGGCCGGCGCCAACAGCTTCCGCGACACGAACAAGGTGCTCAAGACCACGCGCGCAACAGTTGGCTGGCAGGCCGTGGGTATCCAGATGGCCGCTTTCGACGTCGCCCGCAAGTACGCCGTGGAGCGGCACCAGTTCGGCAAGCCGATTGCCAGCTTCCAGCTCATCCAGGAGCAGCTGGTCACGATGCTCTCCAACGCGCAGGCGTCCATGGGCATGATGGTGCGCCTGGCGCAGATGGAGGACGAGGGGACCACGCGCAACGAACATTCGGCCATGGCCAAGGCGTTCGTGACCAAGTGCATGCGTGAGACAGTGGCGCTGGGACGGGGCATCCTCGGCGGCAACGGCGTGTCCGTGGACTACGAGATGGCGAAGATCTTCTGCGACGCCGAGGCCATTTATACCTATGAGGGCACGTACGAAATCAACACGCTCGTGGCGGGGCGCGCGATCACGGGGATTGCCGCGTTCGTGTAGCGGCTCCTTCGGCGACGTCGCGGACGATTGGCCCATGCCGAAACCGTCAACCTGCCGCAGAGCTCGCCATTGGCGCGATGGCGGGGTCCGCCGTCGGGCATTCCCGGCCTGATTGTCTTGGATCACAGACACGGTGCGTGGTGGACCCCTAGGATTGCGCGGCAACCGGGGGTTGGATAGAACTATAGGAACTTTCGCCGGAAACTTCCGGCCAACGATGGACCAACAGCTAAGGAACGAATCATGGCAACGATGCATGACCCCTCCCGCACCATCCGCGCAGCCCGCGGCACCGAGCTTTCCGCCAAGTCCTGGCAGACCGAGGCGCCTTTGCGCATGCTCATGAACAACCTTGACCCTGAGGTTGCCGAGCGCCCCGAGGACCTGGTTGTCTACGGCGGAACCGGCCGTGCGGCCCGCTCCTGGGAGGCCTATGACGCCATCGTCGCCACATTGAAGACGCTCGAGGACGACGAGACGTTGCTCGTCCAGTCCGGCAAGCCGGTGGGCGTGTTCCGCACCAACAAGTGGGCCCCGCGCGTCCTGCTGGCCAACTCGAACTTGGTGGGCGACTGGGCAACCTGGCCCGAATTCCGCAAGCTCGAGGCCGAGGGGCTGATGATGTACGGCCAGATGACGGCAGGTTCCTGGATCTACATCGGCACCCAGGGCATCCTGCAGGGCACCTTTGAAACCTTTGCTGCCATTGGCGAGAAGCTCTTCGGCGGCACGCTCGCCGGCACGCTGACCCTGACCGGCGGCTGCGGCGGCATGGGTGGCGCACAGCCGCTGGCCGTCACCCTGAACGGCGGCGCCTGCCTCATCGTTGACGTTTCCGCAGAGCGCCTGCAGCGCCGCGTCGGCAAGCGCTACCTCGACGAGCTGGCGCCGGACCTCGACACCGCACTTGCCCGCGTCCTCGAGGCCAAGGCATCCAAGACACCGCTCTCCGTTGGTGTTGTTGGCAACGCAGCGGAGGTGTTCCCCGAGATCCTGCGCCGCCACAAGGCTGGCGAGTTCACCGTCGACATCGTCACCGACCAGACAAGTGCCCACGACCCGCTGTCCTACCTGCCTACCGAATTCTCAGTGGAGGAATGGGCAGCCGAATCGGAAGCAGATCCCGAGGGCTTCACCAAGAAGTCACAGAACGCGATGGCCCGCCACGTCCAGGCCATGGTTGAATTCCAGGACGCCGGCGCCGAGGTCTTTGACTACGGCAACTCCATCCGCGACGAGGCACGCAAGGGCGGCTACGACCGGGCCTTCGAATTCCCCGGCTTCGTCCCGGCCTACATCCGCCCGCTGTTCTGCGAGGGCCTTGGCCCGTTCCGCTGGGTAGCACTCTCCGGGGATCCCGAAGACATCCGCGTCACCGACGAGGCACTGAAGGAACTGTTCCCCGAGAACGCCCACCTCCACCGCTGGCTCGACGCCGCCCAGCAGCACGTTGAGTTTGAGGGCCTGCCGGCACGCATCTGCTGGCTCGGCTACGGCGAGCGGGCCAAAGCCGGCGTGTTGTTCAACCAGCTCGTTGCCGATGGCAAGGTCAAGGCGCCGATCGTCATTGGCCGCGACCACCTGGACTCCGGCTCGGTTGCTTCCCCGTACCGCGAAACCGAGTCCATGAAGGACGGGTCCGACGCCATCGCTGACTGGCCGTTGCTGAACGCCATGCTCAACACCGCATCCGGCGCCACCTGGGTGTCCATCCACCACGGCGGCGGCGTGGGCATCGGCCGCTCCATCCATGCCGGCCAGGTCTCCGTTGCCGACGGCAGCCCGCTGGCAGCCGAGAAGCTTGCCCGCCTGCTCACCAACGACCCCGGCATGGGCGTCATTCGCCACGCCGACGCCGGCTACGAGCGCGCAATTGATGTTGCCGCCGAGCGCGGGGTCCGCATCCCGATGCAGGAGCAGTAGCCCCGGATTGACACAGAAAACCCCGCTACGGATTCGAGTCCGCGGCGGGGTTTTCTGTTATCCCACGATGGCCCCGGCGAAGGTGGGCCGGCCCCGCAAGGAGGTGTCCGGCGTCGTCCCGTCAGCGCTTCCATTCATACGGCGTGGTGGTGGAGACCTGCACCAAGCCTGAGCGCTCAAGGATGGGGCGGGAAAACTCCGTGGAATCACTGTGGACCAGCGTCTTGCCGGCGGCCAGGGCCGATCGGGCGCGGGCGGCCGTCAGTGCACGGTAAATGCCGCGGCCGCGGTACGCCTCCAGCGTTGAGCCGCCCCACATGCCGGCGAAATCTGTGCCGGGAACGGGTTCCAGCCGGCCGGCGCTGACCATGCGGCCGTTCGTTTCGGCAACCCAAAGTTCCATGCCGTCGTTGCGGGCCAGGTGGGCAATGAGAGAATCGGCCCGCCGGGCGTTGGCGGCCTCGCCGAACGCTTCATCGGCCATGGCGCTCATGGCCCGGACGTCGGCCTCAGTGGTGACAATCCGAAGCGTGATGCCGGCAGCCAGCGGGACGTCCGCGGCCAGTGCCTCCAGCGGGCCGATCATGATGGATTCCGCATCGCCTGCCACGAAGCCGTTGGCGAGCAGCGCCTCGTGCAGGCCGGGCGCTTTGTCATGGCCCCGGGATTTCCATTCCACCTCCGAGATTTCAGGGTCTGCACGGAAATAATCCAGCGCCGTGGCGACCAGGGCAGCGATCCCGGCGGCGTCGGCGCCGTCGAGATCCTGGTATGTGATGAAGCCGCTGCCGCCGGCGAAGGTGACAAGCCGCAAGGGGCCTTCAACCCTGACGCGGACGGCACTTGGCGTCTCCGCGTGCGTCCGTAGTTGTTCGTCGTAGGCCTTGAGGTACTGCAGGGAATGAGTCATTGGGATCAGCTTCCCAGAGTTGGGGGCCGCGGTGCAACGGTACCCGGGGCAAGGGACCGGAACCGCTATTGACACCTTGTTAACAACCACGCGAAAAATGGCCTTTCCAGGCGAATGCGTTGTTACCCGTCGGTAGAGGAAAATCCAATAAATAACTATTAAATGGCATATTTCGAAGACGCCTCGAGAACAAAAATATTTATTGACACATTGCCTCTCAAGGGCGCATTCTTGCCCATATCACCAATGCGTCCCGAGGTTTCACAATCCGCTGCGGCCAGCCATTGAAACGGGCGGGCCGTTTAGCAACCACAATTACACTGCAACAGTCCTGGTCGGGGTTCTCATGCCAGTCACAACAAGTTATCCAGGCGTCTACGTCACAGAGGTTCCCAGCGGAATCCACACGATCACGGGTGTGGCAACCTCCATCACGGCCTTCATCGGAAGCGCGGCCCGCGGCCCCTCCGACCAGCCCGTCACCATCAACAGCTACTCCGACTTTGAACGCACCTTCGGCGGGCTATGGGTGCAAAGCTCGCTGGGTTACGCCGTCCGCGACTTCTACCGCAACGGCGGAAGCAAGGGCATCATCGTGCGCCTCTTCCACGACAACTACGCGGACGCCACGGCCCGCGCCAGCGCCGCAGCCGCCGCAACCGCCACCGCCAAGGCTGCCAAGGGTGCCAGTGCAGCGGCCGCAGCTGCCGCGGCCGCTACAACGGCGGGAACCTACACGAGCGGCCCAGACATCGCCGCGGCAATGCGCGTGTCCGACGCCGCCCAGGCAGCCTCGCTGGCTGACGGCGCGACGTCGGCCACTGTCGGAGCCGCGGCCACCGCGGCGGCGGCAACGGCAACGCCGCTTGACTCGGCCCAGCTGGTGGTCGACACCCTGACACTGAACGCCAGGTACCCCGGAGCGTGGGGCAACAGCCTGCGTGCCCGGGTGGAGTACATCAAGAACAGCGACGGCACGTTCGCCCCGGACTTGTTCAACCTGCTTGTCAGGGATGGCACCACAGGCACTGTCGAAACCTTCCTGAACCTCACGGTGGTCCCCGGCAGCGCGCGCCAGGTCGACCTGGTCCTTGCCAGCGACTCGCAGCTCGTCACCGCCGCCGGGCTCCCGTCGGCACGACCGGCCCAGAGCGCCAATCCCGACCCATCCCGGCATCAGTTCGACGTCTGGGCCGACAACTTCATCGCTGAGGTCCCGGCCGATAACACCACCACGCCACCCACCCCGGCGGTCCCGCAGCAGGACTCAACCAACGCCGTCGTGCTTCCGGCCGGCATGGCCAGCGACGGCGGCGCGCTGGACACCAACGACTTCAACGGCCCGGGGCTGGCCGCCGGGAAGTCGGGCCTGTACTCGCTGGAGAACGCGGACCTGTTCAACCTGCTGTGCATCCCGCCCTACCTGGCCGGGGCCACCGGAGCGAACGACGGCGACATCGAGTACGCCGCGCTCGTCCCGGACGCCGTGGCCTACTGCCAGCAACGCCGTGCCGTGCTGGTGGTCGATTCCCCGCACGGTTGGGGCGACTCGGCCGCGGCCGTCACCGGATTCACCGGCGCCCAGGTCGCCACGACGAGCAACTCCGCTGCACTGTACTTCCCGCGCATGCTGTCCCCTGACCCGCTGCGCGGGAACCGGATGGGGGAGCTGGTTCCCTGCGGCGCGGTGGCGGGGATCATGGCCCGGACCGACAGTGCACGGGGCGTGTGGAAGGCACCCGCCGGGCTTGAGGCGACAGTCAACGGTGCGACATCGCTGACGGTGCCGCTGACCGACGCCGAAAACGGCCAACTCAACCCACTCGGGGTGAACTGCCTGCGCAGCTTCCCGGCGTCGGGAACCGTGGTGTGGGGCGCGCGGACCCTTGAGGGCAACGACCAACTGGCTTCGGAGTGGAAGTACCTGCCGGTGCGCCGGACCGCACTGTTCATCGAGGAAAGCCTGTACCGCGGCACCCAATGGGTGGTGTTTGAACCCAATGACGAGCCGTTGTGGGCGCAGATCAGGCTCAACGTCGGTGCGTTCATGCACGACCTCTTCAGGCAGGGCGCGTTCCAGGGCTCAACCCCCACCGACGCATACTTCGTCAAGTGCGACTCGGAGACCACAACGCAAAACGACATCAACTCCGGCGTCGTGAACATCCTTGTCGGCTTTGCCCCGCTCAAGCCGGCCGAATTCGTCATCATCTCGCTCCAGCAAATTGCCGGCGCGGTACAGGCCTAGGAGGACGACATGGCCCAGTTCAGTGTCAATGCCCAGCGCTTCGACCCGTACAAAAACTTCAAGTTCCGCGTCAAGTGGGACGGCCGGTACGTGGCGGGCGTCAGCAAGGTGGGTGGCCTCAAGCGCACCACCGAAGTGGTCAAGCACCGCGACGGCGGGGATCCTTCCTCCAGCCGGAAATCACCGGGGCGCACCGAGTACGACGCCGTCACGATAGAACGCGGCGTCACCCACGACACAGACTTTGAGGCGTGGGCTTCGAAGGTCTGGGACTTCGGGTCGGGGCTGGGGGCCGAGGTGTCCCTGAAGGACTTCCGCAAGGACATCATCCTGGAGGTGTACAACGAGGCCGGCCAGAAGGTGATCGCCTACAACATCCACCGCTGCTGGGTCTCCGAGTACCAGGCCCTGCCGGATTTGGATGCCAACGCCAATGCCGTGGCCATCTCCCACATCAAGCTTGAAAACGAGGGGTGGGAGCGGGATGTTTCCGTGACGGAGCCGACGGAGCCCACGCTGAGCACGGCAACCGGGTGACGGGCGGTGTCCAGGCTGGGGGCAGCCCAACTGCTTCAGGTGTGGGAACAGGGTCTTGACCGGGAGCCGGCCGCGCGTGCACTGGTCATGCTGGCTGCGGCCGTGCCCGGCACCGACCCTTCGGAGTTGGCCTTTTGGCCGCTGGGGCGACGGGACGCGGCTCTGCTGCGGTGGCGCACCGAGCTGTTCGGGCCAGACTTGGAGGCACTGTTGCAGTGCCCGGGCTGCGGCGGGGACGTAGAACTGACGTTCCCAGCCGCCATGCTTGAGGGCGAAACCCCCATCGACGCCGGGCAGCCTGACGGGCAGCTCGCTGTCCTGCGCGGCGGGTATTCGCTGACGCTGCGGGCTGTCACGAGCGCAGACCTGCTCGCACTTCTTTCCCCCGACCCCGAGGCCGAGCTGGTGCGCCGCTGCGTCACCTCGGCAACGGCAGGCGGCACCTCCGTGGAGCCGGCGGCCCTGCCCGTCGACGTCCTTGACACCCTGGGCGCGGAACTTGCCGCCGCAGACCCGGCAGCCACCACCGACCTTGCCGTGGAATGCCCCGACTGCGGGCACGCCTGGCTGGCCCCCTTCCACATTGCGGGTTACCTGTGGGCCGAACTGCACCACTGGGCCGGGCGCATGCTCCTTGACATCCACGCGCTTGCCGGCGCCTACGGCTGGTCGGAAGCCGACATCCTCGCCCTCCCGCCCCGCCGACGCCAGGCCTACCTTGAGCTGGTGGCGCCATGAGTTTCGTGTCCGTGCTGCTGGCGCGCGAACTTGGCACCGCCGCCCCGCGGTCCGCCGCTGCCATGACGGGAACGACGCCGGAGCGGGCCGTGGTGCCACGCCTCGCCTCGCGCTTTGAGGAGCCGGGCGCGCCCCGCTGGCCCGGCATGGCGGGAGACTCCGCGGCGGATCCGGGGGAGACCCGCGAATCGCCTGCCCGCGGCACCAACAGGGAAGCACCAGGCAAGGCCGCCTTGAACACCCCCGCGCCGCCTGACGCCTCCGTCGTGCCCGCTCCCCGGAACGCACCGCACAGCGGACAGGACGTCAGCCACGTCCAGCGACCGGGCCCACTGCTTCCAGACCAGACGGAACGGCCGTCGAGTCCGGCAACGCGCCAAGCGGTGCCGGGGCGCCGGTGGCAGGGGGCCCAGGAGCAGGAACTCGTGAAGCCTGCGCCGTTCACATCCGATGACAGTCCAAATCTGGCAGCCGAACCATCAACCGGCAGGGGAGCCGCACGGGAAGGTCGGGACGCCGCACAATTTGGCCCCCAGGAAACCGGACAGGGACAACCGGCGGGGAGGTCCGGCGTCGTTCCTTCGGCAACTCAGGCGGCTGTGTGGAAACGTCCGTGGCAGGCAGGGCCGGACCCGGAAGGAGTGGCGGTGAGGCCCCGGCTCGATCCGCTGCAACGCCCGGAACCGGCCAGGGAGGAACCCGCGCACATCCACGTCAGCATCGGGCGGATCGAGATCCGGGCCGTCGCAGCACCGCCCGCCCGGCAGGCGTCGCCGGCGGAACCGTCGGGCCTGATGGGCCTTGACGAGTACCTGCGGGGCCGGCCATGAGCAGCACCTGGGCCGTCGCGGCCGTGACTGCGGCACTGCGGAACCTGCTGCAGGCGCAGGTTCCTGCCCGGGACCCTGTGCTATCGGACCTTACTGTCACGACCCGTACGCCAGATGTTGCCCGCAAGAGCGTCAGCGGATCGTCCCTGAACGTGTTCTTGTACGGCACGGCCGTCAGCGCCGCGTGGCGCAACCAGGACCCGACGTCGGCACGGCCGGGGGAGCAGGCCACGCCGCCGCTGGCCCTTGACCTGCACTACCTCGTCACAGCCTACGGGCGCGACGACGCCGACCAGGACGCCGTCAGCCACCGGGTGCACGCAGCTGCCATGGCAGTGCTGCACGACCATCCCGTCCTGAGCCCCGACGAACTCATACTGGGTGGGGACCTGGCCGACAACGGGTTGGCTGGGCAGGTGGAACGCCTGCGGATATCGCCCCTGCCGCTGAGCCTGGATGACCTGTCGAAGCTCTGGACGGGATTCGCGACGAACCTGCGGGTGTCGGCCGCCTACGAGGTCACCGTGGTGCTCATCGACAGCACCGTCCCCGGCAGCGCGGCCCTGCCGGTGCTGGCCCGCGGCGCCCAGGACCAGGGGGCCCAAACAATCCTCGGTGCCGCCGCCGTACTGACAGCACTGCTCCCGCCCGTCCCGCAGCCTGCGGCAGTGCAGGGGCAGGTCGTGTCGGTGACAGGTAGCAACCTCACAACAGTGGACACCGTGCTGCGCTTCACGAGCCTGTGGCAGCCGGTGCCGCCGGCCGTGCAACTTGCCCCCGTCGAGTTGGTTCCCTTGGCCGGACCCGTCCCCGGGCAGCTTCTCGTGACGCCGCCTGACCGCACCGCCGACCCGAAAGCGTGGGGCACTTGGGTGCCGGGCTTCTACACGGCGGCGGCCGTCACCCGCACGGCCGGGCTGCCCGCCATGGTGAGCAACGCCGTCGCCCTTGCCCTGGCACCGGCCATCACGCTCAGCCCACACGCCCCGGCCACTGTGTCCTCGGGCGGCACGCTCACGCTCACGTGCTCCCCGAGGATCGGCGACGGCCAGCGCGTATCCATCCTCTGCGGCAACCAGCAGGTGCGGCCCGCGACGCTGACAAACCCCGCCCCCGCGGACCCCAACTATGATTCGACGCCCACCACATTGACGTTCACCGTCCCGGCCATGGCCGCTGGTACGTATCCGGTGCGGCTGCGTGTTGACGGCGTGGACAGCATGCCCGTCACGTTCGCAGGGGCTGTGCCTGCGTTCGACCCCGCACAGCAGGTGGTGGTCTCATGAGCACGCGGGATCAATGGCTTGCCGCGAACGATGACTTCCTGGCAGCGCGGCTCGCCTGGCTCAAGGGGCAGCTGGCTGCGCTCGCGGACGGGACGGATGCGCCGGACGGGCCGGGGCCCCGGGCAGGGGCCGGCGCCGGAGGTTCGACGAAACCCGACGGCACGAACCCCGAGCTGCCGCTGTGCCGGCTGGCGGCCGCATTTGGCCTCTCCGGTTTTGAAACGGACATTGTTTTCCTGTGCGTGGCCGTGGAACTGGACACGGGCCTGGCGGCGATGTGCGCCGCAGCCCAGCACGACGCACGACGCGACCACCCGACCTTCGCCCTCGCCATGGTGCTGTTCGAGGATCCTTCGTGGGAGGCCATGTCCCCCGACGGGCCGTTGCGCCACTGGCCGCTTGTCGACGTCGACGTGAACGGGCCGCTCACCGTTGCCCGGCTGTCAGCCGATGAACGGGTCGTGAACTTCATCAAGGGGCTCAATCACCTCGACGTGCGGCTCAGCCAGCTCCTAGTGCCTCTGCCGACACCTGAAGTGCTCCCGCCGTCGCAGGCCGCAACGGGGGTGCGGATCGCCGGCATGGTCCAGGCGGCGCGCCCCGTGCACGCGTTTATGCTGCCCGGCAACCACCACGCCAGCAAGGAACTTGTCGCCGCCACCGTCGCCTCGGCATTCGGTCTTGACCTGTTCACGCTCGACGCCGGCAGCCTCCCTGGCGGGATCACGCAGACAATGCAGCTGGCCCGGCTGTGGCATCGGGAGGTGCTGTTGAACGCCGTCGCACTTTTCCTCGACGCGACCGACACCGAGCAGGCCGAGGGGCAGTCGGTGCGGAAATGGCTGGCCGAATCCGGCGGGCTGGTGTTCATTGCCGTCCGCGAGCCGTGGCCCAGGGTCGACGCCGCGGGCGTGGAAGTCGGGCGGCCGACGGCGGCGGAACAGGAGGATGCGTGGCGGGCCGGCCTGGACGCTGCGGGGGCCGAGACGCTCGCGGGCCATTTCGACCTTGACCTGCCGGCCATCGCCGGCACCCTTGCCCGCGCCGCCTCACCGGTGAATGTCTCCTCCGGCAGTGCCGCAACGACGGCGGCCCCTGACTTTGCCGCCGTCTGGTCAGCCGCCCTTGACGCGGCACGGCCTGCCCTGGACCAGCTCGCCACGAAGGTTGACGCCAAGGCCCGGCTGGCGCAGCTGAAGCTCCCCGACACGGAGCTGAACCAGCTCAAGGAGATCGTCGGCCAGGTGGCCCGGCGCGGAACCGTTTACAACGACTACGGCTTCGCTGAACGGCTGAACAGGGGCACGGGCATCAGTGTCCTGTTCTCGGGGGAGAGCGGCACGGGCAAGACCATGGCCGCCGAGGCGCTGGCCAACGAGCTGAACCTGCTGCTGTACAAGATCGACCTGTCCGCCGTGGTGAGCAAGTACATCGGTGAGACGGAAAAGAACCTGCGCAAGCTCTTCGACGCCGCAGAAACAGGCGGCGCCGTGCTGTTCTTCGACGAGGCGGACGCGTTGTTCGGCAAGCGCAGCGACGTCAAGGACAGCCACGACCGGTACGCGAACATTGAGGTGAGCTACCTCCTCCAACGCATGGAAAGCTTCAACGGGCTCGCCGTGCTGGCCTCCAACCGCAAGGACAGCGTTGACCCCGCCTTCCTGCGCCGCCTGCGTTTCGTGGTGAACTTCCCCTTCCCTGCCCAGGCCGAACGGCTCGCCATGTGGACCGAAGCGTTTCCGGCCCGGACCCCTGTGGGGGTGCTAGAACTGGACAGGCTGGCCCGGCTGAACCTGACGGGTGGCAGCATCCACAATGTGGCGCTGAATGCTGCCTTCCTGGCTGCAAACAGCGGCGGACTTGTCACCATGGTCCAACTGCTGGCGGCGGCCCGCAGCGAATTCCGCAAGCTGGAGCGTCCCGTCAACGAAGCCGATTTTGCCTGGTCAGCGGAGGCGGACGGCCATGGACATTGAAGTCACCATTGAGCGGTTGGTCCTGGACGGACTTGACCTTGAGCTCGGCGGCGCCGAAGCCTTGGCCGAAGCGCTCGAAAGCGAGCTGGCCAGGATTGTCACGGGCTTTTCCGGGGCTTCCGTGCCCGCAGGCTTTGCACCCCAAAGCGCGGTCCGGATGGTCCTGCCCCCGGTGGTTGTGCCCGCCGGATCGCACCCGCGGACGCTTGGCCGGCAGATCGGCGCATCAGTGGCCGGAGGGCTGAACCGTGGCTGAAATGCTGGTTAAGCAGGCACACCCGACGCCCCGCTATGTGCCCGCACACATGCCGTCAATAAGTCACGGCGGGACGCTGGCGCGGGAGTTGGCTGCGGACGCTGTGGCCGCCCGCGTGACCGGGCGTTCCGGCCAAGGGGGAAACACCGCAAGCCCCGAACGCCACAGCCGCCGGGAACCGCTGGCAGGGAACGCCCTCGCGGCCATGGCACTCGGGGCACGGCGGAGCGTTGATTCTGTGGGCCAGCCGCTGCCAGCAGCCACCAGGATGCTCCTTGAGAACACCATGGGCACGGACCTGTCAGCCGTGAGGGTCCACGCCAGTGATGCCGCCGGCGGCTTCGTTGCATCACTCGGTGCCAATGCGGCCACGGTTGGCCACGACATTCTGGGTAGTGCTGCAAGTCTGGACCCGGCCAGCGCCGCGGGGTTGCGTGTCCTGGCCCACGAGTGCGCCCACACCGTGCAAGGGCGTGCCGGATCCGCGGCCCCCATTTCGCTGGACGCCATCGACGACGTCCAGGACAAGCTTTCCTACGGGCTGCGGGACTGGGCCGTGACCGACGCCGATGCCACGTCGGCGCTGGCGATCCTTCAAGCACTTCCGGCCCCGGCACTGGCAGCCGGGCTGTCGCGGCTTGACCAAAAATATATTGACAGGCTCATTGACAACCTGCCCGATGCGGCCAAATCCGGCCCCGGCTACCAGAAGGTCATCACTGCCATTGGTGCCGCACGGGCGTTGCCGGAGGCAACGGACAAGCTCAGCTACGGCCTGTTCGACTGGGCAGTCACCGATGCCGACGTCACGAGCGTATTCACCACCATGATCAACCTTCCAGCACCCGAACAGGAACGGTTCCTGAGCGGCCTGCAGGCCGACGGTAAACTTACCCGGCTCATCTCCAACTCCACACCCGGGCACCACACACGCTTCATCCAACCCTGGATTCAAACGCTGGTGCCTGGACGGTTGACTGCTGCGCAGCAGGGCATCCTGCGCGACATTGTGCGCGAATCGGCCGGCGGACCCTTGGCGACACTCGCGGCAGCTGCCAGCGTGCGCTTCAATGTGCCTGTCGGCCGGGGAGCCATTGGCGGCATGAATCCCGCAAACTGGACGCCGGAGGCGTTGAGCATCGCCTACTTGGCCCTAGACACCCTGCCTGACTCGCACGTTGCCCGCAATGCCACCTTGCGGACCCTCGGCGCGGTTGCCGAGGTCCCTGATGCCCGCGGCGAAACCACCCTGGGCATCTACTCGGGGTCGAGCCGAGAACTGGACCTGAATGTGCTGCGTACCGACAAGATCGCCGAGACCGCGTTGCACGAAACGGGACATTCGGTGGACAAAGCACTGGGGTGGACTGCCAGCATCACGCTGCCGGCCGACCCCAAGCGGGGCGGCTGGACCCAGTACGGGGGGTCGTTCGGCATTTGCGCGAGGGACATGATCAACGATTCCAATGCCGGGATTGGTGCCCTTCCATCGGCCCAGCGCGACGACGTGCAGACGGAAATGGAAACGTCCATGACCAATAGGTCAGCCGCAGGCATGACGGCCCGGATCAGGGCACTGCCGTGGTTTGCCGGTCTGCCCCTCCCGGCCCGGACCGGCGTAACGACGGATCCTGCGCTGGGCGCCGTGCGGGAAGGCCTGGACCACCCGTGGTTCAACAACGACGGCGGCGTCCACCTGGGCACCGCCACGCCACGCGTCTATGAGGAGTCCTACGGCTCGAAATGGAACAGCTACCAGTATCAGGCGCGCACGCGTTTGCTCACCGACTATCAATTCCGCGACCCCGGCGAATGGTTTGCTGAGATTTATGCCTTCTACTTTGGGGGCGCGGAGAAACGCCGCCAGCTGACGGCCAAGGACCCTGACACCGCCGCCTACTTTGCGGCCAGCGTCACCTCGTTGGCACCGGGGCGGTGAGGCTGCCATGACAGAGAAGGAACGAACCACAGGGGACCAGCAAGGCGCCATCGATCGAATCCGTGCCGTCGTGGCTCCGCGCAGCCGCGAACTCGGGGGGCGGAACATCGGCGCCGCAGACCTTCGCATCACCGTGGACCAGGTACCGACAGCTCCGGGATGCACACTTTTCACGGCGGGCTGGGGCACGGGTTGCCACGCGGGAACCTTGGTAGGCCTGCTGTGCGGGGACAAGGATCCAGACACGTACCCCGGCAGGGCGCTGGCCACGCTGCTGGATCGGTGGAATGAATCATCCCCTCCGCCTGCCGCAGCAACCGTGGCGGCCGCGGCAGCCCGGCTGTTTGACCCCGACCGGCGCCGCGTGCCGGTCCTTGACGGGCACGGCCCCGGGGGCACAGCCGCCCCCGAATTGCTGGGCTCGGATCGACTGGCTGGCGTCAGCCTTTGGTGGATAGATGAGGACGTTCCCCGGCATCTGACGCTTGTACGCGACGGTGGCGACGGCGTGCGGGTCACCGAGGAAACACAGCCCCGGAAGGAGGGAACGCCATGAGCGCCCCACCCAACGCCCCCCGGCTGCTGCGCGGCGGGATCGTGCTGATCGACCCCGACACGTCCGCCGTCGTGCGCATCATTGCCCTGCAATACAACCCCTCAACCCTCACCCGCACGCTCGCCATCCACGGCGCCGGCAGCGGCAAGGAGGACCGCTCGGAGGTGCTGCGCCTGAAGGGCCCGCCCACCGAGACCATTAAGCTCGAGGCCGAGATTGACGCCGTGGACCAGCTGGAACTTGGCACCGGCCCGGCCACCACGGTCGGCATCTTCGGGCAGCTGGCCGCCCTTGAAACCATGGTCTACCCCGCCAGTGCCCAGCTTTTGGCCAACAACGCGCTGCAGTCGGCAGGCCGGCTTGAAATCCTGCCCATGGAGGCGCCGCTGCCGCTGTTCGTGTGGAGCAAGAACCGGGTCATCCCCGTGCGCATCACCGACTTCTCCATCACGGAAGAGGCGTTCGACGTCAACCTCAACCCGATCCAGGCCAAGGTCAGCCTCGGCCTGCGCGTGCTCACCGTGGACGACGTCGGCTTCACCCACCGCGCCGGCAGCCTCTTCATGAGCTACCTGCAACAAAAGGAACAGTTCGCCGCCGGCAGCCCGCAGGCGGCCCTTGACACGCTTGGAATCAGGGGGATCTAGCCATGGCCGCCACCTTCGCCGCCAACAGCCGCTATCTCGGCACCGGCACCAGGACACTCACGACGCCTTCGGGTACGGTCATTGCCTACCTGGCCCGCCGCTTCCTCCCGCACCCGGAAACCTTGGCCCAAATCGCCACGTACCAAGTGGCTGCCAGGGACAGGATCGACACCGTCGCGGCCGCCGCGCTCAACGACCCCGAGCTGTCGTGGCGGGTTGCCGACGCCAACAGGGCCATGCTCCCGCGCGACCTTGTTGCGACCCCCGGCACCGTTTTGCGCATCACCCTGCCTGCGGGCATGCAGGGGGCGCCCCATGTCTAGCTCCCTGCAACTAGGCCTCATGGTGGGCCCGGCCATCCCCATCCCTGTGCCGCCCGAGATCGTCGAGGCCCTGGTCAGCGTCGAGATCACCGAGCGCGACGTCGGCCCCAGCGCCTTCACACTGCAGTTCACCATGAGCAACTCCTCCATCCTGCCGACCCTTTTCATACTCTCCGGCGGCTCGCCGTTCCCCATCATCAGGGTGGTGCTCAGCGCCACCCTCAACGGCTCCGTCACGGTCCTGGCCGACGGCGTCGTCACCCAGGTCCAGGTGATGCCTGGCAGCGACGCCGCGCACTCCATCCTGCAGGTCACGGGGGAGGACCTGAGCAAACTGATGGACAAGCTGGATTTGACCGGCCTGCCCTTCCCCGCCATGCCGGCCGAGGCAGCCGTCGCCCTTGTCCTGGCGAAGTACCTGGCGCTCGGGGTGCTGCCGGTTATCGTGCCCAGCATCATGCTTGACGTGCCCATCCCCACCGATCGGATCCCCGCCCAGCAGGGCACCGACCTGAAGTACATCACGGCACTTGCCGCAAAGGTCGGCTACGTCTTCTACGTGGCACCGGGCCCCATCCCCGGCACCAGCACTGCCTACTGGGGTCCGCGCATCAAGGTGGGGGCGCCGCAAACTGCCCTCAACATGGACATGGACGCCTTCACCAACACAGCAAGGATCACCTTCACCTACCAGCCGCAGAAGGCCGTCATGCCCATCGTGTTCATCCAAAATCAACAAACGCACATCCCGCTGCCCATCCCCATCCCGCCCATCACCCCGCTCAACCCCCCGCTGGGACTGGTGAACCTGCCGCCGTCGAACACGAAGCCACTGAAGGAAACAGCCAAGTACACCCCTGTCCAGGCCATCCTGACGGGCATCGCGGCCGCCGCCAACACGGCAGACACCGTCGAGGGCAAGGGCAGCCTGGACGTGCTGCGGTACGGGCGGATCCTCACCCCGCGCTCGCTCGTGGGTGTGCGCGGGGCCGGGCTCGCCTTCGACGGCCTCTATTACGTCTCCGAGGTCAAGCACTCCATCAAGGCCGGGGAGTTCATGCAAAACTTCACGCTCTCCCGCAACGGGCTCATCTCCACGGTTCCGACGGTGGCGGCATGAGCGGGGAATACCTCGGCAAGTTCCGGGGCACGGTGGTCCAAAACCTCGACCCACAACAAATGGGACGCATCCAGGCCCTAGTGCCCAGCATCAGCGCCCTCACCCCCTCCTCCTGGGCCTTGCCGTGCGTGCCATTTGCGGGCAAACAATCGGGCATTTTCGTGCTCCCCGCCATCGGCTCTGCCGTCTGGATCGAGTACGAACAAGGCGAGCTTGACTACCCCATCTGGACCGGCGGGTTCTGGGGCAGCGCGGCGGAAATGCCTGCCATGGCGCTCGCAGGCAACCCGCTGAGCCCCAGCATCGTGCTGGCGAGCGCACTGCAAAATTCCATCACCATCAGCGACCTTCCGGGGCCCGCCGGTGGGATTCAGATCCGCAGCGCCGGAGGGGCCAGCATCCTCGTCAACGAAGTGGGGATCACCATCACCAACGGCGCGGCAACGATCGTGTTGGCCGGGCCGAGCGTCACCATCAACAACGGGGCACTGGCCGTCACCTGACGGCCGGGGATAGGGGCACACCATGCCGGGACCTTTGCTTCACGTCGGCGCGACAGTGCTGTGCGCCCACGGCGGCCAGGCGCAGCCAACCGCACCGAGCCCGCGCGTCACGCTTAGCGGGCAGCCCGCCGTCACCATGGTCGCGCCATGGACCGTGGCTGGGTGCGCCATGCCCCCGCCGTCGGCCGGAAACGGCCCCTGCGTCACTGCCACCTGGACGACGGCGGCAACCCGGGTGACCTCCGACGGCCAGCCGCTGCTGCTCGCCGACAGCCAGGCCCTCTGCGCGCCCACCGGAACGCCCCTGACGCCGCTGGTCTTCCAGCTTCGGGTCACGGGGGTGTGAGCGCCATGAACATCGAGTACCCCTGGCGCTTTGATGACCACGGACTCACCGCCACCATTGACGACGCCGGCCATGTACGGGACATGATCGAGGAGTTCCTGTTCACGAACCCCGGCGAGCGCGTCAACCGGCCGGACTTCGGCTCTGGCCTGGCGCAGCTCGTGTTCGGCCCCAACAGCCCGGAACTGGCCGCGGCTCTCCAATTTACTGTCCGGGCGGGGTTGCAGCGCTGGCTCGGGGACGTCATGGCTGTGACGGCACTTGCCGTCACAGCCGATGACTCGACCATCAGCGTTGACATCAGCTACAGGCTGGCAGGCAGCCCCGATGTGCTTTCCGAAACATTTACAGGAATGGGTGAGCCATGAACCTGACAAGTTCCGTCTGCTCCTGTCCGGGCCCGGCCGCCCGGGCGGAGGCCTTTGCCAACCGCGCCCAACTCAACGCGATCGACTGGATCGAGGTCTCGGAGGACCAGCTCACGGTCTTTGTGCACTTCATGGGTGCCGTTCCCGCCGTCGCCTCAGGCGCCAACCCCGCAGGGCTCACGGCCGCCAATGTGCGTGTCCAGGGCGGTGAGGCCGTGACGGGCATTGTGGTGAGCGGACTGGCCGTCCTTGGCATGCTTGACGACGGCGGGGCGGCGGGCAGCACCCCCGGCGCCGCCTCCGCAGGCCCCTCCAGCAACGGTACCGGGGACACCCAGACCGTTGATTCTTCGGACGCCGCCGGGGAATCCACCGACGCCTGCCTCGCCGTTTCGGTTGACCGGCGCGGGGACTTCTCCCGCTACACACTGATCCTTGGCGCGCCCGGCACCGGCACCGACTCCGCGTGGGGCCCCCTGCCGGGCTTTGACCCCCGCTTTGCCCAGGCCTGCTTCGGCTTCAAGGCGGGCTGCCCCACAGGGGTCGACTGTGTCAGGGGCTGCCCAGGTCAGGGCGCCCCCGCGCCTGAACCGGACATCGACTATCTCGCCAAGGACTATGAGAGCTTCCGGCGCCTCATGCTGGACCGGCTGGCCGCCACGATGCCGCACTGGCAGGAGCGGCACGCGGCCGACGTCGGGATTGCCATCGTCGAGGTGCTGGCCTACGCGGCCGACGAACTCAGCTACTACCAGGACGCCGTCGCCACCGAGGCTTACCTGCGCACGGCCAGGCGCAGGGTGTCGGTGCGCCGCCACGTTCGGCTCGTGGACTATTACCTCCACGAAGGGCTCAACGCGCGGGCCTGGCTGACGGTGTGGACGAATGCCGACACGCCCGCCGTTGACGCCTCCGGGCTGTTCTTCATCACGGGTTTCCCCGCCCTCACCGTGCCCTTCGGGAGCGTGCTGACGCAGGACATGCTCGAGAACCTGCCCGATGGGAACTACACGGTATTTGAACCCGTCGACACCACGGCCACGGGCATCGTGTTCCAGGCCGCCTGCAGCGAGATTGAGATCGACACGGCGGGCGGTGACACCTGCGTGCTGCCGGCCGGCACCACCGGCGCCGTGCTCGTGGACAAGGCCCTGTGGCGTGCAGCCAACCCCGACGCCCCGCTGCCCGCCGCCTGGTCCGCCACCATGCCCACCAAGGCAATGAACCTTGCCGCCGGGGACGTGCTGATCCTCGAGGAGGTCCGCGGGCCCGCCACGGGTGACCCGGCCGACGCCGACCCCGCCCACCGGCAGGCCGTCACGCTCACCTCAGTAAATCCCGTGACCGACGGCGGCTGGTTGGTTGCCGTCGCCTGGGACCGGGCCGACGCGCTCACCTTCAACCTGTGCCTGGCCACACGCACCGCGGCCCCAGGCTGCGCCCCGGTCGAACGGATCGGCGTCGCCCGCGGCAACACGATCCTCGTGGACCACGGGCGCACAGTCACAGACCCGCCCTGGGATCCCGTGCCGACCCTGGAAATCACGGGCGAGTGCTGCTGTGAGGGTTCTGCCGTGGAGGAAACGGCCATCCCCGGCCCCATCACGCCCGCCTTGGCCCAGTCGCCTATCACCCATACGGATGCGTGGGTCCGCGGCGCCGCAAGCGCCGCGTCGGTGCGGGACCCGCGGGCTGCGCTGCCCGCCGTCGAACTTGCGTTCACGGACCCGGACACAGGGTCGGCAACTCTCTGGCGCCCGCAGCAAAGCCTGCTGGAGAGCGGTCCCCTTGACAGAGAGTTCGTGGCGGAAATTGACGACGCCGGACTGGCCACCCTGCGCTTTGGCGACGGGGACCTGGGGGCGCAGCCCGCGGCCGGGCTCCTCGGGACGGCGAGCTACAGGGTTGGCAACGGCACTGCAGGGAACGTGGGCCGGGACAGCATCACCTTCCTCGTGCTGCGCAACGCGTCCTGGAGCGGCGTGCAGGTCAGCCCGCGCAACCCGCTCGCTGCCTTCGGCGGCATGGACGGGGAGTCCGTGGCGCAGGCACGGCTGCTGGCCCCCGACGCCTTCCGCATGCAGCTGCTGCGCGCCATCACGGCCGATGACTACGCAGCCCTCGCCGGGGCGCAGCCGGGCCTGCAACGGGCGGCCGCCCAACTGGCCTGGACCGGCAGCTGGTTTGAAGCACGGGTCGGGATCGACCCGTGGGGCACGGAGGACCCGCCAGCGCAGCTGCTGTCCAACACCCAGGACGGGCTGCGGCCCTATCGGCGCATGGGCCACGATCTGGCCGTCACGGCCGCGGCCTACGTGCCCGTCGAGGTGGAGCTTGGGGTGTGCGTGCTGCCGCACTACATCCGCGGCGACATCCGCGGCACCCTGCTGCAACTGCTCGGCAGCGGAACCGGGCCCGACGGGCAGCCGGCGTTCTTCAACCCGGACAGGTTGACGTTTGGCGCCGGGGTGTACGTTTCCTCCCTCGTGGCGGCAGCCCAGTCCGTGGCCGGCGTCGAAAGCGTCGTCGTCACCAAGCTTCAACGCCAAGGCAAGGCGCCCAACCATGAGCTCGAGAACGGGGTCCTTGGCGTGGGACCGATGGAAATCGTGCGCCTTGACAACTCACCCGACTTCCCTGACCACGGGACGCTCACACTGACCATCGGAGGCGGGCTATGAACGCCCAGGCAGCCGGAAACGGCACATGCACAGGCACAGGCTGCGGCGGCTGCGGAGGGGGCTGTGGCTGCGGCGGATCGGCGGCCGCGACCCCTCTTCCCACCAGCAACCTCCCGGGGCTCCCGGCACTCTCACACAGGGTGGGCACCCGGCCAAGTTTCATGGCCGCGATGTCGGAGCGCCTCTCAAGCGCAGCCCACCCGCAGCTGGCCGCGCTGCGCACCAGGGAGCTCTCCGATGCCTCAATGGCCATGCTCGACGCCTGGGCAACGGCCGCGGACGTCCTCACTTTCTACCAGGAACGGATCTGCAACGAAGGCTATCTTGGCAGCGCGGTGGAGCAACGGTCCGTGTGTGAGCTGGCCGCCCTGGTCGGCTGGCGGCCCCGCCCGGGCGTGGCCGCGACGGCGTACCTGGCCTACACCGTGGACCCGAACTCCACTGAGGTTCTCATTCCCGCCGGGGCCAGGGCCAACAGCATCCCCGCCCCGGGGCAGACCATGCAGGCCTTTGAAACAAGCGATGACCTCACGGCACGCTCCGAGTGGAATGCGCTGCGCCCCCGCATGGCCCGGGACCAGAGCGCGGCCTCCATTGCCGCTAACGGCCTCTACCTCGCAGGCACAGCCACGGGTCTGGCCGTAAACGATGCACTCGTGCTGGGCCTGGGCAGCGGGAACCTGAAGGCCGTGCGGGTCAAGGCTGTCACGGTCGATGACGCCGCCCAGTGGACCCACGTTGACCTGCAGGGATGGTTTGGCGGCGACTTTGGCCTGGAGTTCCAATCGGCCGCGGTCACCGCGGCCTTGCAGGCGCTGCGCGGGGCGGCAGGCACCGCCACAGCCGAGCGGGTCACCGCCGCGCTGACCGACGTGCTGGCAAAGCTGGGCACGGTCACGGCCCAGGACCTAGCCGACTGGGTCGCCGTGAACACCCTCCCCGCCATCCGCAATGAGCTCGAAGCTGCCCGCGGGAAGGGGTACGCCCGGCTCGTGCCGGCCCTTGAACAGGCCCTTGCCGCCATTGAACTACTTGCCGGACACCCCGTTGGCGCCGGAAATTCCGTCGCCGAACTCCAGACGGCCGCCAATGCGGGGGAGTCCTTCAGTGCCCGCGACAAGGGCAGGAACCCGCTCGATCGGCTCGTGGGCCAGCTTCTGCTGCCGGGATCGATCCCGCCGGCCACCGCGCAAAACCTTGAACGCTCCTACGCCTCCACCTTTGCCGGAAGCGGGGAGGTCTTCCCGCAACTGCTGACAGGGCTGCATGCCCAGCTGGCCCCGACCATCTACCAGGCCCTGTCCGGCGCTGCCATCAGCGCCCCCACAGACATCACCGTGTGGGCGTTGCGCCAGGCTGCGCCCCTGTACGGAAACAACGCCCCCGTCCCCGGAAGTTTCGACGGCGGCATTTTCTACCCGGCGACGTCGGACTGGGCCCTGGCCGGCGACGAAAGGCCCTCGACGGCGTTCCTGGACACTGCCCACCCGACGCTGCAGGCCGGGGACCTGATGGTCATGGAGCGCGGCTCCACCGACGGGGCCGACGCCTTCACGGTCGTGTTGACCACCATCAAGTCTGTCCGCACAGCATCCCGCTTCGCCTACGGACTGGCAGGGAGGTCCACCTCGCTGGTGCTGGCCGAGGATTGGTGGAATCCGTTGATCGCGGAAATGAACATCGAAGGAACCGACGGCATGGGCGTCCTGCGGGCATCCACCGCCTACGTCCGGCAGGAGGGGCTGGCCCTGGCCCAGCAACCAGTCACCGACGATGTCCTCGGTAACACCCTTGAACTCGACGGCCTGTACGACGGGCTCAAGGCCGGCCGGTGGGTCATCGTCTCGGGGGACCGCAGCGACGTTGACCTGGGCGGTGGGATGGGCGCCATCCACGCCGCCGAACTGCTCATGCTGGCCGCCGTCGTCCAGTCCGGTGCAAGCAACGACGGCCAGGTCCTGGCGGGGGAGTCCCGCCACACGTTCCTGACCTTCGCCCAGCCCCTGGCCTACACGTATAAGCGGGACACCGTCACCGTTTGCGGAAACGTGGCGCACGCGACGCACGGGCAATCCACCGCAGAGGTGCTCGGCGCCGGAAATGCGGCCGCCGCCCTGCAACAGTTCACGCTCAAGGCCCCGCCGCTGACCTACATTGCCGCCCCCACACCGGCAGGCGCCGCCAGCACCCTCGTGGTCCGCGTCAACGGCGTGCAGTGGCCGGAGGTCCCCGGCCTGGCCTACCTGGGAGCTGGCCAACGCGGCTTCTTCACGAGCACGCACGAGGCCGGAACGGCAGTTCCTGGGATAGGGGGCACCACAGTCACCTTCGGCAACCCGCCGCACGGTCAGCGCCTGCCCACGGGGGCCGAGAACATCCACGCCGCATACCGCAGCGGCATCGGTGCCCCGGGCAACGTCGCGCCCGGCCAGATCAGCCAGCTCGCCACACGTCCCCTCGGCGTCACTGCCGTGACAAACCCGCTGGCAACATCCGGCGGTGCCGACCCTGAAACACGTGATGCGACACGGGCCAACGCGCCCCTGGCCGTGACGGCCCTTGACCGGCTGGTGTCAGTCAGCGACTACGCCGCCTTTGCGGCCACGTTTGCCGGCGTCGGCAAGTCCAGCTCGGCGCTGCTGCACGCGGGCGGCTCGGCCCTGATCCAGGTCACGATCGCCGGGGTGGAGGATGCCCCCATCGACGCCACCTCCGACCTCTTCCGCAACCTCCGCAGCGCCCTGACCCTTTACGGCGACCCGCAACTGCGGGTGAAACTCGTGGTGCGCGAGGAGCTTGCCCTGGTGCTCGGGGCCACCATCAAGGTCGCCGCCGACTACGACTGGACGCTGGTCGAACCCGCCGTGCGGGCTGCACTGCTTGCCGCCTTCGGCTTCGACGCCATGGCGCTTGGCCAGGACCTGCCCAGCAGTGCTGTCATATCCGCCATGGCAGCCGTCCAAGGCGTCGAGTACGTGGACCTCGACCTGCTCACCACCCTGGCGGACACGGCCCTCACCTCGGCGATCGCGGACCTGGCCGGCGGGCCGCCGCCCGATCCGGGGGCCGTGCCGCGGCGCATCCCGGTGGCAGGTGACCGCGTTGTTGCCGGTGTCCCGCTCCCGGCCCAGCTGGCCTGCCTGCAGGCGGGCGTCCCCGACAGCCTGATCCTGAACGAGGTGCAGCCATGACCCGCCCGCCCGACTACCTGTACAACCTCCTGCCGGGCATCTACCGCAGCCGTGACGCCGAGCAGGGCTACCCGCTGCGTGAGCTCCTGGCCGTCATGGACGAGCAGGGACTCGTTGTGGAAGCGGACATCGCAACCCTGTATGCGGACTGGTTCGTGGAAACCGCACAAGCCTGGGCCGTGCCCTACATCGGAGCCCTTGTGGGGTACGAACCCGTGCACGACGCCGGACTGCCGGGCACTGGTGCCAGCAGCGCCGCCCGCAACAGGATCCTCGCCCGGCGCCGGGAGGTTGCCCACACCATCAACTTCAGGCGACGCAAGGGAACCCTTGCCGTGTTGGAGCAGCTCTCGCTTGATTCGGCGGGATGGGAGGGGCATGCGGCGGAGTTCTTTCCCCTGCTTGGCTGGAACCAGCACCTTAACCACCAACACCCTGGCCGTGGCGGAACGCTGTCACTGCGTGACGGCGGCGCCCTCGACCGGCTCGGCGGATTCCTCGACGGTGCCGCGCATTCGGTGGACGTCAGGCGCCCCGACTCGCACAGGTCCAAGGGACGGTTCAACATCCCGTCGATAGGGGTCTTCCCGGCCAGGCTGTCCTCCTACCCGATCACCGACGCCCCCGCCTGCTGTGTGGAAAAGGAGGGGAACCAGTGCTTCACGTTCAGCGTGCTCGGACACGACACGCCCCTTTTCACCCAGGAGGTGGCAACCGGCTCCCCGGATGCGGCCCGCCCCGAACTGCGCCTGCCCCTGCCCATCGACACACGCGAGTTCACCGATGTGGTGAGCCTGCGCCCACCTGCGGCGAGCGCATCGCCGTCGTACTTTGGGCCCGGGCGCAGCATATCCGTCACAGCATGGGGGTGGCGGAACAAGGCGCAGCTGGTGCTGGGGCCAGGGGACGTGGTCCCAGCCAACCTCGCCGACTGGCACGCGTACAAGGCACCCCGCAACAAGGTGCTCGCGGACCCGGAGAGGGGCAGGCTCATCTTCCCTGCCGGGCAGCTTCCCCGCGGCGTCACCGTCTCCTACCACTACGGCTTCAGCATGGCGATGGGCGGCGGCGAGTATCCCCGGCTGCCGGCACAGCCCGCAGGTGCCGCCGTGTACAGGGTGCGCAAGGCAGGGAGGCTCGCGGGGGAGTTCGCCGACGTCATGGGTGCCCACGCCCAATGGGCCGCGGACAGGGGCTCCCCCGACCCCGCCACGGGGGAACCGCGCAATGCCGCAGTCATTGAGATCATGGACAGCCGCGCCTACGAGGAGCGCTTTGAGTTCGCGCTCGCCCCGGCCGAATACCTTCAGCTGCGTGCGGCCGACGGCGCCCGACCCGTGCTGCGCCTGCTCGACTACCGGGTGGACCAGGCCGATCCCCTGAGCGTGACGGGCGGAAACGCCAGCCGCTTCGTCCTTGACGGGCTGCTCGTTGTGGGGCGCGGGCTCGTTATCAACGGCCCCGCCGCCCGCCGCCCGACAGGGTCTGACGACCCCGACGGCGCGGGCCCCGACGGCGCCGCCGCAGGGGACACGGACATAACGGCAGGCGGGGACCTGTGCGCCGTCACCATCCGCCACTGCACGCTCGTGCCCGGCTGGAACCTGGATTGCGACTGCGAACCCCTACGCCCCGAGGAGTCAAGTATCCTGCTCGACGGAACCCGCGCCGCCGTCGAGATCTCCCACAGCATCCTTGGCACCATCACCGTCCGCCGCGACCCAGACAACGGGCAGGCGCCACCACTGGCGCTCGCCGACAGCATCTGGGACGCTACGGATCCCTGCAGCCCCGCCCTGTGCGACGAGACGGGAGGGCCGGCCTTCAGCTCGTTGTGCGTGCGTCGGTGCACCGTGATTGGCCAGTTGCTTGTCCACGAGGTGCTGCTGGGGGAGGACAGCTTGTTCCTTGGCGCACTTGTCCCGACCCGCCGCCAGATCGGCTGCCTGCGGTTTTCCTACGTGGCGCCGGCCTCGAAGACACCGCAACGCTTCAACTGCCAGCCCGACCTTGTCCGGGCGGCCGCCGTCGACGGTGCGACGGCGGACAGTCAGGACCTGCGGGTGCGACCGGCCCTCGCCAGCCAGCGTTACGGCACACCCCTCTACGGCAGCTTGGCCTCCGACTGCGCAGCGGAGATCCTGCGCGGCGCCTCCGACGAGTCGTGGATGGGGGCCTTCCATGACCTCTTCGAACCCCAGCGTGAGGCGAACCTGCGCGCACGGCTGGATGAATTCACCGTTGCAGGGTTTTCCACCGGCATCTTTCCACCAGAGAGGGGAACGCCATGAAGGGCGACTTCAGCAGGGACACCTTTGACCCGCGCCACCACTACACCCGCGTCCTCATGCAGCAGGGCAGGGTCCACCTCGACGCCGACCTGAACGAACAGTCGGCCATTTCCCAGCATTACCTGCAGGCGCTGGCGGCCGACCTCATCGGCCCGGCCGGGGGACCGGCGGGCACTGCCGGGTTTGGCATCTCAACGGATGCCGCAGTGGGCAAGAACCTGGGCAAGCGGCTTGACCCTGGCGACTTCATGATCATGCCCGGGCGTTACTACGTCAACGGGGCCATGTGTGAAAATCCGCAGGTGCTGCTCTACAGCGAACAAACCGGATACCCCTTTGACGGGAACACCACCGTGGACGCCCTGGCAGCACTTGGGAGCTACGTGGTCTACCTCGACGTGTGGGAACGGTACGTAGCGGCAGTTGAGGAGCCGTTCATTGCCGAGGTGGCGCTTGGCGGACCCGACACCGCGGGCCGGGCGCAGCTGACCTGGCAGGTGCGGGTGCTGCCAGCCACGGGGGAGGATCCCGTGAACAACCAGGCGTTTTGGGCCGACAGCCTTGCCCGGACTGTCCCGCTCATGGCCGCCAGGGCGGAGCCGCCCGCCACGAACAACGACCCCTGCACCATCGAGCCCGGTGCCCGCTACCGGGGCCTTGAAAACCAGCTGTACCGCATTGAGGTTCATGCTCCGGGCGTGGCAGCCGTTCAGGGGCAGGGGGCCACGTTCAAGTGGTCGAGGGAAAACGGCTCGGTGGTGATGGCACTGTCAGGTGTTCCCGCCGTCGACGCCACGGCCCAAACAACCACGGTCCAGCTCGCCACGCTTGGCAGGGACACCGATCTTGGCCTGGTGGTGGGCGGCTGGGTTGAACTTGTCGACGACGCCTCAACGCTGCGGCACTCGGCCTCGCCGCTGCTGCGCGTGCACTCGATCGAGCGCGACACGTTCACCGTGGCCCTGGAGGGAGTCGCCGATCCGAGGGTCGGAACCGATCCCGCGCTGCACCCCTACCTGCGGCGGTGGGACCACGACGGTGACCCGGTCGCCGGGGGCGCCGTGGCCCTGGCGGAATCCATCCCCGGGCAGCCTGTGTGGATCGACCTTGAGGACGGTGTCCAGGCCACGTTCTTGGCCAATGATCAAGGTGTCCCGTCCGATTACAGCACTGGCGATTACTGGCTGGTCCCTGCACGGACGGCAACGGGGGACGTGCAGTGGCCAAACGACGGATCCGCCGCGGCCTTGAACCCGCAGCCGCTGCCGCCCCGGGGTGAGCGGCACGCCTATGCCGGCCTGTCCGCCGTCGGGCCCGATCCCGCAGGCGGGCCGAATCCGGTGCACACGGAACTGCGGAAGTTCTTCGCCAGGCTTGCTACCTAAACCCCTGGCTACCTGAACCGCGACGGCTGCGGGATGAGGGCCTTCAAGGCCCCGATCCCGCAGCCGTTGCGGGCGTTCACACCGCTTCTACGATGTTGACTTCACGCACCAGAAGTCGCTTGCCAGGGACTTGCTCAGCAGGTAGGCGTACGGCATGGTGGCGTATCCGGCCATGCCCCAGCCCTCACCCCAGGAGTTGCGGATGGTGAAGCGCTGGCTGGCGTCGTCGTAGCCCACTGCCATCACGCAGTGTCCGCCAAGCACGCTCTCGCCCGACGCCGGCATGGGCACGACGCCGGAGCTGGCGACAGTTGCGCTTTCGAAGCTGTCATAAACGGTGAAGCCAAAGACGATTGGGTATCCGGAGGCCAGGCATCCCTTCATCTGATCCAACGACTGGCTGACGCGCGCGTAGGCGATGGCGCGCTGGCCCTTGGCCGCGGTGTAGCAGGCGGCCGACGGCTTGACGGCGAACTGGGTGATGTCGTAGGGCCACAGGGTTTCGTCGCACGCGCCCGTGGTGGCGACCGTCTTGATGCCGTCTCGGATCTGTGCGCCGGCGTCGGAAGCCACGGTGCCTTCGATGACCCTCTCGTTGTAGTAGATGAACAGCCGGGAGGGGGTTGAGGTGTCGGGGAGCTGCTCCTTGAGGGCGTCAAACTGCACGACCCCGGCCACGCCGTTTCCTGTGCACGAACCCAGCTGTCCCTGATCGTAGACGGGAGGGCAGCCGGGACGGAGGTCGACGGCGGGCGGCAGGGCCACGTGGACAGCCGTCGGTGCCGCGAAGTGGAAGTCGCGCTGGTCCGGGAGGTCCGGGACCCAGCCGTATCTGGAGTTGGTTCTGGCCATGAAAGTATTGCCTCCTTCGCCACGCCGTGGTCTGGGCAGGCCTGAAACCGCGTGGTTATGAATGACGTTCCTCCATGTCACAGGGCACGTCAAGGCTTTTTGCGGAGGTTCCACAGAGTGTTTTCAGAATCGCCGAATCGGGCAATGTCCCACGCAGCGGCTACGGTTGAAGCATGATTTCCACCGTCGCCGACCTGTCCGAGTCCGAGCTCCTGGCCCGGATTTTCCCGCGCCTGCACGCCGGCACGTCCATGTTGCTTGGCCCCGGGGACGACTGCGCCATCATTGCCGCCCCGGACGGGCGCACGGTCATCTCCATCGACACGCAGGTCCAGGACAAGGACTTCCGCCTGCTGTGGCCCAACGGCAGCACCTCCTCGGGATTTGACGTCGGCTGGAAGGCCGCCGCACAGAACCTTAGCGATATCAACGCCATGGGCGCCACCGCCACCGCCCTCGTTGTCAGTCTCACCCTCCCGGGCACCACGCCTGTCAGCTGGGTTGAGGACCTTGCCGATGGCCTGAGCGCCGCCATGGTTGCGCTCGGCGCTTCAGCCTGCTCCGTGGCAGGCGGGGACCTGTCGGGGGGCAGCGAACTCGTGGTGACTGTTGCCGTCACGGGCTCCCTGGACGGCGTCGAACCCGTCCTGCGCAGCGGCGCGAAGGTGGGGGACGTGGTTGCCGTGTGCGGCACCATGGGATTCTCGGCGGCAGGCTGGGCGCTGCATGAAAGCGCACTGCCGCCGCAGGGCTACACACCGGCACAAGCACACGCCGCAGCCCTGTTCTCCCGGCCCGAGCCGCCACTGGCTGCCGGACCCCTGGCAGCACGCGCCGGCGCCACCGCCATGATGGACATTTCCGATGGACTGCTGCGCGACGCCACCCGCCTGGCGCAGGCCAGCGGCGTCGGCTGCGACCTGGATGGGGCGGTCCTGAAGCAATTCGCGGGCAGGCTCACCGAATGCGCCGACGCCCTCGGCGTTGACCCGCTTACCTGGGTGCTCACGGGAGGCGAGGACCACGGACTGTTATCCACATTTCCGGCGGGGTCGGACCTCCCTGAATGCTTCGTTGGGATAGGCTCGATAGTGTCAATGGACGTGGCCGGTGAGGCCGTCACCATTGACGGACAGAACTTCAAAGGTGCCGGATACGGCACCCTGGGATGGGATCATTTTGCAGTCTAAGATCGCCGCTACTGCGCCGGTAGTCCGCCGCTGGTTGACAATGTCCGAACAGACCCTGGCCAACCACAGCGACCGCCTCAACGCCATCAACATCTACCCTGTGGCAGATGCGGACACCGGGACAAACCTGTACCAGACGGTGCGGGCGGCAGCACAGGCCGTGGCTGACCTTGAACCGTCCGACGTTGGCGTCACCATGGCCGTTGCCGGACGGGCCGCCATGGAACAGGCCCGCGGAAACTCGGGCACGCTCCTCTCCGTTTCCATCGCCGCCATGGCCGAACCCTTTGCTGGCGCCCAGCGGCTGAGCGGGCCCCTCCTGGCTGCGGCCCTGCACAGGGCGCAATTGCGGGCATGGAGCGCATTGAGCGAGCCAATGCCCGGCACCATGCTTTCGGTCCTTGAGGCCGCTGCGCGGGGTGCGACGTCGATTGATTCCGCCCTCCACGGGGACGAATCCAACCACGCCCTGGCGCAAACCATCACCGGGGCGGTGGCTGCCGCGCGAGAGGCAGTGGTGCTGACCGAATCGCAGCTCGGCGTGCTCACCGAGGCGCACGTTGTCGACGCCGGCGGCGTCGGCCTGCTGCTGATTCTCGACTGCCTGCGCTCGGTCATCGTCGGCGAGCCGCTGCAGGAGGAACTGCTTGACGGGCTGTCGGGCTACAAGGTGCAGGACCCCAACATTGCGCTGTCAATGCCTGAACAGGAGGGCGTGGAGGTCATGTGCACCATCTCCCTGACCCCGCTGGCCGCGGCAGGCCTTCGCCTTGAACTCGGCAGCCTGGGCGATTCCGTCATCATGAGCGCCGTCTCAGAGGAGGCCGACCCCATGGGGGCCTACCCGTGGCGGCTGCACGTCCATGTCCCCTCGGCCGCCGTGGCACTTGATGCCATCCGGGCTGTGGGTGATCCAAGCAATGTGAGCATCTCGGCCCTTTCGGCCAACGCACCCGAAGACGTCCATGATCTCCTCTAGCGACGACTCCGCCCTGCCGCCCGGTGGGTCGCGCATGCATACCGAGCTGGGACTTGAGCTGTCACGGCTGGTGGGAACGCCGTCGGCCAGGCAGGTGGCCAAGGCACTGGACATCACCACGGTGGGGCAGATGCTCCACCAGTTCCCGCGGCGCTACATTGCCCGCGGCGACCTGACAGACCTTGACCAGCTGCAAGTGGATGAGGACGTCACCATCCTTGCCCGGGTGGTTGATCTGCGAACCCGCCACATGCAGACCCGCAAGGGCACCATCAGCGACGTCGTCATCACCGACAACTCGGGGCGCCCCTCGGCCCTGGTGATCAGCTTCTTCAACGGCTTCAAGGCCAAACAGGAGCTGCAGCCGGGCGTGCTGGCCATGTTCTCTGGCAAGGTGGGCACGTACGGCGGTCACAAGGTGCTGACCAACCCGGGGTACGTCCTGCTGCCCGACGACGACCTGGCCGAGCACGAGGTGGAATTCCATGCGGCGAAGCCCGTTCCCGTCTACCCGGCCACGGCAAAGTTCCCCAGCTGGAAAACCGAAGATGTCATCAAGACGCTCCTGCCAGTTCTTGACCTGGAGCGAATTCCGGACCCGGTGCCAAAGAACATCGCCGCCCGTGAAAGGCTCATGCCCCTGAGCCAGGCGTACAGCGAAATCCACCAGCCCTCCACCATGGAATCCTGGCCGCGCGCCCGCAAGCGCTTCCGCTTCCAGGAGGCGTTGGCGCTGCAGACGGCCCTGGCGCAGAAGCGGTTGGCGGCTTCGCGGCAGGATGCCACCGGCCGGGCACCCGTCAGTGGCGCCCTGTTGGACGCCTTCGACGCGTCCCTGCCCTACACCTTGACTGCCGGGCAGCAAGACATCGGCGCGCTTATTGCCGCCGAGATTGCGGCCGGACACCCCATGCACAGGCTGTTGCAGGGCGAGGTGGGTTCGGGGAAGACCGTTGTGGCCCTGCGCGCCATGCTCCAGGTGATCGACGCCGGAGGGCAGGCCGCATTCCTGGCACCCACGGAGGTCCTCGCCGCCCAGCACCTGAACTCCATCACGGCGCTGTTGGGAAATCTGGGGGCAGGGACGCTTATGGGCGGACAGCATGCCACCCAGGTCACCCTGCTGACTGGCTCCATGCCCGTTGCGGCCAGAAAAAAGGCGCTGCTGGCGGCCGTGTCGGGGGAGGCCGGAATCGTCATCGGCACCCACGCCCTACTGTCGGACAACGTGCATTTTGCCGATCTTGGCCTCATCGTTGTCGATGAACAGCACCGCTTCGGCGTCGAACAGCGCGACGCCCTGCGACCCAAGGCGCTCAAGCCACCGCACCTGCTGGTCATGACAGCCACGCCCATCCCGCGAACGGTCGCCATGACAGTCTTTGGCGACCTGGAAGTGTCCGAGCTGACGGAACTTCCTGCCGGCCGGGCGCCCATCATCACCCACCTCGCCCCGTTGGATGACCACCCAAGTTGGGGGGACAGGGTGTGGGCCCGCACCCGTGAAGAAGTCGACGGCGGACACCAGGTTTATGTGGTGTGCCCCAAGATCGGCGAGGGCCCGCAATCCGAGGACAACTTCGAGGACCAGTCGGGGCGCGACGGCGATTCGCGCCCCATGGCGGGGGTGCTTGGCGTCCTGGCGTACCTGCAGTCGCTTCCCGTGCTGGCGGGCCTTCGCATTGCGCCGCTGCACGGGAAGCTGGATTCGGCCGACAAACAGGCCACCATGGCAGCGTTTGCCGCCGGGGAGATCGACGTCCTTGTCGCCACCACCGTGATCGAAGTCGGCGTTGACGTGCACAATGCAACGCTCATGGTGATCCTTGACGCTGACAGGTTTGGGATGTCACAGCTGCACCAGCTCCGGGGACGGGTGGGGCGCGGCGGGCTGGACGGCACATGCCTGCTCGTGACCAACCTTGAAAAGGGCCACCCGAGCCGCAAACGGCTTGAGGCGGTGGCAGAAACAAGCGACGGGTTCGTGCTGGCGAAGCAGGATTTGGAAATGCGCCGAGAAGGCGACATTCTGGGGGCACGGCAGTCAGGCGGTGTCAGCGGCCTGCGCATGCTCAGCGTGGTGCGCGACGGGGACTTGATCGAACGGGCCAGGGACGATGCCACCGACATTGTGGCCGCCGACCCCGACCTTGCATTCCACCCGGCGCTGAAGCTTGAAATTGATACGTATGTGACAGAGAAAAATGAGGCATTCCTTGAACGTGGCTAGCAATACTGTGACCTGGATGGCAGGCGCATGAGCCGGATCGTTGCCGGCACGGCAGGCGGAAGCCCGCTTGTTTCAGTGCCGGGGGACGGCACCCGCCCCACCACCGACCGGGTGAAGGAGGCCTTGTTCTCCCGGCTCGAGTCGATGAACATGCTGGCCGGCACCCGTGTGCTTGACCTGTACGCCGGGTCTGGCTCGCTGGGGATTGAAAGCGCCAGCCGCGGGGCAAAGTCCGTCGAGCTCATTGAATTCAATGACAAGGCAGCCGCTGTGTGCCAGCGCAACGCCGAGCTGGTGAACAAGGTGCTCAAATCCAAGATTGTCACCGTGCAGCGCTCCAAGGTTGAGTCGTTTCTGGCCCGGGTGGCCGACGCCGGCGTTGACCAGTGGGACCTGGTCTTCATGGACCCGCCCTACCCCCTGACCGAGGAGGAGCTGTCCCTAGTCCTTGAGCTGCTGGGTCCGCGGCTGAGCCCCTACGCCGTGGTCGTCGTCGAACGCTCGGCCCGGACGCCCGAACCCACCTGGCCCGATTCCATGAACCTCCTTGCCGCGAAGAAGTATGGCGAGACGCGGCTGTGGTTCGCCGAGCCCGCCGGCGACTGATCCCACCCTGATGTGATTTGAAATCGCAGCAGATGCGATAAATCGACCCGGTTCACCGCATCAGCTGCTGTTTGGAGTGGGGCAGCCTCAGGGACTGTGGCCAATATCCACTGCCTGCACACTGCCGGTACAACGAAATGACGAGTACTTTGGAGGGTGGAAGCACCCTTGACGGGTGTTTCCGCATCAGCTGGACCCACAATTGCATCTGCAGGCCGTGAGATCGCCCCGTGACTGGGGAACGGGTGAACCGTTGCGACCATTCTTCCTTCGAAAGGACTTGGGTCATGCAATACCTCATAGCGTTCATCCCGTTGATTGTCGTGATAGTTGTTCTGGTAGTTCTCGGGTTGCTCGTCCGTGGTGCAGTGAAAATGATGTGGCAGGTCGCCGAACCCAACGAGGCGCTGATCATTTCAGGTTTCAGCCGCGGCCGCCCCGCGGCAGCCACCACCGACGGCATGGACTTCCGCATCGTCACGGGCAAGGGCGCGTTTGTCATACCGGGCCTGCAAACCGTCAGGTCGCTGTCGCTGACCCTTAACGAGACCGAGCTTCAGGTCAACTGCGTCACCTCCCAGGGCATCCAGGTGGTAGTCCAGGGTGTTGTCATCTTCAAGATTGGGGATTCGACGCCGTTTATCGCCAATGCGGCCCGCCGTTTCCTAGGGCAGCAAGCCAAGATGGAAAGCCAGGTGTACAACGTCTTCGAAGGTCACCTGCGGTCAATCATCGGCTCCATGACGGTGGAGGAGATCATCAGGGAACGGGACAAATTGGCCTCCCAGGTGCGAAGTGCCAGCGGCATTGAAATGGAAAAGCTTGGCCTCGTGGTGGATTCCCTGCAGATCAAGGACCTTGAGGACCCCACCGGATACATCCAGAACCTTGCCAAGCCGCACATCGCCCAGGTGGTGATGGAGGCCCGCATTGCCGAGGCGACCCGTAACCGCGAGGCGGCCGAAAAGGAGGCCGAGGCGGCATCGTTGATCGCCAGCGCCCAAAGTGTCTCGGCCATCAAGCAGTCGGCGGCCCAGGCCAATGCGGAAACCGCACGGGCCAACGCCGCCCAGGCCGGACCGTTGGCCGACGCCACGGCACGCCAGCAGGTGGTGGTCCAGGAAACCGAGGTCGCAAAGCTCGAGGCCGACAGGGAGGAACAAAAGCTGCAAACATCCGTCAGGAAGCCTGCGGATGCAAGAGCCTATGCCCAACGGACCGAGGCCGAGGCGCAGAAGGCCGCGGACATCAGCGCAGCCGAGGCCCGAGCCAGGAAGACGGAGCTGGAAGCGCAGGCAAATGCGACGGCGGCCGCGGCCACGGCAGGCGCCACGCGCGTCACCGGCGAGGCCGAGGCGGCAGCGACGAAGGCGCGTGGGGAGGCGGCGGCGTCGGCCATCAAGGCCAAGGCGCTGGCCGAGGCCGAGGGCATCAAGGCCCGCGCCGAGGCGTTGGGGACCAACCAGGAGGCCGTCATCAGCCAGCAGCTGGCTGAAAACATGCCGGCGATCGTGGCAGCGGCGGCGGAACCGTTCGCCCATGTTGGCCAGCTGACAGTGCTCAATGGCGGCGACGGAATCAACAACATGGTGGGCGGGATCCTCTCACAGGTGGGCAACTACCTGCCGGCCCTGACAACGGCCCTGAAGGAAGTCAACGCCTCCAAGCCAAAGGAGCAGCCGGGTGCACAGTGATCAGGACAGGAGCCTGACGGGAAAAATTGGCAGGGTCTCCGGAGCCATCGGGCCCGGCACGCTCGGCGAGGTCATGATCGAGATCAGGGGCGGCACATCGGCGTATCATGCCCGCCCCTATGACGGGAGCAGCACCTTTCCCGTGGGGGAGCGGGTCCTTGTCATGTACCTTCAGCCACCGCAAACCGTCTATGTTGAGGCGCTGCCGGAATTTCTGCAGCATCCCGCGTAGGGTGGAGGAAAATCGGTCGTTCGCCGGACAGTCAGGATCTTTTGTGGAGCAGCTTCGAGTCGGCCTCATCGGCGCCGGCGGCATTTCAGGGGTCCACATTGCCGGCTGGCTGCAGCTGGGCGCGGCAGTGACCGTGTATTCGCGGTCGGGCGCGGCCGCTGTGGTTCAGGAGTTCGGCGTCGCGGAAGCCGACTCCCTTCAGGCGCTGCTCGATGCCTGCGACATGGTCAGCATCCTGACGCCCACCACCTCCCACCACGCCTACGCCATGGCCGCCATTGCCGCGGGCAAGGACGTCATCTGCGAGAAGCCGCTGGCCGAGACTGCCGTCCGGGCCGCGGAGATTGCCAACGCCGCCCATGCCGCCGGAGTGCGGCTCTTTCCTGCCCACGTGGTCCGCTTTTTCCCCGAATACGTTGACGTTCACGAGCAGATTTCCGAAAAGAGAATTGGGGCGCCCGCCGTGGTGCGGTTGAGCCGGTCCAGTGGGGCGCCGGCGGCCGGCTCCTGGTTTTTCAACGAATCGTTGGGCGGCGGAATCATCCGCGACCAGATGATCCACGACCTCGACCAGGCCCGATGGCTGGCCGGTGAGGTCACCCGGGTCCATGCCGTGCAGGAACCCTCGAGCGACGGAGGCATCGTGCCGCGGCCTGTCAGCGCGCGCGTGGTCATGACCCATGAAGGCGGTGCCGTGAGCCACCTGCGGGGCGAGTGGGGTCCTGACGGCATGCCCTTCCGCACCAACGTAAGCCTGGTCATGGCCGACGGGAGAGTTGCCTACGAGTCCCCGGCCCAGGAGATGATCGGGGCGGAGGGTGACGGATACCTGCCTGCCCAAACTCCGGCGGACAGTCCCTACACCTTGCAAAATGCCGAGTTTGCCGCGGCCCGGGCTTCGGGTGAGACTTCCCGTGTCAGCCCGTACGACGGCGTCATGGCCGTCGCGCTGGCGGAGGCGGCTGCCGCGTCCATCGCCTCGGGGCACGGCGTGGATTTCTCGGCGGCGGCCGTGAAGGCCCTGTTGGTGGGCTAGCGCTGCGGCGGCCCGTCCAGGCGCGTCTTGCTAATCGGAACAGTCATCGACCCTCTCGGGAAGTGGTTGGCAGAGCCCATTTGAACACCCCGAACGCAACCGGGCGTTTGGGGCCGGTGCCTTAGCCCGTGAGGTCGTCAAGTTCCACCCCGGTGAGGACCGTGGCGGGGTGCGGCCCGGCCGCAACAAGCGCCTCCGCCCAGCCATCTGGCCACGGGCTGTTCCTGCCCAGCAGGATGATGTTTCCGGGGTAGCGGCGGGTAAACAGCCTGGTCGTGCCATAGGCTGCCACGCTTGGCACGGCCTCCTGCATCGCCCGTGTTTGGCTGGTCACCAGGGTGAAGCCGGGCTCGTCTCCGACGTTGATCGCAAGGATTCCACCCGGCGCCAACATCGCCGCGGCCTCGCGGTAAAAGTCTGCGCAGGCGAGGTGGGCCGGTGCGTCAGGTCCGCTGAAAATGTCCAGAATGACGACGTCGAACATCAGGTCCGCGGGAAGCGCTGCCAGTTCCTCGCGGGCATCCCCAACATGGCCGCTGAGCAACGTGCCCGCGGGCAGCGGCAGCTGTTCAAGGACAAAGTCGAGCAGCTCGCGCTCAAGTTCCACGGCGTGCTGGACCGACCCCGGGCGGGTGGCCTGGATGTACCTGGCAAGGGTCAGCGCGCCGGCGCCAAGGTGTAGGGCCGTGACGGGTTCACCTGCAGGCTTGAGCAGGTCGATTGCGTTGGCGATCCGGCGCAGGTACTCGTAGAAAACCTCCTGCGGCTCGGCGACGTTGACGTGCGACTGCTCCGCGTTGTTGATGCTCAACACGAACGCGTTCTCGTGCCACGGATCGGCGTCTATGGCCGCGTGCACGCCGCTGGTGCGCAGGTACCTGCTGGACAACGCCATCAGAGCTTATCCGCGAGCGTTGCGAGGCGTTCTGCTGCCTGTTCAAGGAGCGGGACCTGCTTGCAGAAGGCAAAGCGCAGCAGGGAGCGGGTGCGGCGGGCGCCTTCGGGGTGGCAGAAGACAGGGACGGGAATGGCCGCCACGCCAATGAGTTCGGGCAGCCTGCGGGCCAGGGCAGTGGCGTCGGTGACGCCCAGCTTTTTCGTGTCGGCGTTGATGAAGTACGTGCCCTGGGGCAGGTAGACCTCGAAGCCGGCGGCGCGCAGCCCCTCGCCGAGGATGTCCCGTTTGTGGGCAAGCGTTGCTGCGGCGTCGGTGAAGTAGCCTGCGTCCATGCGGAGCCCTGCGGCAATGGCGCCCTGGAAGGGCGTGCCGGATGAGTAGGACAGGAACTGCTTGACGGTGCGGGCTGCGGCGACGAGCTCGGCCGGGCCGCTCAGCCAGCCGATCTTCCATCCCGTGAAGGAGAAGGTCTTGCCGGCGGAGGAAATGGTGAGCGTGCGATCACCTGCACCCGGCAGCGTGGCCACGGGTATGTGCCGGGGACCAAACGTGAGGTGCTCGTAGACCTCATCGGTGAGGATAACGGCGTCGTACTTGATGGCGAGGCGGACGATCTCGGTGAGCACCAGCTCAGGGAACATGGCGCCGGTGGGATTGTGCGGGTTGTTGACGATGATCATCTTGGTGCGTGGGCTGAAGGCGCGCTCGAGGGCGGCCATGTCCGGCATGAAGTCCGGCGCCAGCAGGGGAGCGGTGGTGTGGGTTGCTCCGCTGAGTGCGATCATGGCGCCGTAGGAGTCGTAGAACGGCTCGAAGGTCAGGACCTCGTCTCCGCGACCGGTCAGGGCCAGGATGGTTGCCGCGATGGCCTCGGTGGCGCCCGTGGTGATGATGACCTCTGTTTCGGGGTCCGGGGTCAGCCCGTAGAAGCGCTCCTGGTGCTCGGAGACGGCCTGGCGCAGGTCAAAGATGCCCTTCCCCGGCGCGTACTGGTTTTTGCCGACGGCGATGGCCTCCTGTGCAAGGCGGCTCAGTTCTCCAGGGCCGTCCTCGTCGGGGAAGCCCTGGCCGAGGTTGATGGCCCCGTGCCGGTTGGCCAGGGTGGTGATCTCCTCGAAGATTGTCACGCCGAGGGAGCCGTCAGGACCCAACAGGTTCGCGCCCTGCGCTGTGCGTTGCCACGGGTGGGTCATTGCTGCTCCTTCGTTGCCCCTGGACCGTGGGTGGAGGCGGCTGCCGGGGTGTGTGGAAGTGCCTGGCCCTGGCGGCCGGTGAAGTGGTCCATGCTGTTGTAGACCTTGAACACGTTACCGGCCACGGCGTCCCAAGCCCTAGTGGGCAGCACGCCGCGCAGGGCCATGGCGAGTTTCGCCGTCCACGGGGTGAGCCTGATGGGGGTGCCCTTGAGCATTGCCTGCCAGGCCCGGTCGACGGCGGTTTCCGGACTCATGATCGGCGTCAGCAGCGGGCCCGTGGCTCCCGCGAACATGCCGGTGCTGATGTAGCTGGGGCAGAAGGTGCTGACTTTGACGGCTGACCCACTGCGCTCCAACTCAAGGCGCAGGGAATCGCTCCAGCCGATGACGGCCCACTTCGAGGCCGCGTAGACGCTCATGTTCGGATTGGCCAGAGTTCCTGCCGCCGAGGCGATGTTCAGGATCCGCTGGTCGGCGCCCTTGCGCATCATGGAGGGGAGGAACTCGGCCGTGACGAACATGGGCGCGAGGGCGTTGATATTCATGACGGCACGGGTGTGCTTTTCGGAATCGTGTTCCCAGAAGGGGCCGTCCCTGACGATTCCTGCGTTGTTGACAAGCAGGTCGGGGGATTCGATGCCGTTGACTTCCCGCAGTGTTTGGGCGGCGGCCTGGATGGAGGCAAGTTCCGAGACGTCAACCTGCTGTTCCACGGCCCTGGCGCCGAGGGCGCCGACTTCACGGCCGACGTCGCGCATGGCATCGGGGTTGACGTCCCACAGGACGATCGTGGCGGCGCCTTCGCGGGCGGCGCGCAGGGCGTAGAGGCGGCCCATGCCCATGCCGGCGCCCGTGATGAGGACGGTTTTACCTGTCAGGGTGAACGGTGCGGTTGTCATGATGTCCCTCTCGCCGGTGGTGTTACCCGTCAGTACACCACGAATCCGGCTCCGTTGCGGGTTCATTTTGCCAGCTTAGGCGTCGGGTTGGACCGGCCGTTTTCAATGGCGATGATCGACTGCCGTGACACCCCGCCGGCCCGGGCGAGATCCTCCTCGTCGGGATCGAACGCCGGAGCAGGTAACCGCCAAGGATCACCGCAAGGAGGAGTCCGGCCGTCAGGATCCCGGGCACCGAATTGAGGGGGCCTTCCTGGTCTGCCGCGTTCCCGGCGCAAGGTGCCGGTGCTGCGCGGCTTGAAAGTGCCTCGCGGGGTTACCCGGCGGTAGGCTGCGCAATATGGCTGACATGTGCCAAAACAGTCGCATCTTCGCGTGAAAGTCGGCTACATTCGACGGTATGCGACGTGCTGTATGCCCCGGATCATTTGACCCCATCCACAAGGGCCATATTGAGGTGATTGCCCGTGCCGCGAGCCTTTTCGATGAAGTCATTGTTGCGGTGTCCACGAACTACGCCAAGAAGTACCGCTTCAGCCTCAATGACCGGCTTGACATGGTGCGGACAACGTTTTCGGCCTTGTCGGGCATTGTCGTGGAGCCCATGGGTGATGGCCTGCTGTCCGAGTACTGCCATGACCGCGGCGCCCAGGCCATTGTGAAGGGCCTGCGTTCCTCCTCCGACTTCGACTACGAACTGCCCATGGCCACCATGAACCGCCAGCTTTCAGGCGTGGAGACGGTGTTCCTGCCGGGCGACAGCCGCTACCTGCACCTTTCATCAACCCTGATCAAGGAAGTCCACACCCTGGGCGGGGACATCGCCGACTTCGTCCCCCGCGCAGTGTTGCGCCGCCTGCAGGGCGACGTCGGGCCGGACACCAGGCCCGTCACCATAATCCCCCCGCGACGGTAAACCCAGAGGTAGTACCCCACGGGCTTCCGGAGCTTAGGCGCGGCGTTGGGGGGCGAATCGTGCGCATATGCGGTTATGCGTGGGATTCACGAGTGAACATTGCGCATAAATTCTCGGATGAGTTCAGGGCCAGGTGGTTTCCGACAGCCGTGAACCTCTCGGCCCCGCTGTGGGGAGCCAGGGCCTGGTTACCATCCAGCGAAGCGTAGTAGGAGGCCTACCATGCTTTTATTGCCGACATAGTCCGGGAAGATGCGGATCCCTACGGCCGGAACAACTGTTGTTGCCCCGGTGTGCGCGTCCCATTGGCGGTGGTGAAAGCACCAAGGGAATGACACTCATGGCCGGCCAGAGGCTTAGTGACTCCTGTCGCCGTCGGACATCACAACAAGGGGCTGAGAGTTACATCACGCGCCACGCGGGCCGGAGGGGTCGCCGTTAAGCCTGTGTCTGTCGTAGACTAGATAAGGCCAATTTGGTCTGGTACCGCTCGTTTTGATGCCCGTGAAATTTCGGGCTAAGATGGTGCGTCGGTCATATGTTCTTACAGGAGTTCTCATTAGCGAAACCACGTTGGGTAAAAAGCCCAGCCATGGCACGCCCCTCACCATTGGTGTTAGGGAGCTTGGGCGAAGCCCGGGCAGTATGTGGAAGTTCATTGAACAAATACCTGTGCCGGATGATTTTGGCACCCCGCTCATCGGCGTGAAGCCCGGATCCGTTTTGGATCTGGAACTCCGATTTGAGGCCGTCCATGAAGGAATTCTGGTATCGGGCAACGTCCTTGTCGAAGTGACAGGTGACTGCTCCCGCTGCCTCGAGACCTTCGAGGATGAACTTGAAGTCGATGTGCAAGAACTTTTCTTCTACGAGGAACCGTCCGCGGAGATCCTTGCAGAAGAGGAAGATGAGCAACGTTGGGTCGAGCACGATTCTATCGATCTTGAACCGGTGTTGCGGGACGCAGTGGTAACCGCCCTGCCGTTCCAGCCGGTGTGCCGGGAAGACTGCGAGGGTCTGTGTTCCGAATGCGGAATACACCTTGCAGATGAGCCGGGGCACCATCACGAGATCCTAGATTCTCGGTGGGCTGCCCTACAGGGCTTAACCGGCGAAGAAAACTAGCAAATAAGTTTTTACTCATGGGCAGATGCCTGTGAGTTATCGAGAGAAAAGAGTTTGCCGTGGCTGTTCCCAAGCGGAAGATGTCCCGTGCCAATACGCGCGCACGCCGTTCCCAGTGGAAGGCCACCGCGCCTGCTCTGGTCAAGACCATCGAAAACGGCGAGGTTGTTTACAGCCTCCCGCACCAGGCCAAGGTCGTTACCGACTCAGCCGGCACCGCACTGTTCCTTGAATACAAGGGCCGTAAGGTCGCCGACGTCTAAGACGTCCGTGCGGCCATCCGGCCGTTCGATTTAGTAAATACTTAATGCAGGAGCGCCATGTCCGCAGAACTTCCATCACCGAAGCTCACGGACGGACACAAACTGCTTTTGAAGCGTCTCGGTGTCGATATTGATGCCGGGACGCTTCGTCTTGCCCTCACACATAGGTCCTACGCCTATGAAAACGGCGGCATCCCCACGAATGAGCGCCTCGAGTTCCTCGGCGACTCCATCCTGGGCTTCTCCGTCACTGACGCGCTCTACCGCGACAACCCCGACCTTCCCGAGGGCGATCTGGCCAAGCGTCGCTCCGCCGTCGTCTCCACCCGCGCCCTGGCCGGCATTGCCCGCAGCTTGGGCGTAGGAGAGTTCATTTACCTCGGCCAGGGCGAACGGCTCACCAAGGGCCGCAACAAATCCTCCATCCTGGCTGACACCATGGAAGCCCTGATCGGTGCAACCTACCTCACCCACGGCATTGAAACCGCCCGCGAGCTTGTCATGCGCCTCGTCGGGCCGCTGCTGGCTGATTCCGCGGTTCTCGGTGCTGGCACTGACTGGAAAACAAACATCCAGGAAATCGCCGCAGCCCGCCACCTCGGCGCCATCGTCTACGACATCACCGGCACCGGGCCGGACCACGACCGCTCCTTCGAGGCCCGCCTGCTCATCGGCGGCCGCCACTACGGCGACGGCATCGGCCCCTCCAAGAAGGAGGCCGAGCGCACCGCCGCAGCTGCCGGCTGGATCGTGATGCAGCAGAAGTTTGGCCAGGATCCCACAGGCAAGTACGACGCCGGTGCCTCCGCCGCGGATTCTGCACCCGCCGGAAAATAATGCCTGAGCTGCCCGAGGTTGAGGTCGTTCGGCGCGGACTTGAGCGCTTGATTGCCGGACGAAGCATTACCGGCGTTTCAGTGCCAGATCCCCGCTCCATCCGACGCCATGCCATGGGCGTGGAGGACTTCCGTGGCAACTTGATCGGCACCACCGTGCTTGATGTGGTGCGCCGTGGCAAATTCCTGTGGATGCCGCTCTCGGATGAACCTTTTTCCTCGGCGCCTGCGCATACGGCCCTTGTGGCGCATCTTGGCATGAGCGGACAGCTCCTGGTTGAATCCCCGGACCAGCCCCACGAAAAACACCTCAAGGTCCGTCTGTCATTCTCTCCGCGTTCAGACGCGCCCGAGGAATTGCGCTTTGTAGACCAGCGGATCTTCGGCGGGCTGTTTGTCACCTCCCTGGTCCCCACGGCCGACGGGCTTCCCGGTGGCTGCGGCGCTTCGGACTTGGCACTGATTCCCGACGAGGCCGCCCACATTGGCCGCGACCCGCTTGACAGACATTTCGACTTTGAGGCGCTCCACCAGAAACTCCGGGCCCGCAAAACCGGGCTGAAGCGTGCAATCCTTGACCAGGGCCTGGTATCAGGAATCGGTAACATCTACGCCGACGAGGCCCTTTGGGCCGCAAAAATGCACTACGCCCGCCCCACCGACACCCTTCGGCGTCCGGACACCGAACGCATCATCCACGCCGCCCGTGAGGTCATGACCCGGGCACTGGCAGCGGGTGGCACGAGTTTTGACTCCCTGTACGTGAATGTCAACGGAGCATCGGGCTACTTCGCCCGGTCGCTGAACGCCTACGGCAGGCAGGGCGAGCCCTGTTACCGCTGCGCTTCGCTGGGGCTGACTACTAGGATTCGTCGTGATACGTTCATGAACCGGTCATCGTACAGTTGCCCTGTGTGCCAGCCGAAGCCGCGCAACGCCCGGATGTAAGGGTACTGATGCCGCGCCCGCCATCGTGGGTGCGCGCCGTTTCGCTGCCTGAGGGTTGGGCTGTGCTAACCTGCCGCGAATCGTTGGGTGAGTCGGGGCAGCATCTGCGAAAAAATTTCTTCATCCTGCCTGTAACAATGCGCATGGCAGCCATGATATGCATATCATGATGTTATTCATGTCACAACCGTGGCCGGCCGTTTTGGAAGGAAGTTTTCGTTGAAATTCAGGAATTTTGGTTCGCGCCTGTTCCGTTCCCGGCGCTGGCAGGCTGGTGCTGCGACAGTGATGGGCATTGCCATTGTGGGGGGCATGGCACTGGCCCCGGTTCAGCCTGCACAGGCATTGGACAATGATTTGGCATTGACCCCACCCATGGGTTGGAACAGCTGGAACCAGGTCCGTTGCTACGGGCTCAACGAAACCATGGTCAAGGCAACTGCTGATGCCATGGCCAGCAATGGCATGGGCGCATCAGGCTACAAGTATGTTGTCATTGACGACTGCTGGCAGGGTGGGCGCGGTGCTGACGGTGTGCTTTTCTCCAACCCGGAGCGCTTTCCCAGCGGCATGAAGGCCATCGGAGACTACATCCACTCCAAGGGCCTGAAGTTCGGCATCTACGGAGTGCCCGGTTCCGAGACTTGTGCGAACTTTTGGGACAACTACCCGATTTATGGCTTGGGTAGTTTGAACCATGAGCAGCAGGACGCGGACACCTTTGCCACATGGGGAGTTGACTACCTCAAGTACGACTGGTGTCGCGCCGACGAAACAGATAAGCTGACCCGCCCGGCGGCGTTTGGCAAAATGCGCGACGCGCTCAAGAAAACCGGGCGAGACATCGTCTATGGCATCTCCGAGTATGGCGTCACCCAGCCCTGGACCTGGGGCAAGGATGTTGCCAACCTGTGGCGCACCACCCATGACATTGCCCCCAACTGGGGCTCCATCAGCGGCATCATTGACAGCCAAGCGAGCCTGGCACAATACGCAGGGCCCGGTGGCTGGAACGATCCAGACATGTTGCAGGTGGGCAACGGCAATCTCACCGACGCCGAAAACCGCAGCCACTTCGGCATGTGGTCGATGCTTGCAGCACCGCTTTTCGCCGGAACCGACCTGACAAGACTGAGTCCGGAAACGTTGAAAACCGTCACCAACGCCGGAGTTATTGCCGTCGACCAGGATCCACTGGGCAAGCAGGCAGTGCGGGTGCGCAAGGACCAGGGCATCCAGGTCTGGAGCAAACAACTCGCCGGCGGAGCCATTGCCGTGGCGCTGTTCAATACGAACGAAACCGAGCAGGTAGTCACCTCGAGCATTGACGAGATCAAGGGTGCGGGCGCCTACACTGTCCGTTCGCTGTGGGAGGGCAAGGATGTGCTGAACACCTCCAGTGTCTTCTCGGCCACCGTGCCGCGCCATGGGACCGCCATGCTACGTCTCACACCGGGCACTGCAGTAGGCATTCCTTCCGTGCCGCAGATCAACGGCCGCGTGAGAGTGGATGCAGGAAAGACCGCCAGCATGAGCGTGACCGTCAAGAACGACGGCGCTTCGGCCCTGACCGGTGCCACTCTTACGTTCAAGGCGGTGGCTGGCCTGAGCCTTCCCACCACAGCCATTTCAGTTCCCACAGTGCCTGCCGGGGGAACCTCCTCCGTTCAGATCAACGTGACGGCAGCAGCGAGCGCTGCGGGTAGCTACAGCATCCCGGTAACCCTGAATGCGAATGGGCAGGACTACCCCGGTACTGTAAGCGTCACCGTCCCGCTCCCTGATAGCGTCTACGTTTCGGACCTTGCTTGGATCAGTTCCACCAACGGCTGGGGACCGCTGGAACGCGACAAGGCCGTCGGTGACCAGGCGGCAGGGGACGGCCCGGCCATCAAGCTCGGCGGAGTCACCTACCCCAAGGGTCTCGGTGCCAACACCCCGGCAACAGTGAAATTCAACGTTGGTGGACAGTGCACCAAGTTCCGTGCCGTAATTGGCATTGACGACGATGTTATCCCGCGCGCAGCCAAGGACAAGGTCACCCCGCGCAGCACCTTTGAGGTCTATGCCGACGGCGTGCAGGTGTACAACAAGTCCTTTGCCCAGGGCGTCGATGCGCCAACCACCCTCGACGTTGACGTGAAGGGTGCAAGTGTCATCGAATTGCGCAACAACTTGGTGGGCACCGCCAACACCGCTTCCTGGCATGCGTGGGCCGACTGGGCCGATGCCAAACTCGACTGTGGAGTGCTTCCGGTAGAACCGACCGTACCGGCGACGACGGCTCCGGCGACGACTGCTCCGGCCACGTCGGCTCCGGCCACGACTGCCCCTGCGACGTCGGCTCCGGCCACGTCGGCTCCGGCCACGACTGCCCCTGCGACGTCGGCTCCGGCCGCGACTGCGCCTGTGACGACGGCTCCTGCCACGTCGGCTCCTGCCACGTCGGCTCCGGCCACGACGGCGCCTGCGACGTCGGCTCCGGCCACGACTGCGCCTGTCACGACGGCGCCTGCGACGACGGCGCCTGCGACGACGGCTCCGGTCAACGCAACCACCACCACCGCGGCACCGGGGGAAATCGTCCCGGAGAACGTTTACGTGGGCAACGCCATCACGTTCAAGGGCACAGGCTTCCTGCCTGGAGAAAATGTTTCAGGAACCGTCCACAGCCAGCCGATCAGCCTGGGCAGCGCCGTTGCCGATGCCCAGGGCGCTGTTTCAATTGGCTGGATCGTTCCGGCGAACTTTGAAATTGGTGAACACACGATCGTGCTCACAGGCGAATCCTCCAACAGGACGCTGGTAGGCCAGTTCACTGTTCTGAAGGCCGGTGACACAGCCCGGGACCTGCCAGAGACAGGTGCAGCCACCTCCGCTCTCTGGGGTGCTGCACTGATCATGGGTCTCGCGGGTGCCGGAATTATCATGGGCAACCGTCGACGCGCAGGACTGCACGGATAGGGTCACAGGCTGTCCAGCCCACGGATGGCTCCCTGAAATAGGGGCAAATGGATAGGGCCAAGGCAGGTGTCCGGCGATTCTTCGCCGGGCACCTGCTTTTGTTGAAGATGTCTCCGTCACAAGTGCCACCGCGCCGCCGGAAGGCCAACAGGAAAACGGTCATAACGTCGCGCAGAATCGCCGTCAGGCCGGTTCCGGTATGCATCGAGGTCCACAAGTGCTGGGTGGGCGGGCTCCATGTCGTTGGTGGCAAGGTGGTTCCCGATAACGTGCTTGTGGTTTGGGTCGTGCAGAACCACGATCCTGCCATCCCTGTCTGGCCTGAAACCCACCTCGATGCTGTTGGTGCCCGGCTGTTTTTGTGACGATGTATGTCATGAGTTGCCTACCAAGTCAATGTCTCGTCGGCATACCAACTATGAACAAGGAGCCAAATGCACACACCTCAAGCCTGCGTTTGGGGTGATGCTCTTGCGGACGCAGTCGTTTCCGGTGCCATTTCGTTGTAGACGGGATCTTCACCGGAAGTGTTGACCGCTATAAGCTGGCACGGAAAGGCAGTGGAGTTCAACATGGATGTGGGCGTTTAGTTTGTGGCCTGGGCTATCCATAGGGTGGCCCGAAAGACTGGGAGGGTGAAGACAATGAAACCACGAAGCCTGGTCTTTCTGGGGCTGGGAATGGCTGTATTGGTATTGGCCGTCGCCATTACCTTGAATCTGCTGCCGGGAAGTGTCGCTGGGGATCAGGCGCAACGATCCACCGCCGCGCCCCACACAGCGCAGGGTCCGTCAGCGGCAAGCCCAACAAGCCAGGATCAATCCGCTTTGCGTGCGACAGCGGCAAGTGCCAGCCCGCAGGCGCAGACCACAGCTCCGGTTGAGGGAGGTGGGCCGGAAGTGACAGCCAATCCTGGCAGGCCATTGGAAGTCAATGCGCCGGCACCCACTGCAACCCAGCTGGTTCTTCCCAGCTCACAGCCGCAGCTGCCTCTGGTCTCGGCGCCGTTGCCACAGTCAGCGGATGCGGCTGGGAAACTAGTGGCAGGGTATCCGGACCTATCACTCCCGGCACTCGAGGGATCGAAGATTGTTAGCAGCTCTGTCAGTCCCCAGGGAGCCATCTTGCAAACCAGTTTGGTCGCAAACACAACCCGTGAGCCGTTGGCGGTCAAGGCCTTGTACCAGGCCCACTTTGCCTCGCTGGGCTTTGGCAGTGCAGAGGCGCCGGCTTCGGTCGGTTCAACGGCAACATGGTTTACCCGTGGCGCTGACAAAGTCACGGTGACCGTCGCCTCCATCAAGGGTGGCGCCTCCTACATTGTTTACGGCGTGCTGCACGCCGGGAAATAGGCCGTCTACACATGTACCTGTCCTTCTCCGACCGCAAAGGCAGTAAAGCCGAACAAGCGGTGCGCTGCACGACGCCCTTCAAGATTTCCCCCGTGATCATTTCACTTGGCATCGTGAGCATGCTCACCGACATATCCTCCGAGTCGGTCGCCGCCGTACTCCCGCTGTACATCACAGGTGTTCTAGGACTATCCATGGTGGCCTACGGATTTCTGGATGGCATTCACCAAGGCATTTCGGCCATCGTCCGGATTGGTGCCGGGTGGACAGCAGATCACGGGGACCGGCACAAGGCAATCGCCGTTCTCGGCTACGGCCTTTCAGCCGTCACCCGGGGTTGGCTGCTGTTCGCGACAGGCTTCGGTGCCATTAGCGCAGTCATTGCGGTGGACCGAATCGGCAAGGGCATTCGCACCGCACCCAGGGATGCCATGATCACAGAGGTGGCGCAGCCGGACCACCTAGCCAGGTCCTTCGGCGTGCACCGAATGCTGGATACAGTCGGCGCCACCATCGGGCCATTACTGGCGTTTAGTGTCCTGTTGCTGATCCCCAACGGCTATCACACGATCTTTGTCGTTTCCTTGGCATTCGGTGTGCTCGGCTTGGCGGTGCTGGGACTCCTTGTCCCAGGCCGAAGGCAACGAGTGCTGGAGAAGTACTCGGTGGAAAAGACCGCTGCACGGGCTGTGCCGCGTACGCCCTCCGCCTGGCGTGAGCTGAACAATCCCAAGATGCGCAGGCTGCTCCTGCTGGCAGGGATGCTGGGGCTCGTGACGATCGGCGATGGCTTCATCTACCTGGTGTTGCAAAGCCGGGCCGCCTTTGCCGCCACATGGTTTCCCCTGCTATATGTTGGCACCAACGTCGCTTACCTGATGCTCGCAGTTCCGCTGGGCAGGGTGGCCGACCGCTGGGGACGCATGAGGATTTTTGTCGCAGGACACGGAGCTTTGCTCGCCGCCTATCTATGTGCTGCACTGCCCGCCACGGGAGCCCTGTTCACCATTGGCGCCCTTTTGCTGCTCGGCGTGTTCTACGCCGCAACTGATGGTGTTCTGGCCGCCATGGCTGGACAGTTCTCTCCTGAAGCCAGTAAGGCCAGCGGCATTGCGGCGGCACAGACCGTCGTTGCGGCCTCCCGTTTCTTCGCCTCCGTGGGGTTCGGCACCTTGTGGTTCATGCTTGGTCGTGAACACGCCATCATCGTTGCTGCCCTGGCGCTGGCAGGTGCCTTGGCGGCCTCCGTCGTCCTTGCCCGTGGACTGATGGAGGTCGCGCAAAGCGGACCCACAACCGTGGATGCCGCATGAGTGCGCGGACCCGTATGGCGTGGTTGGCGGCCATCACCGTAGTGGTGTTAGGGGCTGCTGTCATCTACGCTTTGTGGTCCTACAATCAGTACCAGCTTCGTCAGCAGAGAGCCTCAGGCGTGGCTCTTTCAACAGATGCGGCCTGGCCCAGCGGCCCGCGCATCATTTTCCGAAACACCGCAGTAGGCTCCGGATATGGGCATGTCGCCATGGTTTCCCTCGAAGAGCCTGCGGGTCCCCGGACCATCACCGAGGCGGCCTGTGACAGGGTTTATGCGGCTGCAGGAACTCAAATGTGCCTGCGGACCAACGCCGGTATCGTGACAACCTTCGAGGCCGCTAGATACGATTCGCAGTGGCGTGAACAACAGGACTATCCGTTGCCGGGAAATCCCAGCCGGGTGCGGGTCTCGCCAGATGGGAAACTCTTCGCTACAACTGTTTTTATCACCGGCCATGCCTATGCGCCGGCAAGTTTTTCCACTGCCACTGTCATTGCCAAAACGGCAGGGGGAGATTATGGCAACCTGGAGGACTTCCCCTTGATCGTCGACGGGGCGCGTATTGCCCCTGTCGACAGGAATGTGTGGGGTGTCACCTTTACCAAAGATCAAAACACCTTTTATGCCACCGCTGCCTCGGGCCAGAAGACATGGCTGGTACAGGGTGACCTTGCAAAGCGGACCCTGACGTCATTGCGAGAAAATGCTGAGTGCCCCTCACTTTCTCCTGATGGGACAAAGATCGCGTTCAAAAAGAACCTTAAGCCTGGGCCCACACCATTTTGGAACTTGGCCGTGCTGGATTTAGACAGCAACACCGAAACCCTTCTGGCCCAGCCGCGCAGCATAGATGACCAAGCGGAATGGCTCGATGGTTCAACGCTCCTGTACGGGCTGCCGCGCGAAGGGACTGCAGGGGATGAAGACGTTTGGTCGGTACGGATCGAATCAGGTGCCGTGCCGGAACTTTTGATTGAGCATGCCTGGTCACCGTCGGTACTCCGATAATCAGTGCTGGACGCTGAACACCACGTCAACGAAGTAATTTGTAGCGTTCCAGGAATTCACCGGCATCCGGCCTCCGGCGCCGTACAAGTACAAGCCGTTGACGCCAGCACTCACGCTCAGTGGGCCCTGGGTAAAAGCAGTGGCGAAGAACGCACCGGTTGACGAATAGGCGCCGCTGGGGGCGTAGTAGGAGACCGTGTAGCTGCTTCCTGCCGTCAGGGGCACAGGAGTGGCAAGAATAGCCGTTTGCCATCCCGAAGTTGTCTCATTGGTGAAGTTAGCCGTGGCCAGCCGGTTTCCAGCCGAATCCCAAAGGGACCCCGTGTGGGCTCCATTATTGCCGATTCCCTTGAAGAAGCGGATGGCAGTAACAGAACCTGCTGTTGAGGGGGTTAAGCTAATGCCCAGTTCAATGGCCGACGTGTCATCAGTATTGGACAGAACATCCGGTGTCAAGGTTCCGAAAAGGCTGGTGCTGGTGCTGTTCGGGGCCGCTGTCCTGAATGACCAACTAGTTGCGGCCAGCGTCGCCCCCTGAGCCGAAACAAGGTTATCCAAAGAGACCGTGACGGTGGAGTCCGGTGGCAGAGGGGCAGCCGGGGTGAAGTTCAGAGTCTTGCCGGAGTTACTGGCTGTCACAGTGCCTGCTATGGCCGTTGTCCCGGCCAGCACATTCATGCTGTAACCGGCTGCTGGGGCGCTGGAGAACGTGGCTGAAAGGGGCGAAGTGACGGGCTGCTCCAGTGCCCCAGACACGGGCACTGTCGCTAATAAGGTCAACGGCGGAATGGCTGCTGTGGGCTCGAAGATCACATCAACCAAGTAACTGCTGGAGGAAGTATTGCCTGGGAAATCGGAGGTGTAGGAGTACCGCCCCTGCCCTGCAGAGACGTGGAGGGGCCCCACGGTGACGTCGCTGCCGTATCCGCCTGGGTTGGCGGAATAGGTGCCCACCGGGTTCGTGTAGGCAGCAATGTACTCTGTTCCTGCTGAGACGGGGACGGGGCTGGCTAGGGTCAGGGTCTGCCACCCGGCAGAACTTTCATTAGAGAAGGTGCCGCTGCCAAGTACTGCACCGGCGAGTGAGTACAGCGTACCCTGATGAGTTCCGCTGTTGCCAGGGCCTTTGTAGAACTTGATGGCGGTGATATTGCCTTTGGTGCTGGTCCTGATGGTTACGCCCAATGACAGGGGAGTTCCATCGGCGATGGAGAGCACGGCGGGTGTGGCGCTGTCCTGGTACAGGCTGCAGGGGCACGAGCCTTCTTTCGTGTCAGCGTTAGCCGTGGTGAAAGTCCAAGAGGCGCCCTGCGCGACATTCTCACCCGTGGTGGCCGTGGCGCTGACAGTTGCTGTATAGCTTGTGGCATTGGACAGCGCGGCGGACGGCGTGAACGTGGCCCGGCGTGTTCCTGGATCGTAGCTGGTGGTTCCGGGGATGCTCACTCCGGTGGCATTTTTGAGTGTGATGGAGACGGTGTTCGCGGTGACAGGTTTTGAAAATACGGTGCTGACTGTTGTATCAACGGGCACGCTTCCCGCCCCGGCAAGGGGCTGCTGGCTTCCAGCGCTCAGTGCAGTAAATACTGGGTTGAACACCACGTCGACAAGGTAGCTGCTAGAGGAGCTGTTGGTGGGGAAATCAGAGGTGTAGGAGAACCGCCCCTGCCCAGCGGGGACATGGAAGGGGCCACTGTTGACATCGTCGGCGTACGCTCCCGGACTCACCGAATAGGTGCCTGCAGGGTTGGTGTAGGCGGCAATGTATTCGGTTCCGGCCGTGACGGGAACGGGAGAGGAAAAGGTCGCGCTTTGCCAGCCGGTAGTGCTTTCGGCAGTAAACGTGACGGTGGCCAACACGGCACCGTCACTGGCGTATAGGGTTCCTGTGTGTGTGCCGGTGTTACCTGGGCCCTTATAGAACTTAATCCCATCGATGGTTCCCTTGGCTGTGGGGCTGAACTTCACACCCAGCGCCAAGGGAACGCCATCGGCAATGGCGAGCACGGCGGGTATGCTGCTGTCTTGATACATGCTGCAGGGGCAGTTGCCGACCGTAGTATCCGGGAGCACCGTTTTGAACTGCCACTCCTGTCCCACTGATACGGGCATGCCATTGCTGCTGGCTGAGATGGTAGCTGTGTAACTGGTGTTTTGTGCCAGTGCGGTGGCCGGGATGAACGAGGCCATACGCGTGGCAGGGTTGTAGTCCGTGGTTCCAGCAATGCTGGCTCCGGCCGAGTTTTTCAGCGACATGTTTACCGAGGCTGCGCTGACATCCTTGGACAGCACCGCACTGACCGGCGTGTTGACGGGCACGCTGGATGCGCCATTGGCGGGTTGCTGTGCGGTGACTGAAAGGGGAGAGCTGTCGGTGCTTTCAAAGACGGCGTCCACAAAGTAGTTGCTCCCGGCGTAGCTGTCTGTGGGGAATTGTCCGGAGGTGTTGTACACCCCCGCAGCCGGTGAGCCGAAGCCACCCGCAATGCTGAGGGGTGCTGTCGTGGTTCCTCTATAGTCCCAGAAACCGCTCTGGTACGAGTAGCGGCCCTTCGGGGCGAGGTAGGAGACAACGTAGCTTTGCCCGGCAAATACCTGGACCGGTGACACGAAGCTGGCGGTTTGCCAGCCACTGCCACTTTCAGCGGTGAAGGTGGCCGTGGCCAACTGGGCCCCTGAGCTACTCCAAAGATAACCGGTGTGTGTTCCCGTGTTGGCTGCGCTCTTATAGAAGCGGACGCCGGAGATGAAGCCGTTCTGGTTGGGCGTCAAGCGCAACCCCAACATGAGTGAACCGTTGTCCCCGGAATCCACAGTGGCGGGGACCGTTTGGCCGAGAGCGCTATAGGGGCCGCCCACCTGGAGGTCGATCTGAGTGGGTGTGCTTGGATAGTTAGCACTGTCATCGATGGCCCGTGCGAGCAGTGCCACCGTGCCTACTCCGTGTTGGATGTAGCTGTAGCTCCAGGTGGTGGTTCCCGTTGCCGGGTGCCAGCTGATTCCGCCGTCGGATGAAAGTTCGACGCCGGCCACCACCCCGCCGGTATCGCTGGCGGTTCCGGTGACGGTGACCTGGGCACCGTTGGCGACGGCGGTGCCGTTGGCCGGAGAAGTGATTACGGCAACGGCCGGTGTTGTATCGGTGCTCTTGCTGGCGGCGATCAGGGCGGGGTCTCGTGTTGCCGGCTGCGCGCCCATATCGGCCAACAAGTTTAGTTGTGCCTGACGCATCCGGACATCGGCAGGTGCCCCGACGCCGTCGTGCGTTGCATCCAAACCCCACGACCACTGAATGGATCCCGCGGAGAAGATCAGCGCCCCGGCAGAGTTTTTGTACAAGGTGATGTTGTGTGTGGTGGTTCCGGGCCGCACAAGATTGCCGTAGTCCATGAGGTATTGGGGTGTTGGCCCCACAGTCGTGGACAGGCGGATCAATCCTGGGGGGCGGAAGCCATTGTCAATGTCCTCATTGGATTCATAACCCACTGTGTGGGGAGCCAGTGCGGCCTGGGTGCCGGCGGCTAGTTTGGGCAATGAGGTGTTGCGCCACAAGCGGGTCTTGCCTTCGGCTGCGGAGACTGTGACGGGAAGGTCTGTGTAGTTGGACATGTAAATGGTGCCGCTGAGCGCATTTTCTGGGATGCCTCCGCCATTCGCGGGCGAAGCAAAGCGGGGGTCACGCCACGTTCCAGTCCACTGATTGCTCGGATCGATTTTGCTGTTGGACCACGTCTCCTTATAGGAGGTGATAGTGCGGTAGTTGGTGTTGTCCGTGGTGGAAGGCTCGTAGCGCGTGCGCCAATAGTCATCATTGCCGGAGAGGAATTGAAGATTGAGCCCGGCGTTGGCGGCCGCTTCAATGTTGCTGCGCTGGGCGCCTGACCAGTATTCGTCATGGCCTACCGACAAGAACACTTTGTGGTTGTTCAGGAGTCCGCCGTACCTGTCAGTGTCCACACCGGATTGGTAGGCGACGTCATAGCCGTTTTGTTCTAAATAGCGCACCATGGCATATTCGCTGGCGAAGTAGAAGTCACGTCCATCGCCGTCACCCCGGGTCACTACGGGCCGGTTGTAGCTGATTTTGAAAGCCCGCCCTACGCCGGCGCCCTGGTAAAAGTCCGCGCCTCCGTAGGTGTTGTAGGCCTGCCAGGTGGGGTCTGAGGTCTGAAAAACAACGTCGGCATGGCTGGCATCATTGCGCACCACAAAAACTATGTGGCTCTTGCCGCCATTGTCTTTGCGGGTCAGCAGCGCCACATAGACCCCGGAGACTGCCGTGCTGGGGACGTTCCAAGTTGCGGACAGGCCCCACGTGCCACAGTCATAGAGCTGGGTGCTTACGTCGCTCAGACACTGTGGCTGAGTCTGCGGAAGCGGCGCAGAGGGGAGAATCGAGTCAATCTTTCGGGCGCCGAGCCCACCGTAGAATCCGGTGCGGTAGATGTCTATGGAGTAGGCCGTTGCATTGGTCTTGATCTTGAAGCCAACGCTCTGGCCAACATTGACGCTGATGTCGGTGGAGAAGCCTTGAATGGAAGCATCTCCCGCCCCGTTGATGTCCCAAATTTGCGGATCCGTGCCTGGCTTGGAGTTTTCACAGGAGATTGGGTTGCTGCCCGGACCGCAGGATTCGGCAGCTGATGCCGCGGCCACAACACCGCTCACCAGTCCGGTGAACGCTAGTGCTGTGGCAGCAATCGTGGCCAGCACGCGGCGGTACCTACGACCGGTGACTGCACGTAGTTTCAAGTTAGGGCACCTATCTCCAGTGGCATGCCCGACACACACGCAGGCACGCATCAGATTCACACCACCGAAGCGATGGCGACAATCTCCTTCATCTGTGACGATAGGGTGCACATGTTCGGCTAATCAAGAGGTCAGGCCAGAAACAAGTGGTATATGGCGCAAAACAAGTAGTCGGCGGGGAAAAATTGCGCCGGGACATCAATGTATCCGGTAGTAGGCCGCCAGCCTCTCGAGGCCCTCGTCGAGGGATACGGCGGGTTTCCAATCGAGGACGGCCTGGGTGTGGCGCTGGTCGAACCAGTGGGCTGTCGAGAGCTGTTCGGCCAGGAAGCGGGTCATGGGCGGCTCATCGTGGACCCAGCCTCTGCTGCCTGCTGCCGTCCAGGCCTTCTCAATGACGGAGCCGGCGCCGCGCGCCAACCAGCCGGGCACCGAATAGTCCGGCACGCGAACGCCTGCTGCAGCGCAGATGCCGGCAATCAGTTCGCCGACGGGACGCGGCTCGCCATTGGTCACAACCAGGGCCTGCCCGTGGGCGTGCTCCATCCGTTCGAGCCCGCGCACTATGGCCTCGGCGGCATTGTCCACATAGGTGGTGTCGATCAGTGCCCGGCCGCCGTCCAGGAGCGGCAACCTGCCCGCGCGGGCACGTTCCACCACCCGTTCAACGAGCTGGGTGTCGCCGGGACCCCAAACAATGTGAGGACGGATGGAGGCGACTCGAAAGCCGGGGGAGTCCGCGGCCAGGGCAATTTCCTCTGCCGCGGCCTTTGACTGGGCGTAGTATCCGCGAGCCAGCTCGGGATTGGCGGTTCCGGCCCCGGCTCCCACAATGGATGAACCAAAATGTGCCACCGACGGCGAGGACACGAACACAAAGTCGCGCACGCCGCCGTGCCGTGCCGCCGCAATCAGCTGGCGGGTACCCACGATGTTCGTTGCTACAAACTCGTTCCATTCACCCGTGAAGGAAACCTTGGCGGCCAAGTGAATCACGGCGTCCATGCCGGCAACGGCCCGAGCCGCGACATCCGGATCGGCCACGGAGCCCTGCATGGATTCCCAGGGGCCATCAACCGGACGGCGCTGCAGTGTCCGCACGGCAAAGCCGCGGTCGAAGAGCAGCTTCGCCACGGCTCGGCCCAGCAGTCCGCTTGTTCCGGTGACGAGCACACGGCGGCCATCCGGCGGGGTGGGGGGGGCTGCGGGAGCGGCAGAGGTCGCGCTCACGGCCGGCCCGCCTTCCCGCCGGCCAGCATCCGCGCGGCCCAGCGTGACAGCCTGGCCCTGTCAATCTTGGAATTGTGCCGCACATCGGTCGGCATGGAATCAATGACCAGCACCGCAGCCAATGGCATGTCAACGCTGTGCGCCGCCGCCCTGACTTCTGCGGCCAGCACGGCAGGGGCAAGCCCCGCACGCCTGACGGCAGGTGTGGTCTCAACAATGGCAACGCCGGCCTGGGTTCCTGCGGGCCCGACACCCACAATTGCCGCGCGGGCAACGGACGCCACCCATTCCACGGCCTGCTCGGCGGCCACAGGGGTCTTGATGCCGGCGGCCGTGGTCAGGATGTGCTCCAGCCTGCCCTCGACCCACAGCCGTCCCTCGGAATCAAGGTGGCCGATGTCCCCGCTGCGCTGCCAGCCGGGAATCGACATGCTGTGCTGCTGCGTGATCCACAAGCGGTCGTAGCGTTCCTTCGTGTGCGGGGCACGGACAAGAATCTCTCCTGTCACACCCGCACGAAGGGTCGGCTTCGGCATAACCGTGCCATCTGCCGACACAGGCGCAATGGCAATGTCGGCGCCGCTGACGGGCGTGCCGACGCACACACCATTGCCCACACCTGCGGCACGGATGCCCGGCAGGTCAATGTCGGTCACTGGCAGCGCCTCGGTCATGCCGTACGGGGTGTGCAACGCCGCCTTGGGGGCCAGCTGCTGGACCCGCTCAAGCAGCGGCTGGGCCAGGGGTGCCCCCGCCGATAGGACAAGGCCGACCTCGGCCAGCGCCTTTGTCTGCGCGGGCGAGAGTTCCGCCGCGGTCGCCACCACGTTGACAAGCGCCGCGGGCGAGGCAAAAACAACCGTGGCGTTGATCGCTGCCGCCGCGTTGGCCAGGGCCGAGGCTGTCAGCGTACGCGGGGCGGTGACGTCCATGTCAGGGGTGACGGTCGTGGCGCCCAATGCCGGGCCCAGCAAGGCGAAGGGGGCGAAACCTGCCACGAGGGCGGTCCCGGCCTCAAGCCTGTACGTTGCCTTGAGGGTGTCCCGCATGGCGGCCAGTCGGCGGTTCGTGTAGACGACGCCCTTGGCCGGGCCGGTGGAGCCCGAGGTGAACAGCACAGCCGCGTCATCATCCGGCGCGGTTGCGCCAAAGGCCGCCGGGCTGCCGGCGAGACGCATGACACGGCCGTTGGCCATAAGTTGCGGCACAGTGGCGGCAACGTCAAGCACAGCCATCCTGGCCCCGGCTGTTGCGGGGCTGAAGTCCTCTGCCGCGATGCGGATGCCTGGCCAGTTGTAGAGCCGTGCGCCGGCCAATGCCCGTTCGATCCCGATCAGGTACTGGGGTCCGGCGCCCTTGATGGCACGACTGAGCGCGGTGGTGCCCAGTCCCGCATCGGCCACGACGATGACGGCGCCAAGGCGCAGGCACGCGTAGATCAGCGTTGTCAGATTGATGCCGGGCGGGACAAGCAGGCTGACCCTGTCCCCGGCCTTCACCCCGAGCTCACGCAGGCCCGCGGCGAGGTCGTCAACGTCGTGGGCGAGCTGTGCCCAACTGAGTCCCCGGGTGCTCCCGTGGCTCGCAGGGGTTCCGGCGGGCAGCATGTCCACAATTGCCGTGGAGGTGTCCGAACGCCGGGAGTCGATCTCGGCGAGCATGGAGACGTACCCGGAAGCGGCGGCTTCGGGAATGGTGGCGGCACCCGTGCCAAGGACCTTGCCGGCCAGCCACGCGAACGTGGGGGTGGCAATGTCGCGGTCTTCCTGGACCAGGTGGCTGGCACCCTCGAAGCGGTGCACGTCCGCCTGTGGCAGGCGGTCCGCCAGGTCGCGCAGGTAGCGGTCCGAGAAGACAGGATCCTTCGGGCCCCACAACATCAGGGCCGGTACATCCAGGGAGCGGATGTCCGAGGACACGGCGTCCAGGGTGGGCCGTGACGGGTGGTCACGGGCGAAGGGGATGTCGGCCACGAAGTTGCCCACGCCGGAACGCCGCGACGCGGTCCTGTACGGGGCCATGAAGGCCGAACGGACGTCCGCTGCCAGGGAGGGTTGCGCCAGGCCATGCGTGATGCGCAGGAAGGCGGCCGACGTCGTCGTGCCCCACTTGTGGACGGCGGGGTGCAGTGCGAGCTGCAACGCAGGGGGCAGGGAGAAGCCAGCGGGGTGCACTGCGGTGTTGGTCAGGACAACGGCGGCGAGCTGCTCGCGGTGCCGGATGGCCCAGCCAAGGGAGATGACCCCGCCCCAGTCGTGGCCGACGCTGACGACGGGGCCGTCAAGGGCCAGCGCATTCGTGAAGTCCGAAAGGTCGCTGATGCGGTCGTCCAGACGGCGGAAGGTTCCCGTGCGTTCTGAGAAGCCCATGTCGAGCTGGTCGACGGCGATGACGCGCCAGGGCCCGCCGGCCCCAACTGTCGCGGGGGAGGTGGCGCCTGCCAAAAGGGTGCGCCACAGGTAGGACCAGGTGGGGTTGCCGTGCACGCACAGCAGCGTCCCGACGGGGTCAAGGCCGGTGGCGGCGACGTCGTCCTCATTGTCCAGGTAATGCCATTGGTGGGCGGTTCCTGCGGGGTCAACGGGGGAAGAAGAAGGAACCGAAAGGGTCCGCTGCCAGTGTGCTTCCACGCCGGGCCACGGCTGGGGGCGCTCAACGTCCGGGGAAATCACTGCTACCACGCAATTTCCATCATCGCGGTGTTCAGGCCCGAGCCGACACCCATGCACAACACACGGTCCCCGGGGTTCAGCGATGAAGACTCCTGCGCCAGTGTCATGGGAAGCGATGCAGGACCCACATTGCCCCACTTCGGGAACGTGATGGGGACACGGCCCTTGACAAGGTTCACGGCCTTGATGATGGCGTTCGTGTAGGAGTTTGAGACCTGGTGGGTGACGTAGCGGTCCATGGAGCGCCAGTCCCAGCCGTCGGTGTGGGCTTCGTGCCAGGCGTCGGTGACGAGTTCAAGGCCGTTATCCAGCAGGCCCTTCGTGTCGGTGAACATGCCGTCGGGCCCGCCAACACACAGTTCGTGATGCTGGGTCCCTGCGCGGGAGACGCCGCCCACAATACGGTGGCCGCCGGGGTGCAGGTCCGCCGGGCCCATCACGGCGGCGGCTGCTCCCGAGCCAAGGGTCAGGGTGGCGAACTCGCGCAAGTAGTCCTCCCGGGTGGATGTTTCGGAGTTCAGGCGGCGGAACGTTGTCTCCTGCGTTGCCTGGGCGTCCTCGCCGGCAACGATCAGGGCGTACTTGATCTGGCCGGAGTCGATCATGTTCGCGGCAAGGGTCATGCCGTTGACGAAGCCGAGGCACGCGTTGGCCACATCGAAGTTCATGGCGGAGGAGGGCAGGCGCAGTCCGTTGTGGACCTTCACGGCAACCGAGGGTTCAAGGTTGCGGCGGGTGACGGATGTGTTGATGAGCAGGCCAACCTGGCCCGCCTCAATGCCGGCCTCGGCAAGCGCCTTGGCGCCTGCCTCAATGGCCGCATCGTCAAAGTCTGTTCCCGGGGCCCACCAGCGGCGTTCCTCCACACCGGCTACGCGCTCCAAAAGGCGTTTGGAGAGACGCAGCCGCTTCAGGCTCGGGGCCAGACGGGCGTCGAAGTCGCTTGACTTGACCACCACCGGAGCCTCAATGCTGGAGACCGCAAGCAAAGCGGTGTTTTGGTGACGAAACGTAGCGTTGCCGATCAAGTTCCAGCCTTTTTCTTGAAGTTTTTCGTGTCTTTGGGCACCAGTCGTGCGGCGACCTTGCCCCGATTCATGCGGGAACTGCGTTGACTGGTCCCCGTGCATATCAAGATGCATCCTTAACTATGCACCTATGAGGGGTATTCACGCACATGCGCGGCAGCGCATACTATCGTGCCGCGCCCCGGTATGTGCCCGGAATTCACGGTAGATTGGCATCTGAGAAATAGTCAGGCGCAGGAGAAGAAAACAGTTTGCATCTAAAAAGTCTTTCCGTGCGCGGATTCAAGTCCTTCGCCTCGGCCACCACCTTTGACTTTGAACCGGGTGTCACAGCTGTTGTCGGACCGAACGGTTCGGGCAAGTCCAATGTGGTTGACGCGCTCGCCTGGGTCATGGGCGAGCAGGGCGCCAAGACCCTGCGAGGCGGCAAAATGGAGGATGTCATCTTTGCCGGCACCTCGGGACGGCCGCCGCTTGGCCGCGCCCAAGTTGGGCTGACCATTGACAATTCCGACGGCGCGCTGCCGATCGACTATGCCGAGGTCACCATCTCGCGCACCTTGTTCCGGGCCGGCGGCTCCGAATACGCCATCAACGGCAGCTCCTGCCGCCTCCTTGACATCCAGGAGCTGCTCTCCGACTCCGGGCTTGGCCGGGAAATGCATGTCATCGTGGGGCAGGGCCAGCTGGACAAGGTGCTGCACGCGACCCCCGAGGATCGCCGCGGCTTCATCGAGGAGGCCGCAGGGATCCTCAAGCACCGGCGGCGCAAGGAAAAAACACTCCGCAAGCTTGACGCCATGGGAGCAAACCTTGCACGGCTCAGTGACCTGACGGGGGAGATCCGCCGCCAGCTGACACCGCTGGGCAAGCAAGCAGCCGTGGCAAGGCGCGCCCAGGCCGTGCAGTTCGACGTCCGCGACGCCAGGGCACGCCTGCTGGCCGACGACATCGTTTCCCTGAGCACCGCCGTCGAACGTGACGAGGCTGCGGAACTGGCGCTGAAGAACCGGCGCGAACTGGTGGAAAAGCAGCTTCAGGCCAGCCGTGAACAGCAGGCGGGGCTTGAACAGGAAGCCGCGGCCGCCACCCCCGTGCTCAACGCTGCGCGCGATAACTGGTACCAGCTGTGCGCCACCCGAGACCAGCTCAAGTCCCTTGGCGTGCTGGCCGCCGAGCGCCAGCGCCACCTGGGTGCCCCCGACGCCGTACCCGACCCCAGCCGCGACCCCGACAGGCTCGCGGAGCAGGCCGCCCGCCTCCGCGCGGAAGAGGCCGAACTGGACCTTGCCCTGGAGGAGCGCCGCTACGGGCTGGAGACGGCAATGGAGATCAAGGAGGATGCCGAGGCCGCCGTCAGGGCCGAGGAGGCGCGCGTGCGCGAGCAGCTGCGGGCAGCCGCCGACCGCCGCGAGGGCCTGGCCAGGCTTGCTGGCAAGGTCGCCTCGGCGCGGTCCAAGGTGGAATCCGCCGAGGCTGAAATCGGCAGGCTGCACCAGAGCAAGGCCGCCGGCGCCGACAGGCACAGCGCCGCAGCTGAAGAATTCGCCGCGCTTGAATCCCAGGTGGCGGGAGTGGAGGCTGGTGAGGCCAGGCTCGACGCCGACTACGAGGCCGCCGCCGAGGCGCTTGCCGACGTCGACGCACAGGTCCGGGGCCTTGCCACGGAGCAGCTGGCGGCAGAACGCGAACGCGATTCGCTCACCGCCCGGCGCGACGCCCTCGCCGTCGGCCTGCTGCGCAAGGATGGCAGCGCGCACCTGCTGGAGGCCCGCCACCACGGCGTCGTGGCGTCCATGGCGCAGCTTGTCCAGGTGGCGCCCGGCCATGAGACTGCCATTGCCGCCGCGCTGGATGCCGCAGCCGAGGGCGTCGCCGTCATCGACCGTGTCGCTGCCCTCAGCGCCCTTGACCTTGTCAAGATGAACGACGGCGGACGTGTCACCCTTGTTGTCGCGACCGCACCCGCAGGCCCGGGAAGGCCCGGCGATCCCGGGACCGCCGCGAAGCAGGCCGCCGCGGTTGCCGCAGCTGCCGCAGTGGCGGGGGCCGCCGTCGGGCGTGCTCAGGTGAGCGCGACGGCGGAGCTCGAGGCAGCCCTGGATGTGCTGTTGGCGGGCGTCGTGCTGGTGGCGGATCTTCCAGCAGCCCGTGAGGTGTTGGACTACGACTCCGCGCTGACAGCCGTGACAGCTGAGGGTGACGTCATCACCGCATTTTGGCTCAAGGGCGGGTCAGCCACCGCGCCGTCGCTGCTTGAACTGCAGGCCGCCGTGGATGAGACCGAGACGGCGCTGCGGGCGGCGTCAGCCCGCAGCGAGAAGGCCAGATTCGCACTCGCCGGCTTGCGGGGCAGGCGCGAAGGCCTGGCTGCGCAGGCGTCGGGGGCACTTGCGGCCCTGCACGAGTCCGACGCGCGGCTCGCGGCAGTTGCCGAGCGGCTGGGTTCGCTCGGTGCCACGCTGCGCTCGGCGGCCGGGGAGTCGCAACGGCACGCCCAGGCACTGACCGCCGCCACCGACAACCTGGCCCGGGAGCAGGCCTCGCTTGAGGAGATCGCTGCCCGGCTGGTGAGCGCGCAGGAGGGGCCGGCCGACGTCGAGCCTTCCATGGAGGAGCGGGACACCCTGGGTGCCGCCGCTGTTGCCGCCCGTGCCGTGGAGATGGAGACGCGGCTGTCGCTGCGCAGCACCGAGGAGTCATTGAATACGGTGCGTACGCGAGCCGCGGCCATGGAGAAGGCGGCGGCGACCGAGCGGCGTGCGCGGGAGCAGGCTGCCCAGCGCGCCGGCCGGCGCCTGTTCCAGGCGAGGAAGGCTGCCGCCGTGGCTGCGGCAACAGTTCACGTGCGGCGGTTCGTGGAGAAATCCATCGAGCTGGCCGAGCACGTCCGCGACGAGGCCGAGGAGCAGCGCGCGGCACGCGAGGTTCAGCTGATGGCAGTGCGCGCCGCCACCGTGGAGTTCGAGAAGGAACTGGGCAGGCTGACGGACACGGTCCACAAGGACGAGCTCGCCCGCGCCGCACAGCGCCTGCGCATCGAGACGCTTGAAAACAAGTCAATCGAGGAGTTGGGCCTGAGCGTGGACCACCTCATCAAGGAATACGGGCCGGACACGCTCGTTCCCCTTGGCCCCGGTGTTGTGACGGATAAGTGGGCGGCGCTGCGTGTTGAGGTGGACGACGCCGGCGACGAGATCCGTGAGGGGACGCCCTTTGTTCGCGATGAGCAGGAGAAGCGGCTCAAACGTGCCGAACGGGACCTCGCGGCCCTGGGCAAGGTGAACCCGCTGGCGCTGGAGGAATTCACCGCGCTCGAGGAACGCCACCAATTCCTCTCATCCCAGCTTGCAGACCTCAAAGCCAGCCGCAAGGACCTGATGGACATCATCAAGGAGGTGGATGCGCGGGTCCAGGAGGTCTTCACCTCCGCCTTCAACGACACGGCCGTGCAGTTCGAGCGTGTCTTTGGCCGCCTGTTCCCGGGAGGGGAGGGGCGCCTTGTCCTGACCGACCCATCGGACATGCTCACCTCCGGCATTGAGGTTGAGGCCCGTCCGGCAGGGAAGAAGATCAAGCGTCTGTCCCTGCTGTCCGGAGGCGAGCGGTCCCTGACGGCCGTGGCGCTTCTCGTGGCAATTTTCAAGGCCAGGCCATCGCCGTTCTACGTCATGGATGAGGTTGAGGCCGCATTGGATGACACGAACCTCGGGCGGCTCATCGGCATCTTCGAGGAACTGCGCGAATCCAGCCAGCTCATCATCATCACGCACCAAAAGCGCACCATGGAGATCGCCGACGCGCTGTACGGCGTGTCCATGAGGGGCGACGGCGTATCCACAGTGATCAGCCAGCGCATGGACCGCGCCGGGACCGACTCATAATCCGGTCCGGCACGGGCATGATCTTGTCGACATCATGAGAATTTTGTGTCCTTCGCCGGTATCCAGATCAGGAAGCTGAGCAGGGCAACGGCGGCGGCCATGAGGAAGGCCGGTCCGTAAGAGAACGCATCGACGAGTAAACCGGCGGCGATGGGTCCGAGGATGGCGCCGAAGTCGGAGCTCATCTGGAACGCTGCCAGCACCTTGCCACCTGAGCGCTTGTTGCCGATCACGTCGGCAACCACCGCCTGCTGTGCCGGGCCCATGAGTCCGCTGCCCAGTCCGGCAATGGCCGAGACAAGGAAGAACCAGAACTCGTTTCCGGTGAAGCCCAGGACACCCATGGCCACGCCGTTCACGGCCAGGCCTGACAGGATCATGGGTTTCCGGCCCCAGCTGTCTGCCAGCTTGCCCGAAAATATCAGGGCCACACCCGTGCCCATGGCGAAGACGGCAAGGGAAATGCCGGCCACCTCCGGCCCGGCGCCCAATGCGACGGTGGCGAAAAGCGGCACGAGGGCCATGCGGATGCCCATGGCGGACCAGCCGTTGGCGAAGCCCGAGGTCAGCACGGCCCTGTAGGCAGAGATTCCCAGAGCTGAACGCAGCGGCAGGATCACCTGTTTGCGGACATCGGGGTTCGCTGCCGCCTGCAGCTGGGCGGGAAGGGCGATGGCGGCCGGCAGCTGGGTCGCCACGAGAATGGCCACCAGGACCAGCGCGGCGGCGTACACGAGGAACGGCAGCTGCATCCCGAAGCCTGCCAACAACCCGCCCACTGCCGGTCCGGCAATGTTTCCGAGCAGGAACGAACCGGAATACAGGCTCGACACCCGGCCCCTGGCCGCCGGGGGAGCCAGCCTGATGATCAGCCCCATGGCAGCGACCGTGAACATGGTGGATCCGATGCCGCCCAGTCCGCGGTACACCAGCAGCTGCCAGTAGTTTTGGGCGAAGGCACAGGCAGCCGAGGACGCCGCAACAATGAGGATGCCAAGGATATACGTGCGTCGCTCGCCCATCCGTTCCACGAGCCAGCCGCTCAAGGGGGCAAAGGTCAGCCGGGTGAAGGCAAAGGCGCTGACAACAATGGCCGCCGCCGTGACGCTGACATCAAAGCTCCGGGCAAATTGCGGCAGGACAGGTGCCACGATCCCGAAACCGATCGCGATCAAAAAGGCGGCGGCAACCAGGACCTTGATTTCGCGGGGAATCGTCACCGCGGTTGGTTCGAGGGTTTTCTTGGGGGTGGACCTAGACATTTGCATCAGCATCGAGTTTGCCACATGGGGGACGGGAAGCAATTGCCCGCGACCCCCATGAGAGACTGGAAAGGTGAATGAACTTCTCCCCATCATCTTGTCCATCGTGGTTGGGCTGGCCATCATCGGCGGCCTCATCCCCGTCTTCCTGAAGGCCCGTCGCAGCAACCAGAACTACACCGGTCCGCGCGACGCCAACGATCCGGCACCGCTTGATTCCGCCGACGCCCAGGGCGGTGGCACCCTAGTTCAGGATCGCCCCGAAACCCAGGCTCCGCCGTCGGACGTTGAGATTGCCGAACGTCAGCCGGAAGCCCCCGCGGCACCGTCGCTGGAGACCCCGCTTCCGGTTGAGGGCCGCCTGGTGCGCCTGCGCGCCCGCCTGGCCAAGTCCAACAACGCACTCGGCAAGGGTCTGCTGGCGCTGCTTTCCAGCGACACCATTGACGAGGATGTCTGGGAAGAGGTCGAGGAGACGCTGCTGCTGGCGGACATCGGCACCGATTCCACCATGGACCTTGTTGATACGCTGCGCGACCGCGTGAAGGTTTTGGGCGTGCGCAGCCCGGAGCACGTCCGGGCCATGCTGCGCGAGGAGCTCATCAAGCTTGTCGATCCCACCATGGACCGCTCACTGAACATCGAGCGGCACGATGACCGACCGGCGGTCCTGATGGTCGTTGGCGTCAATGGCGTGGGCAAGACCACCACCGTTGGCAAGCTGGCCCGCGTGCTGGTCGCCGAGGAGAAGGACGTCCTGCTGGGCGCCGCCGACACCTTCCGTGCAGCGGCCGCCGAGCAGCTGGCCACGTGGGGCGCGCGTGTGGGTGTTCCCACCGTGAAGTCCGACGTCGATGGTGCGGACCCTGCCTCCGTCGCCTATGAAGCGGTAAAGGCAGGCATCGACGGAGAGGTCGATGTGGTCATGGTCGATACTGCCGGCCGCCTGCAGAACAAGGTCGGCTTGATGGATGAGCTTGGCAAGGTCAAGCGAGTCATCGAAAAGCTGGCTTCGGTTGACGAGGTTCTGCTGGTCCTGGATGCGACTACGGGCCAGAACGGCCTCACACAGGCGAAGGTCTTTGCCGAGGTAGTGAACATCACCGGCATCGTGCTGACCAAGCTTGACGGCACAGCCAAGGGCGGCATCGTCGTCGCCATCCAGAAGACACTTGGCGTGCCTGTCAAGCTTGTCGGATTGGGTGAGGGCGCCGACGATTTGGCCCCCTTCGACGCCGAGAGCTTCGTGGATGCATTGCTGAATTAAAAGCAATGCGGCAGCCCATATGTGGCATCCCGACGTAAAGTGCCCGCTTCGGCGGGCACTTTTGTTTAATTTTGCGTTGACTATTCTGTGCGGCCTTGCGGGCGGTGGGCCGGTTTGCGCCACGGCCTGTGCGCTGTGAAATGCGCCGGAAACATGGTCGTCGCGTGAACTTAACCGGGCCGCGGCAGATGTAACATGGCTGACATTTTGTCTGCGCAGCCGTGAAACACGCCGGTACCAGCATTGTAAGAGTCCAAAGTGCACAGCCCCAATGAAGCGGCGGCAGCAACTCTTGCAATGAAAGGCCAGCGCAATGAATTCTGGCGATACAGCTTGGGTCCTCATCTCGGCAGCCTTGGTGCTGCTGATGACTCCGGGACTGGCTTTCTTTTACGGCGGCATGACCCGTTCCAAGGGTGTGCTGAACATGATGATGATGAGCTTCGGGGCCATCGGAGTCGTCGGCGTCCTGTGGGTGCTGTTCGGTTATTCCGCGGCATTTGGCACCGACATCGGAGGCGGCCTGCTCGGCAACCCGCTCGAGAAATTGGGCCTGCAGGGCGTCCTTGACACGGGATCGGGGGCGCCCCTGGTGGGTTCCATTCCCGAGATCGTGTTTGTCGGATTCCAGGCAGCCTTTGCCATCATCACCGTCGCCTTGATCACCGGGTCCATCGCCGACAGGGCGAAATTCGGGGCGTGGATGGTCTTCGCCGCGGTCTGGGTCAGCCTTGTCTACTTCCCCGTGGCCCACTGGGTGTTCTCCTTCACCAAGGACGCCAACGGCAACAACACCGGCGGCTGGCTGGGCCAGGGGCTCGGCGTCATCGACTTCGCCGGCGGCACGGCGGTCCACATCAACGCAGGTGCCGCAGCACTGGCACTGGCACTGGTCCTTGGCAAGCGCAAGGGCTTCGGCAAGGACCCCAGCCACCGCCCGCACAACCTTCCCTTCGTGATGTTGGGAGCCGGCCTGCTCTGGTTCGGCTGGTTCGGATTCAACGCCGGTTCCGCCCTCGGGGCCAACGCGGTTGCAGGTTACGCCTGGATCAACACACTCGCCGCCCCCGCCGCGGCAATCCTCGGTTGGCTGCTGGTGGAAAGGCTGCGCGACGGCCACGCCACCTCGCTCGGGGCCGCATCGGGCGCCGTCGCAGGCCTTGTCGCCATCACCCCTGCGTGTTCCGCATTGACCCCGATGTGGTCAATGGGTCTTGGCCTGCTGGCCGGTCTCGTGTGCGCCCTTGCCGTGGGCCTGAAGTACCGTTTTGGCATCGACGACTCCCTGGATGTTGTCGGCGTCCACCTGGTGGGAGGAATTATCGGCACGGTATTCATCGGCCTGGCCGCCAACCCCAGTTCGCCCGCAGCAGGCCAGGGCCTGTTCTACGGCGGGGGGTTTGAACTTCTTGGCAAGCAGGCCATCGGCGCCGGCGCCGTGATGGTGTACTCGTTCATCGTGGCCTACGCCATAGCCTGGATCATCAACAAGACCATGGGCTTCCGGATCTCCAGCGAACACGAGGCCATCGGCATCGACGTCGCCATCCACGCGGAATCGGCCTACGATCTTGGCGGGCGCAGCTCCGGCAGTTTCCAGCCCCACATGGAGAAGCTGCCCAAGGCCTCCGGCAACAAGGCTGCTGCATCCTCGGAACCGGCAACTGCACAAGAGCCCATCAATGAAGAAAGGGTCGACGCATGAAACTCATCACCGCCATCATCAGGCCGGAACAACTCGACGACGTCCGCAACGCCCTAGAAAGCTACGGCGTCCAGGGCCTGACGGTCAGCAGCGCCCACGGCTACGGCCGCCAGCGCGGACATACCGAGATTTACCGCGGCGCCGAATACACGGTTGACCTCCATGCAAAGGTCCGCATCGAAGTCCTGGCCACGGATGAACAGGCCTGGGACCTCATGGATGTCATCGTCGCCAGCTCCAACACGGGCAGGGCCGGCGACGGAAAGGTCTGGATGGTCGAGGTGTTTGAGGCCGTCAGGGTCAGGACCGGCGAACGGGGTGTTTCCGCCATCTAACCCCCCAACGCCCCGTCATAGAGGGGATGGGCGGGTCAATCGTTGCTGGTGGTCCAGTTCGCCGGGCCATTAGAGCCCGCAGCGTATTCCTCCATGGGGATCTCACCGGACTTCCATGCGGCGAAGGCCGGTTCCACGATCCGCCAGCATTCCTCGGCGGTGTCGCCGCGGACCGACAGCAACGGGTCGGCGCTGAGTACGCCGTCGAGCACTTCACCGTACGGCAGGAGTGGATCGCTGGCCAGCTCGGCGCCAAGCTGCACGCGGTCAAGGGTGAACAAGTCGCCCGGCCCGTTGACGTCAAGGTCAAGGGACAGCGTCGCGGGCCCAAAGCCAATGTGCAGCCGGGTGGGTGAGTCGGTTCCCGTGAAGCCGACAGGCAGGTGGGGCACGGGCTTGAAGGTCACCACTGCCTCCTTGCGGGAACGGCCCAGGGCCTTGCCTGAGCGCAGGATGAAGGGGACTCCGGCCCAGCGCCAATTGTTGATGTACACCTCAACCTCGGCCAGCGTCTCGGTGTCGTTTGCCGGATCCACACCTGTCTCGTCCACGTAGGCGGGAACGGGGCGGTCGCCAATGGTGCCTGCGGTGTAGCGCGCGCGGCGGGAGTGATCGGCCAGGTCCTCTGACCCTCCGCGGCCAACCGTGCTGGCCCGCAGCACCGAGGCAATGTTGGCCCGTACGTCGTGCTCGTTCAACGTCGCAGGCGGTTCCATGGCCATGATCGCCATGATCTGCAACAGATGGCTTTGGATCATGTCGCGGCCGGCCCCGGCGTGGTCGTAGTACCTGGCACGGTTTTCAAGCGTCAACGGCTCGTCAAAGACAATCTCCACCTTTTCAATGTGCTCCCCGTTCCAGGAGTGCTCCAATAACCTGTTGGCAAAGCGAAGCCCCATGATGTTAAGGACTGTCGACTTACCCAGAAAGTGGTCGATGCGGTGGATGTGGTCCTCGGGCACGAGCTTGGCCAGCGTCGCGTTGAGCTTCGCGGCGGACTCGGTGCTTGAGCCAAAGGGTTTTTCCATCACCAGGCGGGTTCCGGCGGGTAGATCGCTCTTGACCAGGATTTCGCAGGCCTTCTGGCTGACGGCCGGCGGCAGGGCAAAGTACAAGGCGACGGGGCCTTGAACATTCTTGAGGAAACCGCCAAGGGCACCCTTGGCCGTGACATCCAGCTCCTGGTAGCTGCTGCCCTGCTGCACCCGCTGCAGTTCCTTGATCCCGTCCGCAGTGGACGCACCTTCGGAGGTGAGCGCGTCGGCAAAACTGTTCGTGAGCCGCTCCTGCCACTTCCCGGCGGTCCAGTCGTCGCTTCCTGCGCCCAGCAGGGTCAGCCCCGGCGCACGGCCCGAGGCAATCAGGCGGGCAACGCCGGGAAGCAGCAGCCTGCCGGTCAAATCGCCGGAAGCGCCCAAAATAACGAGGGTCTTGATCCGCCCGGCGGCGCCGGGAGAGGGGGCCGGGGACCCGGCGTCGTGCGTGGCAGGGGGACTGGCGGGGACTGAAGTGGGTTTCATCACGTCTTCAGCATGCCACCAAACATGTCGGATTTTCTGCACCCTTGCGCCCTCCGAGTGGTAATTTTGCTGCGTGCGGTCTCCTGCACGCGAATTGGCGAAGTTGGGCGGTGCGTGCTGCGAAGGAGCCGAGCAGTTGATACCCTTGATAGTTGAGTCCCTCAGGAAAGGGAGTGGGGCAGTGCCAAGCGCCTGTCCTGCCGGTCTCATCCTGATCAACGTAAATTGCCGCGTCCCCAGCGCGGCCCGGCCAACCTGCCGGGTCGCGTGGGCGTTGGTTAACCCCTGACGAAAGAAGTGCGCGGCGCGTGTTCAACTCCCTATCTGACCGGTTGACAGCAACTTTCAAGAACCTCCGTGGCAAGGGCCGGCTGAGCGAAGCCGACGTTGACGCCACGGTGCGCGAGATCCGTCGCGCCCTTTTGGACGCCGATGTTGCCGTGCCCGTGGTGCGTGCATTCACCGCGAAGGTCCGCGAGCGTGCCCTGGGTTCCGAGGTCAACGAGGCCCTGAACCCGGCCCAGCAGATCGTCAAGATCGTCAATGAGGAACTGGTCGCCATCCTCGGCGGCGAGACCCGGCGCATCAACCTTGCCAAGAACCCTCCCACCGTCATCATGCTGGCGGGTTTGCAGGGTGCGGGTAAGACCACCCTTGCCGGAAAGCTGTCCAAGTGGCTCAAGGGTCAGGGCCACAGCCCCCTGCTGGTTGCCGCGGATCTGCAGCGCCCCAACGCCGTCAAGCAGCTCCAGGTCAACGGTGAGCGCGCGGGGGTTCCCGTCTTCGCACCCCACCCCGGCGTCAGCAGCGAATTCGAATCGGCCACCGGCGATCCCGTGGCCGTCGCCCTGGCCGGTCTGGCCGAGGCCAAGTCCAAGCTGCACGACGTCGTCATCGTTGACACCGCGGGCCGCCTGGGCATCGACGCCGAACTGATGAAGCAGGCCGCGGACATCCGCGCCGCCATCAACCCCGACGAGGTCCTCTTCGTCATCGATGCCATGATCGGCCAGGACGCCGTCAACACGGCCCAGGCGTTCAACGAAGGCGTCAACTTCACAGGTGTCGTCCTGACCAAGCTCGACGGCGACGCCCGCGGTGGTGCCGCGCTTTCCGTTGCGTCGGTGACAGGCAAGCCCGTCATGTTCGCCTCCACGGGCGAGTCCCTCGACGACTTCGAACTGTTCCACCCTGACCGCATGGCCAGCCGCATCCTTGACATGGGCGACGTGCTCACACTCATCGAGCAGGCTGAAAAGAACTGGGACAAGGGCGAAGCCGAGCGCATGGCGCAGAAGTTCGCCGACCAGGAAGACTTCACGCTCGATGACTTCCTAGCCCAGATGCAGCAGATCCGCAAAATGGGCTCCATGAAGAAGATGCTCATGATGATGCCCGGCGCCGCAGGCATGCGCCAGCAGCTTGAGAACTTTGACGAGCGCGAGATCGACCGCGTTGAGGCGATCGTGCGCTCCATGACGCCGCACGAGCGTGTCGCCCCGAAGATCATCAACGGTTCCCGCCGTGCCCGCATTGCCAAGGGTTCCGGCGTCCACGTGTCCGAGGTGAACGGCCTGCTGGAGCGTTTTGGCCAGGCCCAGAAGATGATGAAGAAGCTCGCCCAGGGCGGTGGCATCCCTGGCATGCCCGGCGTTGCCGGCCCCGGCGGCTTCAACAGTGCACGCAAGGGCAAGCAGGGTGCCAAGAAGAAGGCCAGGTCCGGCAACCCGGCCAAGGCCGCACAGGAGAAGGCCAACGCGCCCCGCTCCCTGCCGACGGGTGCCTCCTTTGGCGCCGGTGCCGAGGACTTCGATCCCTCCAGCCTGAACCTGCCCAAGGGTTTTGAGAAGTTCCTGGGCAAGTAGAGGAAAAGCTGTAAACTGCAGGCAAATACTGTGCCGAGGCATTGATATGGACCCGTCGGGGATTCTCAAGGAGAACCCCCGACGGGTCCATACTGCAAATTTCGCGATCACTTGGGGGAGGGCGGAGACAGCGAGTCTTTCGGTTTCCAATATTTCGGACCTGCAGTAGCTGATGTAGCGGCCGCTGTACTGGTTCGGAGCTGATGGGAAGGCTGCCGTCAGCGATTCACTCAGCCTTGCGACCGAGCCCGTCTACAGCAACAGCGGCAAGACCATCACCTCGACCGACGTCCTGTTCTGGTTCACCATGGCCCAGGCTGAAAACGCAATTTTGCCGTCTCTGTGGCCGGGCAATTCCCCGACAACATTGTCTCGGCATATGCCCCCGATGCACAGACGGTGGTGTTCACTACAGGCAAGGCGTACAGCGAGCAGTGGATGCTGTACAACCAGCTGGGCCCGTCGAAGGCCCTTCCCACGTACCCGCTCTGGCAGGTTGTTGACGGGCCTTGGACGCTCAAGAGCTTCAATGCGGACGGACTCATCACCTTTGGTCCCAACGCCAAGTACTCAGACCCGGTGGAGGCGTCCCTGAAGGAATTCATTGAGGTTCCCTTTACCACTGACGCGGCCGAATTCAACGTCTTGGGAGGCGCCACAACCATCGATTTCGGCTACCTCCCAACACAGGGCTTGAGTGCGCCCGGGCCCACCGACACCACACCTGATCAGGCCGGTCCGAACCCGCTCAGTGCCACCTACGCCCTGGCGCCTTGGAACCTGTACGGCGCCAATTACTTCCCGATCAACTCCAACAACCCCACGGTTGGCCCGATCTTCAAGCCGTTGTACTTGCGCCAGGCATTGCAGTCCGTTGTTGACCAGCGGGGCACCCTGACCTCCGCGGCCACGAACCACGGTGTCGAGACCACCGGCCCGTGCCGCTATTCCCGGACAGCCCGCTGATCGCGTCCACGGAAAAGACCAATCCGTATTCGTTGCATATCGCAACGGCCACAAAATATCTGACAGACAATGGCTGGAGCGTCACGCCAGGCCGCAACGTGCACCAAACCGGGAACGGGTGCCGGTGAATGTGGGGTCGGTGTCACCTCGGGGCAGAAGCTGAGCTTCACCCTGCAGTATTCCAGTGGCAACCAAACCACCACCGAGCGAGGTCCGGCGGTGATGCAGGCCTACGAGAACGCCCTAGCCAAGGATGTGCCGGTGATTTGGCAGCCACATTACACGTACAGCCTGACCCGGGTAGCCAATGCGCTCAAGGGTGTCACGCCCCAGAGCCCGTATGGGAACCTCACACCCGAGGAATGGCACTACTGACATCCGTCGGAACCGGAAAATAACTGGGGACAGGTCGGTGGAGGAAATGAACTCCCGTAACGGCCGGCACGATCGAGCAGTGCCATGATCGTCTTCACCCTGCTGCTGACGGTGATTGTCGCCGTCCCCGTGGGCATCTACCAGGCCGTCCGCCGCAACAAGCCCTTTGACTACATCGCGACCGCCCTGTCGTTCATCTTTGATGCGGCGCCGTACCTGGGCAAGATGGTGAAGGTGGGCCCGGCCGCGGAAGTCTATGCCCACCCGCAACACCCCTACACGCGCGGGCTGATCGACACAGTGCCCATCCCCGATTCGGTCGCAGAGCGGGCGAAGGCCAAGCTGGGTGTGGCAGGCGAGCTGCCCTCCGCCATGAATCCGCCCAGCGGCTACAGCTTCCACGCCTGACACCGCCGCGGCAGGCGCCCATCGACGGTTTGTCAGGGTGATCCGGTAACCTGCTTCAATGACGAAAACCCGGATTGTGTTTGTCCACGGGCTCGACGGCTACGGGGCCGGAGCGTGGCCGCGCCAGCACCTGATGGCCGGGAACTATGACTGCCTTTTCCTCAAGCGGACAGGGTTCGACGCCGTCGAACCTCCCGTGCCCACCGACTTTGCCGCAGATGCGCGCATCGTGGTGGATGCGCTCGGCGACGGTGGCCACCTTGTGGCGCACGACCAGGGCGCCATCACCGCTGTCATGGCCGCGGTGGAAAGGCCCGAGCTCGTCAGGTCGCTGGTCCTGGTGGAGCCTTCCCTGTTGTCGCTGACGGCCGAACTGCCTGCGGCACTCGCGTATCGCGAACATCTCGAACCGCTTCACGCACGCAGCGCTTCGATGGGAGACGCCGCCTTTGCCGCCGAGTTCCGCCGGCTCACAGGTGCGCTGGCCGGGCCCAGCACCTCGTCCGCGGGCGTGGTGGGAATCCCTGCCAACACCGAGACCGCGGCCCGGGTCGCCGCACGCATCCACCTGCAGGCCCCGCCGTGGAAGGCGCCGCTGCACATCGTCCCCGGCGTGCCGACCCTCGTGATGACCGGCGGCTGGGAGCCCCTCTATGAGGAGATCGCCGACTACCTGGCAACCACCGGAGCCCGGCACGTGATTACCCGCGGCGGACACCGGCCGCAGGACACGCAGGAGGGTGCCGCCCTGATCACACAATTCATTGCCGACCACACAGTAAGCGGGCCCGCGGCCTGAGATGGCTCCGCACTACACTGGCTGCATGCTTGAAATCCGCCCCGCGGCGCTCAGTGAGTTTTCGCTTCTGCCCGAACTTGAGGCGGAGGCCGACCAGGCCTTCGGCGAACTCACCCCACCCATGGCCTACGGGGACTTTCCGCCGCCCGGAACGGCCGAAGACTACGCAGGTGCGTTCCACATCATGGTGGCAGGACGGCCCCCTGTTGGATTTGTGCGCCTGGAAATCGTGGATGGACAGGCGCACCTTGAACAGCTTGCCGTCAGCCCCGACCATGCGGGCCAGGGGATCGGGCGCGCCCTGGTTGCCGCGGCCAAGGCGTGGGCCCGTGAGGCCGGATTCGCAGCCATGACCCTCAGCACTTTTTCGAAGGTGCCCTTCAACGCCCCGTTTTATGCCAGTTGCGGGTTTGTCGAATTTCCGGCAGGGATGTGGGGGCCCGAACTGGCTGCGCTGCGCCGCAAGGAGGCGGCACTGGGTCTTGACGCCTTTGGCCCCCGCATCGCCATGCGGGTTGTTTTGCCTGCCGGCCCGGCTGTGCCATCAGAGCGCTTCCACACCCACGGGTGAGGAAATTGCCTTGCATGGAATAACTTGAAGCTTCAACTAGTTTGCTATGATGAACACCAACAACAACTCTTTTGGAGCAATCATGGCAACCACACCCGACCTTCTTCCCGGCGACCTGCAGATGGGCACCGTCATGCTCAAGGTTGGCAACATGGCCGTCATGGGCGACTACTACCACAAGGCACTTGGCCTTGACATTGTTGCCGAGGCCGACGGCGGCCAGTACCTCGGGCGCGGATCGACGCTGCTGGTGCACCTGCAGCCGGCCAAGGGCCTGACCCTGCCGGCCCGCGGCGAGGCCGGCCTCTTTCACACGGCACTGCTGTTCAAGGACCAGGCTGCCCTGGCTGCCACGGTGGCAAGCGCCGCCCAGTACCAGCCGCACGCGTTCGTCGGCAGCGCCGACCACCTCGTCTCCGAGGCCTTCTACTTCACCGATCCAGAGGGCAACGGCATTGAACTGTACTGGGACCGTCCCCGCGACGCATGGACGTGGGCCGACGGAACCGTCCACATGGACAATGTCGCCCTGCCGCCACAGCAGTACCTCAACCAGCACCTGAGCGAGGCGTCGGTGACAGGACAGCGCGAGGCGCTGGCCGCCGTCGGCCACGTCCACCTGCAGGTGGGCGATGTGGCAACCGCGGAGCAGTTCTATGTTGAAGCACTCGGCTTTGAGAAGACCGCAGGCTGGCACGGGCAGGCGCTCTTTGTTGCGGCCGGCGGCTACCACCACCACATGGCCATGAACGTTTGGAACAGCCGCGGCGCCGGTCCCCGCAAGGATACGCTCGGGCTGGGTGAGGTCAGCATTGCCCTGCCGGGTGCCGATGACCTGGGTGCGCTGGCCGAACGTTTGGCCGCCAAGCGCATCGCCGTCGCGAATGACGGCGCACACCTCACCTTCGAAGATCCGTGGAAGAACCGGATTCGCGTTAGTGTTGATGCCATGACGCCCGCGCAATAATGCAGCAGGGCACGCCCGGGGCGCCAGCGCCCCGGCACCTCAACTTGAAAGGCACATGCGTGGCCAATTACTCAGAGTTCTTCATCGCCGACCACCACCAGGCAGTTGCCCGCGCCAAGGCCCGCCAGGCCGGGAAGTCGCCCGCCATCGACGTGCCTGTCCTGCCGACACCCGGCCTGAGTGACTTTGAAATCGAAGTCCTCGGCGAGTTTGCCGTGAAGGCGGTCCACGCAACGGGCGTCGCAGCAGAGCTCAGCCTCGTCGACATTGAGCTCGATAACCTCTTCGCCGTACCCGACGCACTTCTTGAGGTCTTCGCCGAGCTCGACGCCCCTGAAGACCCCGAGGACGTTGTGGAGCTGGCTGCACAGTGGGCTGCTGCCGAGGAAATGGAGTCCACCCCCGAGGTGACCGAGCCGCTGCTGCGGGCACTGACGGCCATGGCAGTTGCCGCCGTCGCCGCCGCGGAGGGCAACGCCAAGATGGGCCTGTTCTTCTACTCGGCCGCGTGAATTTCATAAATGACACCGTTCGCGGTTTATGACACCCGTATACAGGGATCATTTCCCGCCAACGGTGTCATTTTCGCTGCGGCGGACCGGGAACGGGCGTCGCGTGGCGAACAACACGGGCAGCCCCTGACGTAACGCGTCGCACAATGCATTGTTAATCTGGCATAATGGACAGGTACTCGATCCACGTGGCCCCTCTCTCCGCGTGATGATCCTGTCCTTAGAATTCCGCAGATCGGCCCGCCCCACGGGAGCGTGAAACGGATTTCGCCCCTTTTTCGAACCAGGAGTAACCACAAAAGTGGCCGTAAAGATTCGCCTTAAGCGCTTTGGTAAAATGCGCGCACCGTTCTACCGCATCGTCGTCATGGACTCACACTCAAAGCGTGACGGCCGTGCCATCGAGGAGATCGGCAAGTACCACCCGACCGAGCAGCCTTCCTTCATCGAGGTCGACACCGACCGTGCGCAGTACTGGCTCTCAGTCGGCGCACAGCCGTCCGAGCCCGTAGCCAAGATCCTGCGCATCACCGGTGACTGGCAGAAGTTCAAGGGCATCAAGGGCGCCGAAGGCACCTTGAAGACCAAGGCTCCCAAGGTTGCCTTCGTCGCTCCCGAAGCCAAGAACGTCGTTGTCAAGGAAGCCATCACCAAGAAGGCCAAGAAGGCCGACGCTGATGAGGCTGCCGAGAGCACCGAGGCCGAGTAACTTGTTGGCTGAAGCGCTGGAGCACCTAGTCCGCGGGATTGTTGACTCTCCCGAGGACGTCAAGGTGAGCGTCAAGAACAACCGCCGCGGGGAATCCCTCGAAGTGCGCGTTCATCAAGACGATCTTGGCCGGGTTATTGGCCGTCAGGGCCGCACCGCCCGTGCATTGCGCACAGTGGTGGCAGCCTTGGCCAACGGCGAACCGGTCCGTGTTGACGTAGTCGACACCGACCGCCGCCGCTAACCTGAGCCGAGAAGCTTTGCGCCGCCCCCGGGTGGACGAAGTTAGTTTTCAGCAGTAAAGCCACATGTTTGGCCCCGGCACCATAATGGTGACGGGGCCAAACTTTTTCCCTTATTTTTTAGCAAGTACCTAGGAGTACCCATGCAGGTTCAGGTTGCCCGGATTGGCAAGCCCCACGGCATCAAGGGCGAAGTGACAGTGCTTGTCCTCACCGACGCCCCCGATTCCCGGTTCGCCGTTGGCGCACAGTTCGAGGCGGAGCCCAAGAAACTGGGCACGTTGACCATCAAGAGCTCGCGCTGGAACAAGGACATCCTTCTGCTCGGCTTCGAGGGCACCAATACCCGCAACGATGCCGAACTGCTGCGTGGCGCCATCTTGTTCTTCGAATCGGACGACGACGAGGACGACGACGCTTGGTACGAACACGAGCTGCTGGGCCTTGAGGTCCGGGTCGGCGCAACGAAGGTCGGCAAGGTCGCCGGGCTGCGCACCCAGGCCGTCCAGGACCTGCTCATCATTGAAGACAACGACGGCGACGAGGTCCTGGTGCCCTTCGTCGACGAGATCGTCCCCGAGGTCAACCTCGAAGCGGGATATGTTCTGCTGACCCCTCCCGCGGGCCTGTTTAGCGTGAACAAGGAAGCCGGCGAGAACGACGAATCGGGTGAGGCGGCGTTCCTCCCCGGCGCGGAAGGAACGCCCGAATAATGCGTTTTGACGTCGTCAGCATTTTTCCCGAATACCTTGCACCCCTTGACCTGAGCCTGATCGGCAAGGCCCGCACCGAGGGTCTGCTCGAGCTCGCAGTACATGACTTGCGCTCCTACACCCAGGACCGTCACCGAACCGTGGATGACACCCCCTACGGTGGCGGCGCCGGCATGGTCATGAAGCCCGAACCCTGGGCCCAGTCGTTGACGGACATCGCGGCAGCCAGCCCCGTGGCCGAAGGCTCAAGACCAACCCTGATCGTGCCGTCACCGGCAGGTGAGGTGTTCAACCAGAGCCTTGCCTACGAGCTGGCAGAGGAAGAACACCTTGTCTTTGCCTGCGGCCGCTACGAAGGCATTGACGAGCGCGTGCTCGAATGGGCTGCCGACAGCTACATAGTCCGCCCCGTCAGCCTTGGCGACTACGTCCTGAATGGCGGTGAGGTTGCCGTGCTGGCCATGGTTGAAGCCATCGGCCGCCTGATCCCGGGCGTCGTGGGCAACCCGGAATCTCTCATTGAGGAATCCCATTCGGACGGTCTGCTGGAGTACCCCGTGTACACGAAGCCTTCCAGCTGGCGTGAGCGCGACGTTCCCGACGTCCTGCTCAGCGGCAACCACGGCAAGATTGCCAAGTTCCGCAAGGAACTCCAGCTGCGCCGCACTGCCCAGCGCCGCCCCGACCTGATCGACATCCTCGACGTCTCCAACTTCAGCAAGACAGAGAAGAACGTCCTCTGGGAACTGGGCTACGCCGTCGTCAATGGCCGTGCAGTGCGCCGCGAGGACTCCTAGCGGCGTTGCATCCACGGGTCTGATCCGTGACATGCGATTGGTCTCTCGGCATTGAGTGTGGCAAAATGTATAGATGTGCCTACTGGGCTCGTTCCTGCCACAGGGGGAACGTCAGTCAACAGAGCGGCACACCGGTGATCCGTCCAAGGAATCCGGTCCAATTCTTTCGATCTACGTGACTGGCCCCGTGCCGTCCATGGCGATCGTGACACAAAGTAAATGACCTGTGGCGTTTACCTGGAGTGAGAAAAATGCATCTTCTCGATTCTGTCGACGCAGCCAGCCTGCGCACCGACATCCCCGCCTTCCGTGCCGGCGACACCCTCAACGTTCACGTGAACATCATTGAAGGTTCACGTTCACGTGTCCAGGTTTTCAAGGGCTTCGTCCTTGGCCGCCAGGGCGATGGCATCCGCGAGACCTTCACGGTCCGCAAGGTCTCCTTCGGCGTCGGCGTAGAGCGTACCTTCCCGGTACACTCCCCGGTCCTGGACAAGATCGAAGTTGTCACCAAGGGTGACGTTCGCCGCGCCAAGCTGTACTACATGCGCAACCTGCGCGGCAAGGCTGCAAAGATCAAGGAAAAGCGCGACAACCTTCCCACCAAGTAATTCGGGAAACGCACTTTGACCCAAGCGAAACGCCAGTCCAGGAAACTGGGCTGGCGTTTTGTTGTTTTTGCAGTCGCCCTCGTTTTCCTGAGCCTTGCGCTGGTGCGCAACGTCTGGGTTGATGTCTATTACATCCCTTCGGAATCAATGGAGCCGCTGCTTCTGACAGGCGACCGCGTCCTGGTTTCACGCATGGCCTTTGCCGGCCACCCCATCGAGCGCGGGGACGTGGTGGTCTTTGACGGCCGTGGCTCCTTCACGCCCTTGAAGTCGGGCTCAGGTCCCCTCGCGGACGGCGTCGTGGGTGCTGCGCAATGGCTGGGCCTGGCCCCCAACAACAACGTGTACGTCAAGCGCGTCCTCGGTGTTGCCGGCGACACGGTCAAATGCTGTTCAGCCGACGGTCTGCTGGAAATCAACGGGGTAGCCGTCAGCGAGGGTTATCTGTATCCCGGCGATGAACCCAGCGCGTTGAAGTTCGAGGTGACAGTCCCGCAGGGTAAATTGTGGCTTATGGGAGATCACCGAAGCGTTTCACTGGACTCGCGCTCTCTGCTGGGCATGCCCGGCGGCGGACTGATCTCCACCGCGAGGGTCATTGGCTCCCCGATTGCGAATGTGTGGCCGCTGGGGCGGATTCATCCGATCGACACCGCGTTGCCCTAGCAGGACGGCGACGGCCGCACCGCCCAAGCACCGGCCCGGTGCACACGAGAATTCTTTGAGACTGAACTTTGCTAAGGAAACAGACGTTGATGCAAGAAAACGTTCCGGAGGATGCCGAAGGCGCGGACAGCCACGGCGACGCGCAGGACACCCCCGACGATCAGGTCCACCAGCACCCGCGTGCCCGGCATTTGACGCCCGGCCACCATGATAAGAACGACGGCGTTCCCGACGACGGCGGCACGGCCACCGCGCGCTTCGGCCGGCAGGCGTGGGCCTGGGGCAAGGAATTGCTCACCATCATTGTTATTGCCGTTGTCCTGTCCTTTTTGATCAAGACCTTCTTGTTCCGCGCGTTTTACATCCCGTCGGGGTCCATGGAAAACACCCTGCAGATCCAGGACAGGGTGTTCGTGAACCTGCTCGTGCCCGAGCCGTTCGCACTCAAGCGCGGAGACGTCGTCGTCTTCAAGGACACCCTGGGATGGCTGAAGCCCGAAACCACGAACGGCGGCCCGATTGGCTGGGTGGGCGAGGTGGCCACGTTCATCGGCCTGGCACCTGACAGCTCCCAGCAGCACCTGATCAAGAGGGTCATCGGCATGCCCGGCGACAGGGTTATCTGTTGCGACGCCAAAGGAAAGCTGACCATCAACGGCCAGGCGATCACCGAGCCGTATTTGTATCCCGGGGCAGCGCCGTCGGATACAGATTTTGCCGTCACAGTTCCCGAAGGCCACCTGTGGGTCATGGGCGACCACCGCAACAACTCCCAGGATTCCAGGTACCACGAGTCCTTCAATGGCACAGGCTTCGTGCCGATCTCTGCCGTTGAAGGTAGGGCCGTTGTCATTGCGTGGCCTTTGACAAGGTGGGGCGTCCTGGGGAACTACCCCAACGTGTTCGCTGACGTCCCGGCGCCGAAGACCTCCGTCAGCGTCGGTTCGCCCAAGCACGTCCCGGCAGGCAAGTAGTGGCCGCCGCGGCACCCACCCTTGACTGGGAACGCGAACTGGCGGCACAGGGCTACGCCGTGGTTGCCGGCTGTGATGAAGTGGGCAGGGGTTCCCTGGCCGGTCCCGTGAGTGTCGGCGTGGTGATCATCCGCCCCGGAACGGCTGTGGAACTGCCCGGCGTGAAGGACAGCAAGCTGCTACGCCCCGCCGTTCGTGAAGCGCTTGTTCCCGCGATTGAGGACTGGGCCGAAGCGAGCGCCGTCGGGCATGCCGCCGCCCACGAAATTGATGCGCTGGGTCTGGTCGCCGCTCTCCGGTTGGCCGGAACGCGGGCCATGGCGCAGGCCGTGGCAACCGTGGCCCCTGACTTCGTGATTTTGGACGGCAACCAGGACTGGCTCTGCGAACCTGTGCAGGCCGGCCTGGACCTGTTTACGCTCGCACCTCCGCAGGCGCCGCCCGCGCCGTGGCGCATTGAAACCCGCATCAAGGCCGACATGACCTGCCTGTCGGTTGCGGCCGCGAGCGTGCTGGCGAAGGTTGCACGCGACGGAATCATGACGGGCCTCGACGGACAGTTCCCGGCCTTCGGCTGGGCTTCGAACATGGGATATGGCACAGCCGCGCACCGTGCAGCCATCCTGGAATGCGGCGCCACGGACTACCACCGCAAGACCTGGCGGCTCGTCTAGCCTCGGTGGCAGGCACATTTTTCACCCGCCCGGCGGCGCCTTAGCGCCCGCGCCGTTGGGTAAGTGGGTCCCATGTGATGGATGATGGAAGCATGAGTGCCGAAGATCTCGAAAACTACGAAACCGACATGGAGCTGCAGCTTTACCGCGAATACCGTGATGTGGTGAATCTTTTCAGCTACGTCGTGGAAACCGAACGGCGCTTCTATCTGGCCAATCACGTCGATTTGCAGGCGCGATCGGCAGACGGCGAGGTCTACTTCGACCTGACCCTGCAGGATGCATGGGTCTGGGACGTGTACAGGACGGCCCGATTTGTGAAAAACGTGCGCGTCATTACGTTCAAAGACGTCAACGTTGAAGAACTCATCAAGTCCGATGACCTGCAGATCCCCAAGGACGGCGAACTCGGCCCCCTGGGCTGAGCCAGCGCCGTCCACGGCGATGACAACTAAACACAAGGACGACGGCGGAACTTCGGTTTCGCGGTCGTCCTTGTGTTGCGCCGCGCCCCGGCCGTGCGTGCCGTTGTTCCCCCACAGCCGGGACAGGCCCTGAGGCTGTCCACAATCGGTGCAGGGCGCCTTTCGTGCCGCCCCGTTGCCAGCCATGCTGGCAGTGGAGGCAGTCATGAGAGCAAAAGATGCATTGGGCCACCACGGCGAACGGGTCGCGGCCGACTACTTAGAAGACCGCGGCATCCGGGTCATCGACAGCAACTGGCGCTGCGCCAGCGGGGAGATAGACCTTGTGGCGCTCGACGGGGACGAGCTTGTTATTGTTGAGGTCAAGACGCGCAGCTCCCGCCGCTACGGCGATCCGCTTGAGGCGTTGACCCGGGCAAAGCTGGCCCGGCTGCGCACGCTGGCCGTGCTGTGGGCCCGGGAACACCAGAGGGTCATTGGCCCGTTGCGGATCGACGCCGTCGGCATCATCCTTGACCGCCATGCAGAGCCGAGCGTTGACCACCTCAAGGGCGTGGCCTGATGGGGATGGGCCGGGCCCTGGCCGTGGCATTGGTGGGCCTGAACGGCCACATCGTCGAGGTCGAGGCTGACATCGGCCAAACGCTGCCAAACTTCATCCTGCTTGGCCTCCCCGACGCATCGCTGCAGGAGGCCCGGGACAGGATCCGCTCGGCCGCGCAAAACTCAGGGATCCCGCTGAGCAGGCGGAAGATCACCGTGAACCTGGTTCCGGCATCGCTGCCGAAGAAGGGTTCGGGATTTGACCTGGCCATCGTCATGGCGGCGCTGAACGCCGCAGGGAACGTCCGGCACACCGGCGGAACAGTATTCATTGCGGAGCTCGGACTCGACGGGCGGCTGCGGCCTGTACGCGGCGTGCTGCCTGCCGTGCTTGCCGCGTTGTCGGCCGGGTACACCGAATTTGTCGTTGCTGCCGCGAACCTGGCAGAGGCGCAGCTGGTGAAGGGAGCCAAGGTGCGCGGTTACGACTGCCTGGCAGAAGTGGCGATTGACTTTGACGCCGACCCCTCGGGGCTGCAGGGCATCGAAGGAGGCTGGGAGCCGGCTCAAGGGGCCGCCGAAACCAGCGCCGCAATGCCCGGTAGACAGGCGGCTGTTGACCTGTCGGATGTTGCCGGCCAGCCGGTGGCAAGGCTGGCCCTTGAGATAGCGGCGGCCGGTGGACACCACCTGATGATGGTGGGGCCGCCGGGCTCCGGCAAAACCATGCTGGCCGAGCGGTTGCCCGGGCTCCTGCCCGACTTGAACGACGCCGAAGCCATGGAGGTCACTGCCATCCATTCCCTGGACCACAGGGGTGCAGGCGTCGCAAAATTGATGCGCCGCCCACCCTATGAACGTCCCCACCACTCGGCCAGCACGGCGGCCATCATTGGCGGCGGAAGCGGTATACCCCGGCCCGGGGCGGCCACGCGTGCCCATCGTGGCGTCTTATTCCTCGATGAGGCGCCGGAGTTCGACAAACGCACCCTCGACGCCCTCAGGCAGCCCCTGGAGAGCGGGGAGCTGGTGCTGCACAGGTCTGCAGGGACAGCCTCCTACCCGGCACGCTTCCAGCTGGTCATGGCCGCTAACCCCTGCCCGTGCGGCAAGGCGACAGGGAAGGGCCTGAACTGCGAATGCACGCCCATGGCGCGCAGGCGCTACTTTGGCAGGCTGTCAGGCCCGCTGCTGGACAGGGTGGACATCCAGTTGCAGGTCACCAAGGTGCAGTTGTCCCAATTAGCTGACACCGGCCCGCGTGAATCAACGGCCCAGGTGGCCACCAGGGTGCAGTTGGCCCGCGACATTGCCGGCGAACGGTTAAAACCGTGGGGGCTTGTTCACAACGCGGACCTGGGCGGCAGGATCCTGCGCGGCCAGCTCCGGCTGGGCGGACACGACACCGCGCTGTTAGACAAGGCCATGGGATTGGGGGTGCTCAGCGCCCGCGGCTACGACAGAGTTCTCCGCCTCGCCTGGACTGTGGCCGACCTGCAGGGACATGACCACCCGGGCAGCGACGACGTCGGACTGGCCCTGACGCTGCGGCAACGCGGCGAAGGGATGTGAAGGCAATGGAAGGGGAAGAAATGAGACGTGGACATAATTTCGCGGGCAACGGACTGCGGGTGGCCCGGGCGGCGCTGACCCGGCTGATGGAACCGTCGGACATGCCGGGGCTGGCGCTGATAGCGGCTTTGGGACCGGAGGGGGCGGTGTCATTCATTGAAGGTAACGACACATCAAACGCCGTGATTGAACGGCAGGTGACAGAGGTCCTCAACGCGGCGGGCATCGAACGGTGGGCCGGCCTGGCTGAGGTGCTGGGGCGTTGGCGGCCGCGCTTGGACGACGCAGCCCCCGAACGTGACCTGGAGACAGTGAAGAGACTGGGTGGGGGCCTGCTGGTCCCCGAGGATGACCACTGGCCGCACGCTCTTGATGACCTTCAGCTGGGGGCGCCCATCGCCTTGTGGTGCAGGGGTTCCCACCCGTGGATTCCGGACCAGTCACGGTGCATCGCCGTCGTCGGTTCCCGGGACAGCACCAGCTACGGGGCAAATGTGACCCTTGAAATCGCCGCGTCGTTGGTTCAAAGGGAATTCACCGTGGTCAGTGGCGGAGCCTACGGCATCGATGCGTACGCACACCGTGGCGCACTCGGTGCTGCCCTTGACGGCTCACTTGCGCCCACGATCGCCGTCATGGCAGGGGGTGTCGATCGCTTCTACCCTTCAGGGAATGAGGACCTCCTGCGATCCATTGTGGATCGGGGGCTCGTGGTGGCAGAGGTTCCGCCGGGCACCAACCCGACGCGCTACAGGTTCTTGCAACGCAACCGCCTCATCGCCGCGTTGTGTTCAGTGACGGTCGTGGTCGAGGCCAGGTGGCGCTCGGGGGCGCTCAACACGGCCCACCATGCAGAAACATTGAGCAGGGTCGTGGGGGCCGTGCCCGGCTCGGTGTATTCGGCAAACTCCGCAGGCTGCCACAGGCTGTTGAGGGAGGGCTCGGCCGTCTGCGTGAGCGACGCTGCCGACATTGCCGAACTGGCGGGAGCCATGGGGGAGTTCTTGGCCACAGAACCCGAGTCCACGGCAGCGCTCCATGATGGGCTGTCCACCTCCGACCTTCTGCTGGTGGACGCGCTGCCGCTGCACTGCGCCACAAGCGTGGAAAAGCTGAGCGTTGTCGCCGGGCTCAGCGCGCCAACGGTTATGGCGGGACTGGGCAGGCTGGAAGCCCTCGGTCTCGCCGAACGGCTGGCCGGGGGATGGAAGCGAAAGCCCCAATAGAACTCTGACCGCTTGTAGTGGCAGTATCTACACTCTGACCGGAGACGCAGACCAGCCGGTACCGGCCCGGCGCAGGCGCAAAAGATTTCCAACGCCTTGCCCGATGAGTCCTCACGGCCGGTGAAACCCACTGAAGGTCCGGCCCGCCCAGGCATCACCGATGCCCTGGGGAGGGGACGTCAACGTCCCTGAGGCCTTCACCTCGCTGCATGGAAACTACACGTTCTCAGTCGGCCCGCAGAAGCTCAACGGCGACTAGGCGCTTGCCCTAAATCTGAACCAGGTCCGCGGCAGCGACATCATATCGTTCACCCTCCCAACACTGGGAACAGGCGCCAGTGCCGATGGGAGTCGATCGTCATCAGGAATGATGCAGCCATATCCGCCATCTCCAAGGCATTAAGCGAAGGCGCCTGGGTGTCTACCTGAAGTCGGCAAACCCGGGCTAGTCGAAAACGCCAACGAGCAGCCAGAATTTCCTGTTCCCGACAGCCGGTTCAGGGCCGACGGCAGCCGGGTTTCCGGCCTTGCGGCGGGGCAACTTGCCCCGCGAGGTCCGACAGCGCACAGTGGGGGTGTGGATTCCGAAGAACGCCTGGCACTGCCTCCTGCGCTGGCTCATGCCGCCGATGCCTTTGAACGATACCTGCGCACGGAGCGGCGCCGCTCTGAACATACGATCCGTGCCTACCGCGGGGACATTGATGCCCTGTTGATCCACGCCGTTGCCGAGGGGAACACCACTCTGGCCGAGCTGGACCTGGGGTCGTTGCGCCGGTGGCTGGGGGAGCAGAGCGCAGCCGGGCTGGCGCGCTCCACCCTCGCACGTCGTGCAGCCACCGCCCGGAGCTTCACAGCCTGGGCGCTGCGGGAGGAAATCATCGCCGTGGACCCCGCCTTGCGGCTTCGGGCACCACAACGTGAGAAGTCCCTCCCCGCCGTCCTGCAGCAGCAACAGCTGGGGCGCCTCCTGGAGGACATGTCAGCCGCCGCCCAATCCATGGACCCCGTGGCCCTGCGGGACCTGGCCATGGTTGAACTGCTCTATGGCACGGGCATCCGCGTCGGTGAACTGACCGGTCTGGACACCCTCGACGTGAACAGGGAACGACGCACCATCAGCGTCGTGGGAAAGGGCAACAAGGAACGGACAGTGCCCTTTGGCCTTCCTGCGGATGCTGCGCTGGGCCAGTGGCTGAACCACGGGCGGGGAACACTGCACCAGCCCCACGGCGGCGCGGCGCTCTTCCTCGGCCAACGCGGCGGGCGCATTGACCAACGAACGGTGCGCACTGTCGTGGACAGGCTCTTTGCGTCACTGGGCGACACCTCCGCAACGGGCCCGCACACCCTGCGCCACTCGGCCGCCACGCACTTGCTTGACGGCGGGGCTGACCTGAGATCCGTGCAGGAAATCCTTGGCCACAGTTCCCTCGCCACGACCCAGCTTTACACCCATGTTTCAGTGGAACGGCTGCGTGAGAGCTACCGCACCGCCCACCCCCGCGCCTGAGCGCCGGCTGAGAAAATCCTCGGCGGCATTAGGGGATTATCCCGACGGTGGCGTAAACCGCCCGGCTACGGCACAATGAGAGAGAGCAATCGTTCAAAGACAAAAAGACGGGCCGAAACCCGGACAACAAGGGCTGGCTGGAACAGGCTCCGCGTACCGAAAAATTCATCCTGAGAAGGTCGTTGGGGAAGACGCACCTACTGCAATGGAGGATGGAATGAAGGTAGAAATCACACGCGGTGTTTTGTTTGTGCACTCGGCGCCTGCTGTCATGTGCCCGCATATTGAGTCATCCATTGCCGGTGTAATGGATCAGCGCACGGACTTGCAGTGGACTGCACAGCCCGCGGCGCCCAATGTGCTGCGCACCGAGCTGGCCTGGCGCGGGCCTGCCGGAACAGGGGCACGCCTGGCGTCCGCCTTGCGCGGCTGGGCCAATGTGCGTTACGAAGTCACCGAGGACCCGAGTGCCGGCGTCGACGGCTCCCGCTGGTCCCACACACCGGAATTGGGCATCTTCCATGCCGTCACCGATGTCCATGGCAACATCATGGTTTCCGAGGACCGCATCCGCTACGCCTATGAGACAGGCAAGGGCGACCCGTCACGCGTCTACCAGGAACTCTCGCTTGCCCTGGGTGAGGCGTGGGATGAGGAACTTGAACCGTTCCGCCACGCAGCGGCAGGTGCCAACGTGCGCTGGCTCCATCACGTGGGCTGACACCCTAAAAATTAAGCGCCCCAAACAAACCAACCCGCAGTAGAGGTCGAAAACAGCGGAAATTCACGATTTTCGACCGCTACTGCGGGTTAGATTTGTTTTGTTACACCCACTTGGGGCGGGCGCCACCGGACCGCAGACTAGCTGGGCAGTTCGACCTTGGGGCCGGTGCTGCGGATGGCGACAACTGCGTTGTGCCCGCCGAAGCCGAAGGAGTTGTTCAGGGCCATGATCTCGCCCTCGGGCAGTTCGCGCGGGGTCCCCGTGACAACGTCAAGGGGGATGTCGGGATCCTGGTTTTCCAGGTTGATCGTGACTGGGGCCAGACGGTGGTAGACGGCCAGCGCTGTCAGGACCGACTCCACGGCACCTGAGGCACCGAGCAGGTGGCCCATTTGTGACTTGGTGGCGGAAACACACACGTTGTTCACGTGCTCGCCCAGGGCGGCCTTCAGTGCCGTGTACTCGGGGCGGTCGCCAACAGGTGTTGAGGTGGCGTGGGCGTTGACGTGGCACACATCTTCGGGCATGGCCCGGGCGTCGAACAGGGCGGCCTTGAGTGCGCGGGTTGCGCCCAGGCCCTCGGGGTCCGGTGCTGTGATGTGGTACGCGTCGGCCGTGACGGAGGTGCCTGCCAGTTCGCCGTAAATGCGTGCACCGCGGGCGATCGCGTGCTCCTCGGCCTCGAGTACGAGTGCGCCGGCGCCCTCACCCATGACAAAGCCGTCACGGCTGATGTCGTAGGGGCGTGATGCCGTCTCGGGGGAGTCGTTGCGCTTGGAGAGGGCCTGCATGGCCGCAAAGGAAGCCATCGGCAGCGGGTGGATCGCGGCTTCCGCGCCACCGGCCATGACAACATCTGCCTTGCCCGAGCGGATGAGCTCCAGGGCAATGTGCATAGCCTCGGTGCCTGAAGCGCAGGCGGAAACCGGGGTGTGAGCGCCGGCCCGGGCGCCGAGGTCCAGGCTGACTGCTGCTGCCGGGCCGTTGGGCATGAGCATGGGCACTGTCATGGGCAGGACACGGCGGGGACCCTTTTCACGCAGGGTGTCCCATGCGTCAAGGAGGGTCCATACGCCGCCGATGCCGGTTGCGAACGCTACGGCAAGGCGGTCGTGGTCGATCTCCTCGATGCCGGAGTCCTTCCAGGCCTCGCGGGCGGCGACTACGGCGAACTGTGTTGAGGGGTCCATGCGCTTGGCCTCAACACGGCTCAGGACATCCGTGGCAGGAGTTGTCACCTTGGCTGCGAAATGGACGGGAAGGTCATACTTTTCCACCCAATCATCGGTCAGCGTGTGGGCGCCGGAGACACCCTTGAGGGCGTTCTTCCACATGGTCGGGACGTCGCCGCCAATGGGCGTCGTGGCGCCCAAACCGGTGATGACTACTTTGCGGGCCATGGTTCAACTCTCTGAAAAAAATTGTGGGGCAGGGCTAAAAAGAATGGTGATGTGGTTGGCCGGCGTCCTGCATATCCGGCCAACCACCATGTCCGGTCCGCTTGCGCGGACTGGGCCGGTTCAGGCTGATTAAGCCTGTGCGCCTGCGATGAAGGTGACAGCGTCGCCAACGGTCTTGAGGTTCTTGACTTCCTCGTCCGGGATCTTCACGTCGAACTTCTCTTCAGCGTTGACCACGATGGTCATCATCGAGATGGAGTCGATGTCCAGGTCATCGGTGAAGGACTTGTCCAGCTCGACAGCCTCGGGGGCCAGGCCGGTCTCTTCGTTGACGATTTCGGCCAAACCAGCCAGGATTTCTTCGTTGCTAGCCATTGATGGCTCCTTTTCTTTTACTGTGATCAAAGAACTTGATCGTTTCAGGCATGTAGATCCAGCCACGGTTGTGGCTGGATACGTTTGTTAGGGCAGGCGCACCACTTGGGCGCCGTACACCAGTCCGGCACCAAAGCCGATCTGAAGCGAAAGTTTACCGGAGAGCTCCGGGTTCTCCGCGAGGAGGCGGTGTGTTGCCAACGGAATGGATGCTGCCGAGGTGTTTCCGGCGTCTGCAATGTCGCGGCCGATGATGACGTGCCCGGGCAGTTTCAGCTGCTTGGCGAGCTCATCAATGATGCGCATGTTGGCCTGGTGCGGCACAAAGGCACCCAGATCATCGGCCGTGATGCCGGCGGCTTCGAGGGCCTTCTTTGCCATCTTTGCCATCTCCCACACGGCCCAGCGGAACACAGTCTGGCCGTCCTGGCGCAGGGTGGGCCACAGCGTGGAGTGGGCTTCGTCGGCGGCAGCCAGGTCGACGCCGTCGCCCTTCATTGCCTGCTCGCTGAAGTCGCGGATGTCCAGCTGGGAGTGGGTCATGCCGATGGTGTCCCACTTGCTGCCGTCCGAACCCCATACCGAGGGGCTGATGCCGGGCTCGTCGGAGGGGCCGATCACCACGGCGCCGGCGCCGTCGCCGAGCAGGAAGGAGATGGTGCGCTCGTGGTTGTCGATGACGTCGGAAAGCTTCTCCACACCGATGACAAGGACATAGTCCGCCGAGCCCGAACGGACTAGGGCGTCGGCCTGTGCCACGCCGTAGCAGTAGCCGGCGCAGGCAGCCGAGATGTCGTAGGCGGGGGCCGGTGTGGCGCCGAGCCTGTCGGCGATCTGGGCGGCGGCCGACGGCGTTGCGTACGGGTGCGTGACGGTGGAGACGAGCACGGCGCCGAGCTGCGAAGGCTCGATGCCTGCGTTCTTCAGGGCCTCGGCGCCTGCGGAAACGGCCATGTCCACCACTGAGACGTCTTTGGGGGCGCGGTGGCGGGTGATGATGCCGGTGCGCTGCTGGATCCACTCGTCGGAAGAGTCGATCCACTGGCAGACGTCATCGTTGGTGACGATGATTGACGGGCGGTAGGCGCCAATGCCGAGGATGGTTGCGCCCGCATGGGTGGGGCTTTGCTTCAAGGTTGCGGTGCTCACAGTGATCCTTCTTCGGGCGAAGCGTGTGCTGCCAGCAGTTCGAGTGCGGCGGGCAGGTCATCGGGTGTTTTGACGGCAACGGTGGTGACGCCGCTCATGCCGCGCTTGGCGAGGCCGGTCAGCGTGCCGGCCGGGGCCAGCTCAATCAGGCCGGTCACGCCCATGGCTGACATGGTTTCCATGCACATGTCCCAACGGACGGGCCGGGACACCTGGGCGATCAGGGACTCAAGTGCCGCGTCCCCTGAAGGCACGACGGCGCCGTCGTAGTTCGACAGCAGCGGCACCTTGGGTGCGTGGGGGGTCAGCGACGGGGCGAGCGTCTTCAGGGCTGAGACGGCGGGGGCCATGTGGTGGGTGTGGAACGCGCCGGCAACCTGCAGCGGGATGACGCGGGCCTTGGCCGGCGGGGCGGCGACAAGGGCGGCAATTTGCTCCAGCGTGCCGGCGGCAACCGTCTGGCCCTTAGAGTTCATGTTGGCCGGGCTCAGCCCGGCGGCGGCGATGGCGGCGATGACCTCATCGGGGTCCCCGCCCACGACCGCTGCCATGCCCGTGGGGGTTGCGGCTGCGGCGTCGGCCATGCGATTGGCACGTTCGCGCACAAACGCCATGGCGTCCGCGCTGGAAAGTGTCCCTGTCAGGGCTGCTGCGGTGATTTCACCGACCGAGTGTCCGGCAACGACCACCGGGCGGGACGCGAGGGCTGCGGCAACGTCCGCGCCCAACAAGGCCTGGGCCGTGATGAGGCCGGCCGCCACGATCAACGGCTGCGCAACGGCGGTGTCCTTGATGGTTTCAGCATCGGATGTGGTTCCGTGGGCCAGCAGGTCAATGCCAGCGGCATCACTGAGGGCGGCCAATTGCTCCTGCACACCCGGGCGTTCAAGCCATGGTGAAAGGAAGCCGGGGGTTTGGGAGCCCTGTCCAGGGCAGACTATTGCAAGCACATTAACCAGCTTTCCAAACTTAGTGGCCGATGAGGGTATTTCCCTGCACCAAGCTCTTCGGCACAATTTGTAGGAAGTCTACAAGAGTGGCGCCGTGTGGCGGCAATCATCGACTTCTTTTAGGTGAAAAGTACTAAGTTGTTGTCACGGGAGGCGCCGTTGAGCCCGCAGGCCTCGCCGCCGCCGTTTTCACTGCGGGCTGTTTCGTCGGCGTGGCCAGCCTGCCGACGATGAGTGCCGTCTGCAGGACGAATGCCTCGCGGGGGATCAGCGGGTCCCACCCGGTAACGTCGCAGACACGGCGGAGCCTGTAGCGGACAGTGTTTGAGTGCACAAAAAGTTCCCGTGCCGCCGCCTCGAGCGAGTGCCCGCCCTGCAAGTAGCTGCCGAGGGTTTCCACCAGGCCGTTGGAGGCTGCAAGCAGGGGCCGGTAGATGCCCACCAGCAATGCCCGCCGGGCGGATTCATCCCCGCCGATCACCCGTTCGGGCAGCAGGTCCTCCGCTGACACCGGTCGGGGTGCGGAGGACCAGCCCTTGACCACGGCGATGCCGGCGAAGGCTGCCTTCGCCGAAGCTGTGGCATCCGCGAGAGTTGCCGCCATGGGGCCGTACACCACGGGTCCGGGGGCGAAAAGGTCACTCAGGCGCACGTAGGCGGATTCGGGGTCCGCCACGTTTCCCAGCACGAGGATGAGCTTGTCGCCCTGGATGCCAACCATGACGTCGGCGGCAAAGCGTCCGGCGGCGCGGCGCAGGGTTGCCAGGAACATGGCGTTGCCTTCCGACGGCGCAGGGCCAACCATGATGGTGAAGTGCCCGTGGGTGGTCCAGCCCAGGGCTGAAATGCGCGACTGGAGGGCGTCGGTGTTTTCCCCGCGCAGGATCCCGTCAACGGCCAGTGCCTCCAGCCTGGTGTCCCAGGCCCCGCGGTTTTCCGCAGCCCTGGCGTAGACGTCGGCGGCAGCGAAGGCCACCTCGCGCGAATAACGCAGGACGGCCTCGCGCAGTGCTGTCTGTTCCTCGGGGGCCGCCAGCTCGGGAACACGGTCCTCAACGACCTGGACCACAGTGCGGATCAATTGCAGCGCGCGCTGCAGGCTGATGGAGCGGGTCAGTTCGGTGGGCGCTGTGCCAAAGACGTCGGAGAGGACCCAGCTGGGGGAGGACGGGTGTTCATACCAGGACACAAAGGCAGTGATGCCGTTTTGCGCCACCAAGCCCAGGGAGGACCGTTCATCGGCGCTGAGCCGTCGGTACCAGGGCAGCGTTGTTTCAAGTTCCCGGCGCATCATGGTGGAGAGCATGCCGACACTTGCACGCAGCCGCTCCAAGGTTTCCGAGGGGCGATTCACAGCCGCATCACCGTGCTGGCTTGGTGCTGCCGGGGCGGCGGTTGCTCCCATGGAGTCCTGGGCCGGCTGCGGTGCTGCCGGTATTTTTTTTACTGCCATGTCTTGAGGATATGTCCTTAGTTGGGGGGTGCTCCCATTTGTCCCGCGATGCGACGCCGGGCTGCCCGTGGATGCAGAAAACGGACCGCCCGCTGTGCCGGGTGTGGCGGCGTACAGCAGCGTGGATGTGATGCCGTCCATGCCGGGGTGTGGATGGTGTGTGAGCTGCGAGGTGTGCGCGGAGCCTACGCCGTGTTGGCGGCCACCAGTGCGCGAGCCTGTTCGAGCAGTGCCGCACGGTCCTGGGGTAAATGCCCGGCCGCGAAAATAGCGGCTTCCATTCTTTGGGCCTGGTCGAGGATTGCGTGGCGGTGGGAACCTGCCTTATCGCACCAGGAGACTTCCCGGAGCAGTTCCAGCAGGCGCCTTGCCACCTCAGGATCACCGGTCCCATAGAGACGTGGCTGGGCCATGGACAGGTCCAGGAAATGGGCCATCTCCGGAAGCTCCAACACCACCCGGACCGAGTTCTCTTCATCAACCAGGCAGCGGGTGCCGGGAACCCTGCCAGGGATCTGGCACAGCAGCCCGGAGAGATGGCCCAGCACGTGCACGGCCGTGGTGGGGTCGTTGACCCCCGGGGAGAGCGCCCGTGCCGCGACGTCCGCCAACTGACGGAAACCGAAGGCAGCATCCTGCACCTGGGTGCGTTCGCTTCCTGTGTGAATGGCGGCGTTGGTGCCGTGGCTCAAGCGGTCCACCCTCCCTGCCTCGAATTCAGTGTGGGAATCCAGCGGCCATGCGGTGGCGAATGGGACGCCCCGGACCAGTGAGGCACCTGGCAGGCTGTCCACCCTGATGACAGCACCCTCAGCCACTGCCAGGCGCAGCAGATCCTCGCGGTCAACCGACGTCAGGAATCCCGTACGCGCGGATTCCAGCCTGATGGCCCCGGGGCCGGCGGCAGGGGCGTGGCGCGGCGGGCCGGCGTCGTGGGGAAAATTGCGTTCCAAGGTTGCCATGGTTTCATCGGCAACCCGCTGCATCATGGTTTCGGCCCGAATTTCATTTGTCAGGTGTGCTAGGAACAGCACCAGCCCCAGAATGCTGGCGATCGAGAGCAGGAAGGCTACTGTGACGGAAATTTCCGGCACGAACCCCGGCACTGCCCCGTCGCTGCTGCGGACACGCCGCAGCACCGTTAACGCAAACGCAAAGGCTGACATAAACAGCGCCAGGGTGTAGTGAACAAATCTGTCAGCAGCGAAGGTGCGCAGCACTCTGGGGGAAAACTGGCTGCTGGCCAGTTGCAAAGTGACCACCGTCAGGGAGAACGTCAGTGAGGTAACGGTGATCAGGGAGCCGGCAATGGCCTGCAGCACAGCCCGTGCCGCATCCGGTCCTCCGCCGAACAGAAATCCCGAAATATTCTCCGGAAGCTTCCCGTCCACAGCAACGTCCATGGCAGGCAGTACCGTGCCTGCGGCCAGTGCCAGGAGCACGGCGATGGCCGGGACCGGCCACAACTGGGTACGCACGGCATCAACGATCCGGGCGCTCCTGCCGTTCACATCCGCCATGGAACACCCGGAAAGCGCATCTGCAAGGTCATCTTATGCTCCTGTGTAGTTGGGGTGGTACGGCTGTGGCCGGTGAAACCCGCTGGGGTTTCACCGGCCACAGTTGC